>JACMLN010000072.1 GCA_014379585.1 Gloeobacterales cyanobacterium ES-bin-313 | reverse complement strand
AGGGCAGTGGGTATCCCGTGGATTAGCCACCCTTCCGCAACAGCGCAATCCGATGACCGAAACCCGCAGGAATACAAAGAGAAGCCCCTCGACGGCAACGGGGCATCCACAGCTAAAGATTCTGACTCTGGGAAAGCAGTGGAAGCAGTGGAAGCAGGCACGACGACTACCACCATCCCAGAAAATGCGCACTCTTCCGGTAAAGGCAGTGCCATCGCTAGAATCCATCGTGCCGTTCAATCTCTCATGGCCTTCAACGATCAGCAGCCAAAGCGAGAAGACAAATGGGCGATCAATCAGTCTTCTCTTTCAAGACTCACCGGGGCTAACCGTCCGGCTCTCCAAAAGTACTTGGCAGATCATGGGCAAGAAATTCAAGCTCACAACCACAGTCATGGACTCACCGACTTTCATAACATCGCTAAGGGGAGAGCAGGGCAAGATATCAAAGCGCAGATTGCCTTCGAGAAGAATATTGCTGGAAAAGAGTAGTTGAGTTCTAGACAGTTTTCTTGAAGAGCATTATGTACCTGACCAGTCACTTGTTTGCAATTCTACAATTTGTTTGAAATCTGATGAATTACGGGTCAGCAATATCGCATTGTTGGTTAGAGAAATTGCTGCAATCTTTAGATCCATCTTCCCTATACGAGGATAGACTTTGCGTAAGCGCTGATATTCATTAGCGGATGCATGGCTAAAAGCAACAGTCACAATCGAGCGATAGTCCTTTACAAGTTGCTGTAGCCATTGATAAGCCAAAACCTGCTCATCCAGAGTCTTCGCTCTCGATAGAACGCTTAGCCGACCTCTTACTTGTTCTTCGTAAGTAATAACAGTCACGGCAACTTCAGTCTTTTCAACAGTTGCAAGTCTTGTCAAAACTCGCTTTCCTTCTTCTCCATTTCGCTGGATAAGGCTGAGATGGTCAGTATCAAGAATGTACATTATGGCGCTTTATTACTTACTCAGCTGTCTTACGCCATTCTTGCCCAAAATTTACCGCTTCATCAAAAGTCGGGTCATTTTCAAAGCTACCTGCAACTTTTAACCACCAAGGATCTTCATTTATGACAATGCCAGACAGCATTTGTTTCATTTGTGCCAATTCCACTTCCAAAGTCGCAACTCGCGCTTCAAGCCGTAGAGAGGGTTCTTCAAGTTGCTGAGAGGTCATAGAATTTTGCAGAGCTATGCTTACAAACATATTTTAGCAAGATATTTAGCCTGTCTCAGAACCTACTTTTGCATTGAACTTTGAGAGGAAAGACTAAGCATTAACAGGTACATTAAGAAGGTTGGATTCTTGTTGAGGCGATGATGCGGCGTTTCTTTCTCCTACTGCTTTTACTGATGATCGGCACATTCACTGCCCTGAAAAGCACTGCCGCCCCAGCCGAGGGCAATGCCGAGCAATTGAGACAACAGGTCACAGCAGTTGAAACCGCTTTTGCCAAAACCATGGCAGATCGAGACTTCAAAGCCTTCGCTTCCTATGTCTCCGAAGAAGCGGTTTTCTTGAATGGTGGCAGTCCCTTGCGTGGCAAAGCTGCTGTACTTGAGCACTGGAAGAAACTCTTTGCCTCTCCAAAACCTCCCTTTGCCTGGAAACCCGACTTAGTAGAAGTTTTGGCCTCCGGTACCTTGGCTGAGTCCATTGGTCCTGTCTTTGATAGTGATGGCAAACCAATCGCCAGGTACTACTCTACTTGGCGATTGGAAGCCCCAGGCACTTGGCGGGTCGTTTTCGATAATGGCTATGACCTCTGCCAATGCCAAAAGCCCTGATAGTTGAAAACCAAACACTCATGCCAACCTCATGAAGCGCAAAAAGATATTTCCAGTTCCATTGAGCAAGCTTGAAGCCTTCTCCACCAAACAGCTTCTTGCGCGACTCACTTATCTGAATAAATGCGAGGAATCACTTGACCTTTGCGATAGGCAGAGCAACGATGATTTTACTAGTGATGAGTTCGAACGCATCGAGTTCAAGCAAAGTCCAGAGTGGGTTTTAGCTTTTCAGGATGTAAAGCAGGTATTGTCTGGGCGCGAACATGTCTTGAAAGGTTTAGAGTTGGCCGAGATTAGAGAAGCTAGAAGACAGCATGGAAAAACAGACAGAACGGCTAGAAGACTCATGGCTAAAAGTAGAAGACTGCTTAATCGACCGACCTAGAAGCCTTTGAGGGCAAGAAATTCAAGCTCATAACCACAGTCACAGACTCACCGATTTTCATAAAGTCGCCAAAGGCAGCAAGCTGGCCAGGACATCAAGGCGCAGATTGCCTGGGATAATGAAAGCAAATCAGGCAATGCCTAATTTGAGGCTAAGGAGGATTGATGCCGCTTGTTGCTGGGGACAAAGTGCTCAGAAAAAAAGACCGCAAACTTGCTACTCCCCGACTCGGTACCGTACTCCAATCAGACAATCTCCATGTGGAGCCTAACCATCCATCGGGTGAGAAAGAACCCTCACAGGAAGACTTGAGACTGACGCAACTACTGATCGATTGCGGCGAAACCCTACAGATTCCCCTTCTAGATCATGTCATTGTCGGTCATGGCAACTTTTCTTCCCTAAGACGCACTTCGAGCTTATGGGGTAAGGGCTGATGCTCCCCTAAGAGTCCATGAACAGCAGCGGCCTTGAGGGTGGAGAGGTAAGCAGCTTTCGGTGTTGGCTCCCTCAGTGCTTCTGCTCTGCAAACTCATGCCCTTGCTGCAACTATTGACCGAGGGGGACTTCTCAGAATGACTGGAGCCAACGCCAAGCATAGTGCCAAGGTTCTAACAGATGAACGCAAATCATCGGCAGTAATTGTATGCGCAAATACATGTTTCCTGTATGCAAGGCTTGAGTCTCACTCTAAATCGCTCCCTTGTGGTGATGCTGAAAGGGCTAAGATTTTGAGAGCGAACTATGACAAATACTTTAGGAGAGATGACGATGGAGGATATTCAGCAAGAGGAAGAGTTCAGTCCGTTCAAAACCTGGGATGAAAACGGCAACCCAATCAATCCCGATGGTTCTGAGCAAGGGGAAGAAGAGAAATCCTTTCAAACCTGGGATGAAAACGGCAACCCAATCAATCCCAATGGTTCTGAGCAGGGGGAAGAAGAGAAATCCTTTCAAACCTGGGACGAAGAGTAGAACTGGGGGACAAGAAAGCCCTAGTGTCGAGGTAAGCCAGGACTAGGGTGTACTACCTCTTATTCGTTGATTTTCAGGGCGGTTTCGCTACCCAAGCGGATACCATTTCTCACTTGATCCCACTTGCCAGTATCGACCTTCAGCTTTCTAGAGATTGGTAAATTCCGGTAGATGAAGTGGCAGGCTAAAGCGACTGAACTGCTCCAGACCAACAAGGCTCAGACCCACCACATCGAATCCTTCCAAAAACAGATCCAGCAACAAAAAGAACGCATTGACGAACTGACCACCCAGAGTACCCAACTCCAGAAAGAACTAGGAGAACTTAAACAAGCGAAGGCCACTGCCGCAACGCCACCGGGGGCAGCCGTCGGAGGTGGAGGAAATGGGGTAAACGAGGGGATTCAAGCGGCAGTACTCAGTCTCGCAGCGGCAGCGGTCAACCTTGCCCAGACCATTGCGGGTAATCAGGTAGGAGTAGGAGTAAGCGCATTACCGATCAGTCCTCCTCAGTCAACGGCAGCGCCGATCACCCCAACCCGCAGGAACAAAAAGAGAAACCCCTCGACGGCAATAGGGGCATCCACAACCAATGACTCTGATTCTGGGGATGCAGTGGAAGAAGGTACGACGACCACCATTCCAGAAAATCCTCCCTCTTCCGGTAAAGGCAGTGCCATTGCCAGAATCCATCGAGCCGTTCAATCTCTCATGGCTTTCAACGATCAGCAGGCAAAGCGAGAAGACAAATGGGCTATCAATCAGTCCTCTCTTTCAAGGCTTACTGGAGCTAATCGCCCAGCCCTCCAAAAGTACTTGGCAGATCACGGTCAAGAAATCCAGGCTCATAACCACAGCCACGGACTCACCGACTTTCACAACATCGCCAAGGGACGAGCTGGCCAGGATATCAAAACGCAGACTGCCTTGGAGAAGGAAACTGCTGGAAACTGACTCAGATCAAGTCGGATGATGGGATTACCACCAGGCTAATCATTGCCCATCAACTCCAAAACTGCTGTAACTGCCTAGACCGCGTGCGCCTGGACGCAAACCAGCCGATTTATACGCCACCATGACAGGGAGTAATTGACTTAGACCCATGCCAAAGCCAAGACCCTTCAGCGCGAAAGCCTTATACCAAGCCAAGCTATGCGCACAAGCTACTCCTACTTGGCTACAGCGGCCAACCGTTTTCGGCATTGCCATTGATAGTGCAGCTACCATCGAAGTCGATGATGCTATCTGGCTTGAGCCACTAGTCCCCACAGGCGCAGCCATACTCTGGGTTCATATTGCAGATCCCACTGTCTGGATTCCCTTGGACAGTCTCTTGGATTTAGAAATACTTAGTCGTTGTCAGACTCTCTATAGCTCTGGACAAGCAGATCTGATGATGCCTTCTGCTCTTAGCGCTCACGCCATCAGTCTTGCCCCAGATCTCACCAACACCCCGAAACCAGCACTCTCTGTGTCCATGCACATCGACCCAGATGGACGGATCAGCAACATCAAACTACAACAGACCTTGCTTACCTTGGGTGCCCTTCGCCTTTCTTACCCGCAAGCCGATGAGGTACTCATCGATGCTCTGCACCCTCATTTTGCCATCATGCGCTACTTTGATGCCTGGGCACATAAACTTGCCGCAAGGCGGCGGCGCGATGGCGGTTTTACGGGTACCCCATTGGGCAAGTTATTCGCCGATGAAGATGGCAATCTTGT
The DNA here is from genome assembly GCA_014379585.1 of Gloeobacterales cyanobacterium ES-bin-313. Lineage (GTDB taxonomy): Bacteria > Cyanobacteriota > Cyanobacteriia > Gloeobacterales > Gloeobacteraceae > JACMLN01. Next base: position 6,438 of record JACMLN010000072.1, on the reverse strand, counting down.
GACCATGCCCTTCCGCTCTCAGCAAATTGTTGCCGAGTTCATGATCGCAGCGAACACCGCTGTTGCCCACTTCCTCACACAACAGGGCATGAATGCTCTCTTCCGTAATCAAGCTTGGTCTGATGGTTCGACGTGGCAAAGCGCCCACGACCTCGAATTACTGACCCATCGAACGGATCTCTTGGAACGCGCTTGCTATGGAATCGATGAGCGTGGCCATGCCAGTCTCCGGCTTGCCCACTACACCCACTTCACTTCGCCACTCAGACGCGCTCCAGATTACGTCAATCACCGCATTATCTCGGCATTGCTCCATCAACAACAAACTCCCTACACCTCGTCTCAATTGCAGCAACTCGCTGAACAATTTAATCTGTTTGCCCAACAACACAGCCAGGTGATCGATGAAAATGCAAGGCAAGTGCGCCTTTACCAAGCAGAACGTAAAGCCAGATCCCAAGGACTCCAACAGCTTGATGAGAAGGAATTCTTGCGTGTCTTGACTGCCGCTTTGAGTGAGGCAATAGACCAACCTCTTCACTCCAACAAAGTCATTGCCAGCAGTGCCCAAAGTGAAGAATTTGACCATGACTGGCTCCTTGAGGTGTTGCAAGAAACCGTCCGCCGATTGGATGCAGGCTTATTCCTCAGCACGGAGACTTTCGATAAAATCTTGGATTGGGCAAGTACGCCAGTAGCTGCGATCCTCCGCCCTACTATGCTCTCACGCTTGATGAAGCAACCTTCCCTAGCCACAATGATTCTCAACCGACGTGCTGGATCTAAAAGTATCGATTATGCAGAGATTAGCAATGCCGGAGTGCCGCAGTTTCACGCTTGGGCGATCCTCTTAGGAAAGACAACACAACATCCGGGCATTGACAGTACCCGCCAAGGTGCCAAGAACGCGGCTTGTTCTGCGTGGTGCCGAGGCTACCTAGAGGACTCGCTCATTTTCAAAGAAGAACTAAGTACTGCTGATTACGCTCAAGTGTCGAAGGATGTGACAAGCAATCAACTGAGCCAAGCACTTACAGATGCGAGTCCTTCTGAAAATTTCATTGGGGCTGTGAATGAGTGGTGTCAAAAACAGGGAATCGCTTCGCCAGATTATACCGATTGCACCCCAACCCCAAGTGGCTTTGTGTGCAGGGTATGTCTAGAGTGGCAAGAAGGTAAGTTCTATGGTGAAGGTAGTGGCAAAAACAAACAACTGGCCAAGCAAAAAGCAGCCGCTAACCTACTCTCAATGCTACCCAGGACGCTTGAATCCTGAAAATAATTTGCGGAATCTCATTCTGGTGTTGGTGCTTTAGCCTTCTTCTCGAACACCTGGATAGTCGGTTCCAACAACACGAATCCTTGCTCTGTTGCCTCCCCCATCTTCCCGGTAATTGCAGCCACCCATTGGGGGAATTTTGCTTGCGCACCTTCCAATTTCTTCCAGACTTTCGGCATGACGTTCACCGAGATCATCTGTCCATCACATTCGACTTCAAAGAATTTCCAGCCATTCTCGACAGTTGAGGCGGTTGGAAAGTCTGTGATCTTGATGGTGATTTCTAGTTTTCCGCTGATGGCCATAAACCCTCTTGTGCTCTGCTCTCCCCCTCTTTTTAACCTGGACACGGGGGTAGACCAAGGAAACACCAATGCTGGATCTGGGATTGTGGGCAATAGGTTGCTGCAAACAGGACAACGATAGCGGCATCACACCCACTCAATCCATCCGCTTGCTGTGACTGCCTAGACCGCGTGCGTCTATTCAGATGAACATTCAGCTATCGGCGGTTTGAGTCTGTCGCGTATTTTTCATCCAGAATCTAATTATGCGTACTCAAATACTCAAATACTCAAATACTCAAGTACGTGTTCTAAGCCATTCACTAAGCAGTTTTTCAACTAGCTCACTGAAATCTGATTCTTCACTTTCCTGTAATAAGGCAATTTTGATTTGTCGGTGTGTATTCCGACGAATGTACGCTGTTACCTGCTCGAAATCTGGATCGCTGCGTTTAGCGCGTGGCCTCCCCCTACCTCTTCCCGGTGCTGTTGTGACAGGCGTTGATGACGGAGTTAACAGTTCTGGTTGTACTGGTACAGGTTTCGTGAGCACTGCTCCAGTTGCTTCTACTTCAACCGAAGGTACTTCCTCAACCTCAACTACATCGCTTCCCCGACGAGCATTCAAAAAACCTGCGAACTTAGACATCTGCAATCTCCTTGGCAACGAGTGTATAGTCCTGCCAGCCATCTTGAGCACGACTATCTTTGACTTGATGAACGAGTACACCCCCAAGAGCTGCTTTTTGAAATGCTGCAACCCTCCGAATCCCTTGAGCAAAAATTGGTTGGCTAGCTTCGATCAACATTGCTCTTGCGTCCTCTCCATCTTTACTAGGACGTGGTGGGATTGCTGTCAGCAGTATGCGGTACTTTGCTGCCCCTACTTTTGCTAAAGCCTCAACTGTCAACATCAAGGCATCCAGTGCAAGAGCATCTGGTGTCGTCGGCATGATCAGCAGATCGCAACCGTCGGCAAGAGCCTGTAAATCTTCTTCCGTTGGACGAGCCTGCGTATCAATCACGGCATGTTCAAAGTCACGAGCATATTTTGCTGCTTGTCGTTCATCGACAATCTTGAACGGCAGGTTCCCTCGTCTAGACCAGTTTGTGGCACTGCGGTTTGGATCCCCATCGATCAATAGGGTCGGAGCCTGGAGTTGTAGGCAAGCAGCTAAATGCACAGCCGTCGTTGTCTTACCGACCCCACCCTTGAAACTTGCAATCGTAATAATCATACGGAGTAGAATAACATCTTTCCGCGTACTCGAATATCCAAGTACTTAAGTTTTTAGCATTTCAGCCTGATTTATTTTTGCGTACCCAAATATCTATAAGTGTATCTTGGGCGCTCCGACGGGTTCACAATTTTGCGTACTCAAATTTTCATTAAACTGAAATCGGCTTGCGTTTTTAGAATTTTGCATACGCAAAAACTCATTTGGCCATCTAACGACGACAGCTTATACAGATAAAAATGGACAATACAGATTGGGTATCTGAGTTTTCGCGTACTTGAATATCTGGATACTTAAGTTTTTGCTATCCGATAAAATCTATTTTTGCGTACTTGAAAATCCAGATATTTGAATTTTTAACACTCTCGGAAAACAAATTTACGCGTACTTGAATATCTAAAAACTTAAATTTTTGACATCCATAAAGATCTGGTTTTTTGCGTACTTAAATATTCAAATATTTGGCACTCTTGAATAAATTTATTTTTGAGTACGCAGATATTCAAGTATTTGCATGGACTTCAAAAGGAGGTGAGAGAGCATTTTAGAATTTCGCGTACTCAAAAACTCAATATCTGGAACTGGCTCAGTAAAATCAACGTAGGGCTTCAGACTCTCCTTATTATGGAAGCAGACTTCTAGTCAAACTTGATCAGCCTTTCTTAATTAGGGAATATTAGTCCTCCCTAACTAACAGAGGAAGCAAACTTGGAACGTGGTGTGTGGATCGTTTACGGCTCTACCTCTTGCAGCAAATCGGTGTCGGCAATGTCCTCAAGCAAGTCTCCAGCTTTGCAACCAAGTACTTTTTTGAGTTTGTCGGCAGTATCTAGACCCAAGGACTTGATCTTGCCCTGCTCAATCTTCTGAACATATTGAGGCGACATGCCAATGGCGCGGGCTAAGTCATTCTGTGACATGCCCGCTGCGCTACGGAGTTCTTTGAGCCGAATTCTTACTGCCATGACTTTAAGGTATCACTGCTCTGACTAATTAGTAGTACTACCCAGAAGTGTCACCCCTATTGACTACTACTAATAGTAGTACTATAATTAGTAGTATAAAGCAGGGTTCAAGCCGATGCAACGCAACTCCAGCCTTAGCAACAACAAAAGCAATTCCGCCCAAATCCAGCGCCAACCTCCCCGCGCCAAAGTATCCGCTGAGTGTAAGCGCCGTCTCGCAGTCCTCGATAAGCGGATCGCCCTCATGAGCGACACAGAACTTTTCACTGAAGCAGAACTTGCTCTACGCGACCTTGGTTTTTAGCCCTCACCCCACCTACCCAAAGGAGATTCACCCATGTCTATCAGCGATATTCTCAGTGCCTATACATCCGATGAATTTAAGACTCCAGCACCCCGTCCCCATTGCCAATGGAATAACAAATCCAAGTCCAACTACGGACTACTAATTGACCGTCCGAATGTCGAGGCTGCTCAGTTCAACCACACCAACGCCCTCAAAAATGGTTGGCGCAAGATTGCCCAAGAATTCAGTGGTTCCCCTCAGCCCGTAGATTGTCTGATCACAGCGAATCCGGTGCTGATCGTAGTGCGTCGAGGGATGACCAAAATCTACGAACGTGCCACCGGAGAATACTTGGGCATCTACAACCGCAAAGAGCATAGTGGGCTGAATATCAACAAAGTCAGCCGATTCCTGGTTTTCTTGGCTGTCCAGAGCAACACAGGATACCAACTCTTACACCCCCAACCAATGCAGTTATCTATGAAGGGGGTGCAACGCGGTGCCTTTCTTGAACCAGGGGGACACCTCGATACCTTGGATAAAGCAGTGGAGCAATACTACCCAGGGGCACCAAAGTTTGCCTTCGCCATTCACATCCAGACTGCACCTGAACTGCGTGGGCAAGCTGGCAATTCTTCTCTTGTCACTTGCTTGGCCAAACCACAAGTCATTGCCACTCAAGCAGATTTGGATACTTTCTTTATTGGTGAGGAGAATATGCGGGTTGTCATGGAAGCCTACGAAACATCGAAAGATTGGCAGGCAACCGAAGGCCATGGCGCGGACAGTGGTACGCGAGGATCGGTAGAAAGCCCGGATAGCGATCCAGAAGCCGATGATCTGTGACCACCCTACGACACCAGGGGGAGTTTCACCACTCCCCACTCACCCATCACCACATATCGGAGACAGCGACCATGACCCAGGTTATTGAAGATCCAATTTACGGACGGCATTACGAATTTGATTGTCGTTTGCTTCCAAGCGTCACTACCATCCTCCAGGCAACCAAAAGTGCAAGGGATTCCGAAGCATTGGCAACTTGGGCATCCAGCATCGGGCAAGACCAGGCCGAACTGATCCGACAAGAATCAGCACAGCGGGGTACCAACCTACATTCACTGATCGAGCTGTTCCTCACTGGCTATGACTCAAGCACCCTCGAAGAAACTGCTCATGCTCAAGGCATCCTGCCATTTTGGAGCAGCGTTCAGACTGCCCTCACTCGCATCAAGACGGTACAGCTGATCGAGCAGGCCGTCCATCACCCCCAATATTGCTATGCAGGAAGTTTGGATCTTTTGGCCGAGGTTGAATTCACCGACCCACTCACAAAAGCAACAGCACAGCGAACCGTCCTGATCGACTGGAAGACTTCTGGCAAGACAAAGAAGCGCGAATGGCTGGGAGACTATACCCTACAGCTTGCCGCCTATTGGTTGGCCACCAATCTGCAAACCGACCATCCGATCCCCGAAGCCTGGATCGTTCTGGCACACCCCAACGGTGCCGCACAGATCCACCGCTTCCTTACAAAAGAACTCGAATCCCTCTCCAAAGAATGGCTTAGGCGGTTGCACGAGTTCTGGGAGCGCAACCCTGAGCATCCTCTAGCTGAAAAAGCCTCACAGGAAACCCTCTTTGCAATCTTCTAGATAACGGCCAAAACTTCCAACTCCGACCAATCAACCAACCACCACCGATAAAAGGGGGTGATTTTGATGCGCTCAATCGCGGCTGCTCCTTCCTGCTCTGAATCCTAAGAGCGCTACGATATCGGTCATGAGCTTCCACTCCGAAGAGATCATTGCACTTTACAAGCGCCACGCCCACGACTACGACACAGATCGAAGCCGAAATCTCGTTGAGCAAGACTGGCTAGACCGTTTCATTTCATTCCTGCCAACGCGGGCAAGCATTCTAGATGTAGGGTGTGGGCATGGCGAACCGATAGCCCGATATCTGATTGAAAAAGACTTTGATGTGACTGGTATCGATGCATCTCAGACATTGATCTCTTTGTGTCGAAATCGCTTCTGTGATCGCGAATGGCTTGTTGCAGACATGCGCACACTTGAGCTTGGAAAAACATTTCATGGCTTGATCGCTTGGGATAGCTTTTTCCACTTGTCCTACGAAGATCAACGTCGCATGTTCCCCATTTTTAAAAAGCATGCCGCGCCAGGTGCAGCCCTTTTATTTACGAGCGGCTCATCCCATGGAGAAAGCCTCGGTTCCTACCATGGTGAAACACTCTACCACGCCAGCCTTTCTTGTAAAGAGTACTCGCAGCTATTGGAATCAAATGGATTTAACATCATGGCACATACAGCAGAGGATGCGAACTGCGGCTTTCACACTGTGTGGCTCGCCCAACAAAATAAGT
>JACMLN010000006.1 GCA_014379585.1 Gloeobacterales cyanobacterium ES-bin-313 | reverse complement strand
TTTGAGTTCAAAGACAACTTCGCCAGCCATTGTTGATTGGATCCGTGTCCGGGTCAGTTGTTGTTGAAAGCGATCAAGGGCTGCGGTATCAAGACTAGGAGCGGAGACAAGAAAGAGGCGAGAGGAGGATTGGGAAACAGCGCCCGCAACTGGTGCTGGAGGAACTGAAGCTGGAGCAGAATTTACTGTTGATGCTCCAGTAGCCGTAATCGAATCTTTTGATACAGTAAATATTTTTTCTGATTTCGTTGTCGATGAAGCTTTGTCATTCTTGGTTTCTGCCCTGTTTGCAATAGACTCTTTTTCGTCGGCTCGACGTTTTACCAGGACTTCTTCTTCATCCTGAAAAGCATCTGCCGACTTTTTTACTCCGCTCTCTTCACTCACTGGAGCAGGCTTTGGGGCTTCGACAGAACGAGTTGGCTCCGGCAAACCACGGCCTGCAGATGAAGACGATTTCGCGGCTGGTTGTGTAGGCAATACCGGTTGTTGTTGAATCTTTTCTTCGGGGAGCGAAAAATCTGGTTGCACCTGCTTTTTAGCTTTTGGCCGCATTGCCGTATAGCCTTTGTCGATTGGCTTTTGGGGAGCTGTTTCGGAGGGTGCTGTTTTGAACTGGCTGCTCTGCAGGACAGTCCGGAAACTAACAGCGGCGATCAAGGCAGCAGCGACCAGACCTGATGCGCCAAGCAAACTGAGACCTCCAAAGCGGCGGCGAACGGGTTCAACCGGTTCCTCGAATAGTTGCTCCCAACGCTGTTGCTCTTCGAGGGGGACAGGCTCAGGTGGGATTTGCGCCTCCGGTTCCGTCCAGCCTGAGCGTCGGAGCAAATCAGGCAGTGCTTTTTCGAGGCGATCAGGATCGGTCATGGCAATTTTCTCAAAGCTTCACAGAACTGGGTTTCAGCACATTCCGCCTCGAAGGTCATACCGAGGAGTTCGGCGAGGCGTTGGTAGGTTTTTTTGAGGCGCTGAGAGATGGCTGCAGGAGTCACTCCGAGGGCTTGGGCGATCTCTTTTTGGGGTTCTTGCAGAACATAAACCCGCCGAAAGAGCACCTGTTCCGCTTCGCTCAGTTGAGCAATGGCTTGCAGGAAATAAGCCCGACACTGTTCCTCTAGGATCTGCATCTCCGAGGAAGAATGCTGATCCGCAACGCGATCTGCGTAGGTCTGGGTCGAATCCGTCGAAGTGGGCTGATCTAACGAGACATTGCGAACAATATTCATCACTTCCTGCCGTGCCCACTGTCCTTCTTGGGTCTTAGGCTGAGGCCGTCCCCAACTCGGATTGATCCGGCGCTGCATCTCGCTGTAGATTCTGGGCAGAATGCAGGCACTAAACCAGGTCGAAAAGCGAGCCGTCTTTGGATCAAAGGTCGGCAGTTGGGCGCAAGTCAGGGTGAGCACTTCGATGACGAAGTCTTCAACTTCAAATCGGGAGGTACGGGAGGCATCGTACTTGGCACAGTGGCTTCGGCAGACCCGTTCAATTAGCTGATGAAAACGTTCGAGTCCGGCAAGGCGCATGCGGCGGCCAAGATCTTGGAGGCGCTGATCGCGAGTCGGGGAGGGGGCTTCTCCTAAGACACGTTCGCGCTCTTGAAAAAGGGGCTGGAGAGAAATCGCCAATTTTTGGAGGGCATCACTTGTCGTTTCGCGCTTTGCAGTAAATAGATCAATTAACACGGGTCTTTACCTCCCGCTAAGTACGCTAAGTGCGACGCGAAGCTAGTCCCCTGGGGCTGCATATTAACGCTGATCAAGTCTGCGGTACCTTTTACATTTCTATCCAGGGTAACAGTTCCCGTAGGCAAGCAGGCAAGCAAACCGCTAGGATGAGACCCGGACCTGGTGGAGTTGAGCATGGCTGAAGATGATTTGCGCAGAGAACGAATTCATAAGGCAGAAGAACTGCGCAACCATAATCAAAATCCTTATCCCTATCGCTTTGAGCGCACCCATAACGCCGCAGATCTACAAGCCAAATACCGGGATCTCGAAAATGGCAAGGAAGTAGAAACTGAAGTCAGCGTCGCTGGTCGGATCATGGCCCAGCGTAGCCTTGGCAAACTCGCCTTTCTCAAGATTCAGGATGCTTCGAGCAGCATTCAGCTGTACTGCGAAAAAAAGCGCATTAGCGAAGCGATGGGGCCAGAAGCTTACAAATGGTTAGATAAGCTCGTCGATATTGGCGATTTTATTGGCGTGCGTGGTTCGATTCGACGCACCGACAAAGGCGAACTTTCGGTCTACGTCCAGGACTACGAAGTGCTCTGCAAGGCGTTACTGCCCTTACCTTCTGAGTATTACGGACTGAAGGACACCGAAAAGCTTTATCGCCAGCGCTACTTGGGTCTGATCATGGATGCCGAAGTTCGCGACACCTTTCGCAAGCGAGCACTGACGATTCGTGCTATTCGCAACTATTTAGATAGCGATGGCTTCATCGAGTTAGAAACACCCGTCCTGCAAGTCGAGGCTGGAGGGGCTGCAGCCCGTCCTTTTGCTACCCACCACAATGCCTTAGATCTCACCCTGTATCTGCGGATCGCCACAGAGTTGCACCTCAAGCGCCTTGTCGTCGGTGGTTTTGAGAAAGTCTACGAGTTGGGACGGATCTTTAGAAACGAAGGGGTTTCAACCCGTCACAACCCTGAATTCACTTCCGTTGAGATTTACCAAGCCTACGCTGACTACGTCGATATCATGGATTTGGTCGAGTCGATGTTGCGCACCGTTGCTATCGAAGTCATCGGTTCAAGTTATGTTTCTTTTGCTGAGAAAGGAATCGACGTAGACCTTACACCTGCATTTCGGCGCTTGACCATGGTCGATGCAGTCAAAGAAGTGACTGGGCTAAGTTTCACCGATCCACTGCAAGCAGCGGAAGCAGCGAAAAGCCTTGGCGTGAAAGTACCCAAAAAAGCGTCTGTTGGAGAAATTCTTTACCGGGTTTTCGAGGACAAAGTCGAACATACTTTGATGCAACCGACATTCATCATGGATTACCCCATCGAGATTTCGCCCCTCGCCAAATCCCACCGCACCAAGGCCCAGATGGTCGAGCGCTTTGAACTCTACATCAGTGGTCGAGAAATGGCCGATGGCTTCTCCGAACTCAACGATCCGCTCGAACAGCGCACCCGCTTTGAAGCCCAAGTCGCTGCTCGCGCTGCTGGAGACGACGAAGCCCATCCTCTCGACGAAGACTTTGTGACTGCCCTCGAACATGGAATGCCTCCCACGGGCGGTGTCGGCATCGGTATTGACCGCCTTGTGATGCTATTGACAGGAAGCCTCAGTATTCGCGACGTGATCGCTTTCCCAACCCAGCGACCGGAAGCAGCCCACAAAGATTGACCTCGCTACAAGGCGTATTTAGAGATTGTTAGCAGCCAAAAAAGGGTTGATCACTGCCACGCCAGTACCGACAAAATCATCCACATTTCGGGTGACAAGCGTCAAACCATAGGTGAGTGCGGTGGCAGCAATTTGTTTGTCCAAGGCATTTTCGTGATGTGGTACGCGAAGTCGTCCCCATACCTGAGACTCGATTAGACCGAAATCGAGAATATTCTCAGCGTAGTCATCAATAATCGTTTCTAACCAGGCTTCCAGTCTATTGGCCTGGGCTTGATCGCCTCGATAGCGAATGAGTTCAACGCCGCGGCGCAATTCCCCTACGGTGATGACGCTGATAAACAAAGAATCGCCCTCCTCGGCGGTTCGTTTGAAAAATTGTCTCACTCCAGGGTTTGCTTTATTTTTTTTACGAAGCTCACTAATGACATTAGTATCAATCAAATACATGGCTTATTTTGTCGTCCTGCACGCGCTCAAAGTCTGAATCATGGCCGACATTCGGGATCAAACCTAAGACTTCTGAAAAAGACTTTTTTTTTGGTATCAACCCTGGTGAGCTTTCTTCAGGGCGCAACACCTGTTGGAGAATTTTGCGGTGTTCCGCTTCGGCGCTGACCCCATGCTGGCTGGCTCGCAACTTAAGGGCTTTGACAATTGCCTCATCAAGATTGCGCACGATTAGACTGGCCATCGATTGTCTCCTATCAGCAACGAAGCTTTATGCTTAACGCATACAATGATAGCATTGATATCATCAATGAGCTGTATTGGCATCGGTATTGATCGCCTTGTGATGCTATTAACAAGAAGCCTTAGTATTCGCGATGTGATCGCCTTTCCAACCCGGCGCCCTAAATGCTACGAAATTAGAACCGCTGGACAAGACGCTCAAGGGCCACGAGTGCCTGCAAAGAACCACCCACAAGTCGCATTCCAGCCAATGGATTACTCAGTAGAGCAACAGCGAGTGGCCAGGGCTGCAAATTGCCTTGAGCATCTACAGTTCCTTGCATATCGGGCAAATCTTGATCCCATTCATCGCTGACGACGCGTAGGGCGGATACTGCAATGCCTTGAAGGCTGAGGGCTTCAAGAATTGGGTAGGTTTCCATATCGACGACTTGGGCTTGGAATTGCCTGCCCTGCTGTTGCTTCTGAACTGCTGTGCAGAGAATCGCATCGGCGGTGAGTGCTTGCACTCGACGACAGCCAAAAACAGATTTTTCGAGGATTTCGCTTAGACCAACATCGGTCTTCAACAGCTGGCGCTCCTTGGAAACGCAGGTTTCATAAAGAACCGCATCCCCTAACTTGCACTCTGGAGCCAGACTGCCGCATAGCCCGATGACGACGACACTTCGCCAGCGCAAGGGCAGCTTTTCGAGAAAGCGTTGAACGGGCACAGGACCAACGGGCAGGGCAACAATTTCAATGGTTTTGCCTTGGGCACCACGGCGGACTGCATCGTACTCAGCCCCTTGGGGCACAAAAATAGCTTCGACACTCATGTTCCCAAGGCTACCATCGGAGCGATGCGTTAGATCCCCGATGACCACGATTTCCACTGTCCGTGAGCGTTTCAACGTTTCTCGATGGGCACTTAAGTATCCCTGGCTGACCGTCAGTGTTTGGCTCGTTGTCAGTGTCGCGGGCATCTTTAGTTTCACGCAGTTAAAGTACAACCTTTTCCCGGATGTGGCTTTCCCGGTGGTGGTCGTCACCGCTAGTTTCCCCTCTCTCGACGCCGAAGAAACCGAGCGCTCCTTGACCATCCCGATCGAGAAGCAATTAAATACTCTAGAAAATGTTGAAAAAATGCGCTCTTCGAGTTACCCCGGCCAGATCGCTGTCAGCCTCTCATTTGGGGTCGGTACGGACTTAGAAGCAGATGGAAAACTTGTCGAAGCACAGATCAAGCAACTGAAATTGCCCGCAGGCACCGAAACCAAAGTCAGTCTCATTAACCTCAACGAATCAGCCGCGATCACCTACGCGATCGTCGGCAAGTCTCCCAAAAGTCTTGCACCTGTGGCGCGTAAGCGCATCGTTTCCACCCTTGAAAAGTTACCTGGGGTGTTGAAAGTGAATCTACTTGGGGATCCAGAGGTCAACAAGACGATGGTGATTTTCGATAACCATCAAGCCCTAGCGGTCCAAGTCGTAAAGCGCGCTCAGGCCAATACGCTGGAAGTGGTGAGCGAAGTCCAAGCGGAAGTACAACGCCTTCAAAAAGAACTGCCCGATCTCAAACTCGTCCTCGCCACCAATCAGGCGACCTATATTCACGAAGCGACTCAAGCCACAGTTGATGCCCTCGCTTTGGCGGTTTTCCTCTCCGTACTGGTCATTTATCCATTTTTGAGAAACTGGCGGGCGACGATCATCTCCGCTTTAGCGATTCCCATTTCGCTGTTTGGTACGTTCATCGTCATGGCCTGGGCGGGATTCAAGCTCGAAACGATTACCCTGCTTGCCCTCGCTTTGGTGATTGGGATCATTGTCGATGATGCCATTGTCGATGTCGAAAATATTGCCCGTCACCTCGAAGACGGAGAACCCCCAGAACAAGCAGCCATTCACGCAACGAACGAAATTGGCCTGACGGTAACGGCGGCAACCTTTACCATCGTGGCGGTCTTTTTGCCCGTGGGGTTGATGGGTGGCACCCTCGGCCAATTTTTCCGACCTTTCGGTTTAACGATCTCAGCAGCAGTGATCACCTCTTTACTCGTCGCCCGTACTCTCTCGCCCCTGCTAGCCGCACGCTGGTTGCAATCGACACCTAAGCATACCGATACCAAGTTTTTAGCGGAACCCTACCGTCGAGTCCTCATTTGGTCTCTCGACCACCGTTGGCTGACCCTTGGCCTCGCCTTCTTGGGCTTTATCGGTGGCTTGGCCTTGATCCCGTTGATTCCAAAAGGATTCATTCCCCACTTAGATCGGGGGGAATTTAATGTCAACTACACGGCTCCCCTCCCGACGAGCCTTGAAGACTCCGCTGAAATTGCCCGCCAACTTAACCAAGCCGTTCGGCGAAACCCAAATGTCGAAACGGTCTTTACCACGGCTGGCTCTCGCCAAGGTGAACCTTTCAAGGGCACCCTTTATGTAAAACTCAAAGACCAACGCAGCGGCAAAACCATCGAGATCCAAAGCCAGTTGCGCGCCGAGTTGCCAACTATTCCCGATGTGGCGGTGAGTGTCGAGGATCTTCCGTTTGTGGATACTGGCAGTGAAAAACCAGTGCAGGCAGCCTTAATTGGCGACAACTTGACGGATCTTGATAGTGCAGTGCAGAAGCTTAAGCAGCGCCTTGAAAAACGATCAGGATTCGCCGATGTCAGTACCAACGGCATCAGCCGGCTGGGTGAGCAGGTCATCGAAATTTCCCATCTCGACGGTCATCGAGTTGCCTACGTGAGCGCCAATTTAACCCAGGGATTCCCCCTCGATAAAGCGACAGCTCAGATGATCGCTGAGGCAAAAGCAGCCATGCCTGCCTCGGTCACGTTGAATCTTGGTGGTGATTCTCAGCGTTCTAGTGAGATCTTTGGTAGTTTCGGTGCGACCCTGGGACTTTCTGTGCTCTGCATTTTGGCAGTGCTCCTGCTTCTGTTTCGCAATCTTGCCGATCCCTTGGTGATTTTGTTGTCTTTGCCCCTCTCCATCGCTGGCGCACTCGTCGCCCAATTTCTGACTCGAACTGACTTCGGGATGATCTCGGTGATTGGCTTTATCTTCTTGCTCGGTCTTGCCAATAAAAATGGCATCTTGCTCGTAGACTACATCAACCAACTGCGCCGCGCTGGAATGCCGCTCACAGCCGCGATCCTCACCGCTGGCCCGATTCGCCTCCGACCGATTTTGATGACGACCGCCGCAACGATTTTAGGGATGATCCCCCTTGCCCTAGGCATTGGGGCTGGAGCCGAACTGCGTTCCCCGATGGCGGTAGCAATCATCGGCGGCCTCGTCGCCTCTACCCTACTTAGTCTGCTGGTGATTCCGGCAGCCTACAGCTTGGTGGCAGATTTGCGCGATCGTAAGATGCGCAGTTCTTAATCTAAGCGCTATGCTGTTGCAAGTTTTTGTGAGATTTTCCGTTGGACTCCCTACGTTTATCCCTTAGCTCCCTGTTTAGTCTCTCTGTGTTGTTCGCTATCGCAAATCCGGCGGTTCCAGCCGTACCACCGCCCCCTGGAATGAGCTTCCAGCGGATCAACCTGCAAGTCAATCAGCGGGGAAATAAACCCTTTCAAGAGGGCATTCAGCAATATAACCAACAGGATTATCAAAGCGCCCTCGCAAGCTTTTCCCAAGCGATTGTGCAAAATCCAAAACTTGCTGATGGTTACCATCGACGCGGTATTGTCCACTTTCAACTTGGCAACCTCCAAGAAGCTATCGATGACTTTACTCAGGCGTTAACCCTTACGCCAAAGGTTGGAGCGATCTATCTGAATCGCGGTATCGCTCGCTACAGTCTTGAAAACTACGAAGCTGCCCTCGAAGATTTCCACCGCAGTGTGCAATTGTTGCCAAGTAGTGCAGATGCCTATGCCAATCGCGCCAACGCCCGTTATGCTTTGGGCGACAAACAAGGAGCTATTGAAGACTTTAGTTTTGCGATTCGACTCAACCCTACTAACGCTTCTACTTATAGTGACCGTGGTGCAGTGCGCAACAAAGTAGGAGACACTGCCGGAGCAATCGCCGACTTGAATCAAGCGATCAAGCTCAATCCGAACTTAGCTGAAGCCTTCAGTGCCCGCGCCGAAGCAAAGATCGATGCCGGGGATCAAGTGACAGCTCTCGACGATTTCAACCAAGCGATCAAATTAAACCCAAAATCGGCAAATACATTTAACAAGCGCGGCAAATTACACTCCACTCTGGATGACAAAGAAAGTGCCCTGGAAGACTTTAACCAGGCCATTGTTCTGCGACCCAACTATATGGATGCTTTCAACAATCGGGGGCGCACCTATCTATTTCTCAGCAACGAGAAAGCTGCCCTAAAGGATTTTGACCAAGCGATTAAGCTCAATCCCAATTTCACCCAAGCCTACTTTAATCGCGGCAAGACCCGATACTTGCTCGACGATCAATCGGGAGCCATCAAAGACTTCGATCAGGCGATCTTGCTCGATCCCACCTATGGCAAAGCTTACTACAACCGTGGATTCGTCCGCTCCCACCTCGCAGATGAGTCTGGGGCACGAGCCGACCTCCAAAAAGCGGCTGAACTATTTAAAGAACAGCAGCGCCCTACCGAGTACCAACGCACCCTGCAGCTTCTCGAAAAGTTGTAAGCCAAGTCAATTTGCTCCAGAACATCGAAAAGAGCGCATCCACTCTCTTTTGAGCGGCGTAGGTTTCCGCGATCCTCTTTTTCGCGGAGATTTTTATGAGATTCGGAAAGCTTATTGCCTTTGTCAGTGCCTTGAGCCTTGTTGCTACCCTGGCAGCTACCAAGGTAGAAGCAGCAGAGACCCTTCTGATCGGCCTAACCGACGGCAACACCTTAGTACAATTCAACTCTGCCCAACCTGCCCTAGCAAAGCCCATCCAAGTCACGGATGTGAGCGGCACCTTAATCGGCATTGATTTTCGGCCTGCCAATGGTCTGCTCTACGGTTTGAGCGACCAAAATATCCTTTACACCATCGACCCCGAAACCGGAAAAGCGACTCAGGTATCCATTCTTTCGACTCCGTTTACAGGCGGCATCAATTCCGGTGTGGACTTTAACCCCGCAGCGGATCGGCTTCGCCTCGTCGGTAGCAATGATCAAAACTTCCGGGTCAATGTCGATACTGGGGCTGTTGCGGATGAGGGTGATGGTATTCCTGGCGATCGCAACTTGGCCTACGCCACCACCGATATCAATACTGGCAAAGATCCGAATATCACAGCTGCTGGCTACACCAATTCGGTTGTTGGAGCGACAACGACCAGACTCTACAACATCGATACAACCTTGGACACCTTGGTGATTCAAGATCCCCCCAACAACGGTACATTGTTCACAGTCGGTTCTCTGGGTGTCGATTTTGGGCCTAGAACAGGTTTCGATATCTTTGTCGATCGTAATGGCGTGAACTACGGCTTTGCAGTTTCTAATTCGGTGCTCTACGCCATCGACTTAGCGATCGCTAAAGCAACCCCAGTGGGTGTGGTTGGCACCGGTCGCTTCACATTCTTTGGGCTTGTCGCCCTGCGTTCTAGATAATCGCGGTTGAACGGCTGTGCCCCCGACCAAACTGGTCGGGGGCATTTTTTATGTGGTCGTCATCACCGTTGGACCAGTCGGTTGTGGCGGCAAAGAGGCTGGTTCTAAGGTGACGAAGAGTTTCGCAATCCGGGCACCGCTATACGCCTCGACGGGAATCGTGAACTGGTTGAGGAGTCCACCTTGGGCGCTTGTACGAAACTGTCCGCAGGGAATGTTCTTTTGGCCCACCACTGCCCAGAGGCGGTAGAGCTTGTCGGTGGGTGGGACAGGCAGGTTCTGGGCGGCTATAGCCGCACGCTTTTGATCGAGATCCATCGCCAAACTGCCGAGGGCATTGTTAGCTGTGCCTGTGCCCCTCAACGAAAAGACCAGAACAACGTTGGGTTCTTGGAGAGTCGCAGCGACTTCGGTGAGGGTTTTGAGTTCCTGGCGCAGGCGGTAACCATCTAGAGCGAAGGCGGCAGTCGCCAAAGCTGCGACAGTAGCAACACCCCATCCCCAGTTCACACGCTGCCAGAATGGGGCGCGCCTTGAAAACTGATTGGCTGCTGCCGTCAGCAATTTCTCCCGCAACTGCACTGGTGGTTCTTCAAGGACTGAGTAAGGGAGCACGCCGAGGGTACGCCGCAGTCTGGCGACTTCACTCGCCAGTTCAAGGTCAGTGGCCAACAGCTGCTCGAAGTCGCGGGTCGCCTCAGGCGCCATTTCGCCAAGGACGTAGTCGATCAGTTGTGCTTCGCGATCGTTCGGTTCATTCATGTGCGCCACTATCCAACGAAATCTCGCAAGGTCAGTTTCAGCTCCGACAGTCCTCTACGCATCCAACTTTTTACCGTCCCCAGGGGTGTACCGAGGTATTCTGCGATCTCCGACTGGCTTAGACCTTTGAAGTAAGACAGTTCGATCGTGCGTCGTTGCTCTGGGGTCAGTTCGTCAAGCGCTTTGCGGACAGTCTCCGCACGCTCGCCCAGGGTCGCTTTTTCAAGGGGAGTAGCAGGCAAAGGCTCCGTCACTGTTGACTGCCCCCAACGGCGTAGGTACTTCAGATTTCTTTTGCGAGCGCGGAGGCGATCGATCGACCGCGAACGACTTAGGGTAATCAAGTAAGTACCGACCGTCCCACGCCTCGGATCGTAGGCTGGGTTGCGACAGAGGGAAAGAAAAATTTCCTGGGTCAGATCTTCAGCTTCCTGGGCATTGCCCAAAATTGTCTGGGTCAGTCCATAGACCAGACTACCGTAGCGGTCATAGAGAATACCGAGGGCATCCGTTCGCCCTGAACCTAACGCGACAAACAACTCCGCGTCTGTGCGAGCAGGCAGATAATCCGGTGTTTCGGAAGGGGGCATGGGCTTTGTAGAGAATGGGCTCAAGCCGATCAAGTGCAACGATAGGAACTTGCCGATACTTACGCCAGTCGTAAGCCATTGGATGCAGCCGCACTGTAATTAGCGGGTAAGCACTGCGGCAAGACCAATGAGTTTGATTCGACCGTTGCCAACAGTGCCTGCTTTCGCTGCTGCACCTGTGGCAAGGTCGATGGTGTAGAGAGTGGATCCAGTGACAGCAAAGGCCCGATCTTTTTTTTCTCGATCTGTGAAAATATCGAATCCAGCCTCAGGCGCGAAGTCTACTCCTAAGGCGCCGACTGTCTTCAAGACACCGTCATTGGGTGGATCTTGCAGAACTAACACATCAAGAGCCGCATCGATATTGTACATTTTGGTGCTCTCTGCTTGGGAAATCGAGTTGGTGTAGGCCGTGGCCGTCACACCGGGACGCTTCCCAGCATTGCGATCCCCTTTGGCGTAGGCAAGGGTGCCATCGACTGCTGTAGCTCCAATATTGACGTTTACCCGCAGATCCTGGCCGTTGCCTGAGACGATGCGTAGACGATCTGCGGAGGGATTGAAGTCGAAGCCTGTCTGTTCATTTCCAGAAAAAGGAACAGTGAGTGTGGTTACTTCTGTTGCCACACCACTGTCTGGATCGATGGTGTAGAGGATGTTTTGGTTGCTCAAACCGTAGAGCAGACCATTGGCGGGCCGAAAATCGATACCGATCAGTTTGCCCTTCAAGCCGCTAGGCTTGATCTCGCGGATCTTGCTGGGCTGGCGATCCTCGAAGCGTATCAGAACGTTGGTATCGCTCAGGGCGATCAACTCGACTGCCATTGCTTGGGTGCATGTGAGTGCGAGGAGGGCGGCGGCGCCAACACTCGGAAAAATCAGGCGATCAATTGGATTCATCTGCATAGGAAGCTTTCAGTGACTTGTTCGTGGAGAGAGATTGATTTTTTAGATACATTAACCACAGGAAATCCAGAAATTGGCAACCCATTTTAATGATTGAAAACGTTGCCACCTAGAAAAATCCTTGAACGTGCAACTCGTCGAATGCCCGATAGATCGTCGCGACTGTGGACATGGCAAAGATCTCACCGGAACGTACCCTCGGAAGCACCTCCGAAAAAGGGATCAACACCACTTCGGCCCCTGCACTTTTCTCGGTTGGATCTAGAGATTGCTCTGCTACTTTATGCGCCTCAGTTCCTAAAAAAGAATAGAGATAATTATTATGTCGAGAGGCATCAGTGGCGATGCAGCCGATTTGACTTAGGGCACTACACTGATAGCCTGTTTCCTCAAGCAATTCCCTCTGCGCTGCTTCTAGCGCTTTTTCATCATGAAAGAAGCCTGTCGGTAACTCTAGGGTTGTATGGGCAACCCCTTGTCGAAATTGCTTGACAAAAATGACGTGATTGCTGGCAGTAGCCGCAAAAACAACGACCAGATCTGGGCGCAGCGAAACGAAGTACTCGTCGAGAATTTGGCCATCGGGCAATTCGACGCAGTCTTGGCGCAAATTGTACCAATGGTGCTCAAAGGCCAATTTCGAGGCAAGGGTTTTCCAGGGCTGTATGGCCATGGTTTGTCCTAATAGTTGAGCGAGGATAGGCAGCCTACCCTCGCATGTTTTCTAGACCCTACCAGACTCGGCAGGCATTCTCGCGCACCATCGCCGATTTCTCGCTACATCCGAACGCTTTTTTGAACTCTGAGAAGTTAGACACAACGCCGTTCACCCGGAATTCTGATTGGGAATGGGGGTCGGTAAGCGCGCGGAGCCGCTTGGTTTCGGGAGTTGAATTCGAGCACC
>JACMLN010000071.1 GCA_014379585.1 Gloeobacterales cyanobacterium ES-bin-313 | reverse complement strand
GGCCTCATTTTCTATACGTTTCGGATCATGGTCGGCATCGGTTTTTTCTTTGCCGCACTAATGCTGTTCACGGCTTTGCAGTGGCTACGCGGCAAACTGACGGCTGAAAAAATTGTCCAACAACGCCTGCTCCTCTACGGCTGGTTGTTCGCCGCTCCCCTTGGCTATCTCGCTGTGGAATGTGGCTGGATCGTGCGCTGTGTTGGGCGGCAACCTTGGGTCGTCTACGGTCAAATTCGCACCGCTGATGTAGTTTCACCTGTCCCTGCTGGCGATATTCTCGCTTCACTGACAAGCTTTGTCGTCGTCTATTCGATCTTGTTGTTTGCAACTCTTTTCTTCGGCAGTCGGATTCTCCAGCAGGGCCCGAACCTCAATCTGCCCCTTCCAGGGATCGACACGACCGGCGTAGATGTCAGTCCAGCGGAACACATTCCTGATAGTCGCCCTGCTGAAGCAACACAAGAAGCCCAAGAGTAGGAGTTGTCATGATCGAGTATTTTTTGCCTCAGATCTGGTTTTTTATCCTTGGTCTGTTTCTGTTTCTTTATGTCACGTTGGATGGCTTCGATTTAGGCGTTGGGATCTTGTCCCTCACTTCCTCCGACGATGAGCGACGCGGTGTGCTGATGACCAGTCTGAGCAATGTTTGGGATGCCAATGAAACCTGGTTGGTGTTGATGGGGGGTGCCCTATTCGGTGCTTTCCCGCTTGCCTACGGAACGATCTTGACTGCGCTTTACTTCCCAATCTTCATCATGATTTTTGGTCTGATCTTCCGGGCCGTCGCTTTTGAATTTCGCGAACATTCTCGCAATAAATTTCTCTGGAATTTTGCTTTCGGGGCAGGGAGTTTGATGGCTGCAACTGGCCAAGGACTTTCCCTTGGTGGGGTTTTGCATGGGATCAATGTCGATAGCAACGGCCACTTCATTGGCACTACTTGGGATTGGGTCAATCTACAATCTTTGCTTGTGACTTTAACGTTAATTCAGGGCTATGTGCTGAGTGGTTCAACTTACTTGATCATGAAAACCAGTGGCGAGTTACAACTTACCCACTATCGCACTGCCAAAATTGCTGCAGCCACGACGCTGATCGGAGCAGTTCTCATCACGATTTCCACGCCCTTACTCTATGCCACTGCCCGCGCACGACTGTTTCAAGCACCACAGATTTATATCTTCGCGTTGATCCCAATTCTTGGTGTTTTACTGATCTGGCTGTTGTTTCAAAGCCTAAATCGCAAACAAGAACGCGCTCCTTTTGTCTGGACGATCTTGATTTTTCTGCTTACTTTTAGTGGCCTGGGCTTGATCGTATTTCCCTACATCATCCCAACATCGATCACTATCTATCGGGCAGCATCTTCGCCGAGTTCTCTCGTCTTTATGCTCGTCTTCATTGGTTTTTTGATCCCGATCATGCTGTTTTACAACGTTTACCAGTACTTTGTCTTCCGAGGAAAGGTGACCAGCGGCGAGCACTACTAGAAAATGTTCTGGCTGCAAACTTTACCATTTTGGAACCCGCTATTCTGGAAATCTAAGCGTTTCAGGGTTGCGAGGAGGCAAACATGGGGGAAGAAATGACTATTCGCAAGGCCACAGGTGACGATGCTGAATTACTGGCAGAACTTGGAGCACGCACGTTTTACGATGCCTTTGCAGCCCAGAATAATCCCGAAGATCTTTCTGCTTACTTAGAAAAAGCCTACGGATTACAACAGCAAGCTGAGGAAATAGCAGATCCGCGTTCGACTTTTTTGATTGCTGAGATGAATCAAGCTGCTGTGGGTTACTCAAAGTTATTTCGTGGTGAAGCGCCTGGGTGTATTCCAACGCAATCTGCTGTGATTGAAATTGCTCGTTTTTACAGTACCCAAGAATATGTAGGTCGTGGTGTTGGACCTACCCTGATGCAAGCCTGTCTCCACGAAGCAGTGCGTAGCGGTTTCCAAACAGTCTGGCTTGGGGTCTGGGAAAAGAATCCACGCGCCATCGCCTTCTATCGCAAATGGGGCTTCGAGCCAGTCGGTTCCCACATTTTTGTCGTTGGCAGCGATCCCCAAACAGACTTGTTGATGGCCAAAGATCTGACCAAGACATGAATGGCGCAGCTAAAGACTGTCTTTGTATCTGGTGGGACTAGCTTACACCTGCGGATATCTCAAAAGAGACTGCTAGGCGACCCTGAGCACCCACTGCTTTTGTAAAGCTGACCAGACGCTCGATGCTGTACTTACGAAGCTTGCCACGTATGACATCACTAAGGTCTGGTTGTGGAATCCCAAAATGCTCTGCGTACTGGGTTTGGGTCAGGCCACTTTCACGAAAGCGTCTGAGGATCTCCGATGCAAGTTGAGACTTTAACTGCATTACTTCTGGATCAGCAGCGCCAATGTCTGCAAATACATTACTGCTGGAACTTGTGATCTCGTGCTCGTTCATGACTCGTCCTCCTTCGCATGCTTTTGAGCGGCTTGAAGTCTCGAATTGATCAAATCTTTGTCTTGTTTGGGTAGCTCTGAGCCGCTTTTTGACTTCTTTTGGAAGCAATGCAAAACGTAAACCGCATTCTTGAACTTAACCGTATATACAGATCGGTATGTGTCCCCGTCGTAGTCTTCAAGCACCTCAATAACCCCCGCACCGCTGAAGCCCTTAAGTACTTTCGTATTCTCGCCCCTACTTCCCATTTGGGCCAAGTAGAGAGCAAATCCGACTTCGTCCCTGACTGGGTCAGGGAAGGTTCTTAAGTCTTTTAAGCTTGAACGCTTTGTGCGGCAGTCCCTATCCCTTCGGGCGCCCTCAGCGAAGCGGGGTAGGGAAGGATAGCACTCCTTTGGCAAATCCTGATTCGCAATGTACTGCGTCAGGACATCAATGGGGCAGTATTGCTGGGCGGCATGTAGAAGAGCTGGATCAACACTAAGCCTTCCAGCAAAACTTCCCCTGTATTGTGTGCTAGAATATGGACATGCTTACACGTCGCATCACGTTTCGGCTTTACCCCACTGACTCCCAAGCGGCAACGCTGTATCAGTGGCGAAAGCTACATCAGTTGTTGTACAACGCGGCGATTAGTAATCGCAAAACCCAGTACCAAAATTTCGGACACTCGGTTAATTACTTTGAGCAACAGAATTCCCTGCCCGATTTCAAAGAGGTTTGGCCAGAATATAAAGCCCTCGGCTCTCATGCCCTGCAAGCTACTCTCAAGCGTGTCGATTTTGCCTTCCAAAGATTCTTCAAGGGCTTAGGTGGCTGTCCCAAATTCAAGTCAATTCGGCACTTTTCAGGATGGACATATCCGTGCATAGCAGGCTGGAAAGCTGACTCTGATGGTGGCAATGGCTATCTGAATCTTTCCAAATTGGGAAGAGTGCAGATGCGTGGCCAAGCCAGAACTTGGGGGACACCAACCACTTGCACTATTGTTTACCGTCATGAAAAGTGGTACGCCTCGATTACTGTACAGTGCGAACCGCAACGCACGACTGGATCTGGAGCAGTTGGGATAGACCTAGGATGCAAGGACGCGATCACTCTTTCTACGGGTGAGAAAATCGCCAAGCCTGCGTTCATCAAAGCGGGACAGGCAAAAGTCAAAGCGGTATCTAAAAACCTCAGACGCAAGCGTGCTCCCAACTGCACAAAAAAAATCAAAGCTTCGCGTCGATGGAAATCTGAGCGCAAGATAGTCTCTAAACTGCAACGCAAAGTAGCCCGTCAACGCGAAGATTGGTTGCACAAACAAACCTCCATCATAGTCAGCAGTAATAGCCTAGTCGGAGGGGAACAACTCAATGTCAAAGGGATGACAAGCAAGGCAAAGAAGGGAAAACGTAAAGCTCAAAAAGCAGGGCTGAACCGTTCCATTCTTGAGGTTGGATTTGGGATGATTGGGCAAATGCTCAGTTACAAGTTGGCTGAGGCAGGAGGATTCTACATAGAAGCTCCGACTCGGCAACTCAAATCGACCCAACGCTGTGTGAAATGTTGGGAGCTCACCCCCAAAACGTTGTCAGACAGAATGCACATTTGCTCGAACCCAAAATGCGGTCATATCGAAGACCGCGATATTAATGCAGCCCAAGTTAACTTAGTTTGGGCACAGGGGGCAGGAACTGTCCTCTTAGACGCAGAGTCAACAAGCTCTACCAAATGCGGAAGTATGCGGCAACTTGGGGCGAAGAAGCGTCAGAAACGAACCACCTTTCCTGATGGGGAAAATCCCAACTCAGCCTGCGGTGGGGAGTAGTTCATCCTACCCACTCGATAGGCTTTATAGAGGAAGTCTCGCTCATTTTCTAGTTATAGCAAATTCGCTATAGCCTACTACAGGCACTCACAAGCCACCCTCTGACCTCAATTACTTTTTGATGAGAAATCAAAACCCAATGCGCCTCCCATCGCTAACCCAGACCTCTCCCAATCCGTCTCCAATTCCGCTTCCCCACGCGTAGCGCCCGATGCAATTCCAAGTATCAAGCCGTAAAAGTTGCCGAGGGGGTTTGGGGGACAGGCAGTCTGTCCCCCATGGGGCGGGGGTTTTAGGGGGTGGGGCTTGCCCCTACCCCCTAATGCAGTTCGCCATATTTTTCTCAATCACCAAAATAGAAATAATTGGACATCTTGGTAGGCAGGTCGAAAAAAACGATAGCAATCGTGAGGCTCTAGATTAAGCAAAGCCTGCGAAGATAGTTTCTGGGTTGAAGGGCAGTCATCGCCATGCCCTGAAGAACAAGACTTCCCTCGGTGGTACTTTGTAGATCCTATGGATGCTGAAACCCTAAATTTTTACTTTGCTCCCATCGCTGCGGCTTTTGTGCGTGGAGCCATTCAGCCCGGACAAGCGCACAAACCCCTGTTTGAGGCAAATTTCGAGGAACTCAATGACACAGATTATTGCCAACTCATTGCATTCGGTCTTGAATCGGGATTGAGATTGCACCGCTTCAAACGCACTATGGGACTGCCACGGGTGACAAAAGTCTTCGGTATCTTGCGGGGATTGCTGCCAGAAAACTTGTTGGATATTGGCAGTGGACGTGGTGCCTTTCTCTGGCCACTCCTTGATGCTTTTCCAGGTCTTTCTGTAACAGCGATTGATGCCGATGAAAAGCGGATTCGCGATATTCAAGCTGTCCAAAAGGGTGGTTTTGCGCACATCGAGAGCGCTGTTATGGATATGGCGGAGTTGTCCTTTGCTGATGGTTGTTTCGATGTGACTACAGCCTTAGAAGTGCTCGAACATGTGCAGGATCCGAAGCAAGCACTGCAAGAAATCCGACGGGTGACGCGGCGCTTTCTGGTGATCTCTGTTCCGAGCCACGAAGATGACAATCCTGAACATCTCCATCTTTTGGATCAAAAAACGTTGACGACGATGCTCGTTCATATTGGTGCGATCAAAGTGCGCTGTGATTACGTGCCTGGCCATCTCATTGCAGTTGCGCGCTTTTCGGAATAGCTGATGGAATTGTTCAAGTATCCGCGCACACCCCATATCGAAGGTTCTCGTCTCCAGCCTGGAGATGAAGACTTAGATGCTGTTGCTTTTGACGTGATCGCTGGGCGCTCGGTGGTGATCGAAGAGAAAGTCGATGGCGCGAATGCGGGGATCAGTTTTAGTCCAGAGGGGGAACTGTTTTTGCAGAGTCGTGGCCATTTCCTGACCGGTGGAGGGCGCGAAAAGCATTTTGCCCTCTTCAAGCGCTGGGCGGCTAGTCATAGTGACAGCCTCTGGTCAATCCTTGGAAACCGCTATACCCTCTACGGAGAGTGGCTTTACGCCAAACACACGATTTTCTATGATGCCCTCCCCCACTACTTTTTTGAATTTGATCTGCGCGATCGCCAGACGGGCACCTTTTTGAGTACACCGGAGCGGCAGGCATTGCTGGCTGGATCCCCTGTGCGCTCTGTGCCTATCCTCTTTTCGGGCAAGCTCGAAAAATCAGCGCAACTCGGACAATACTTGGGTACTTCTCGCTTTATCAGTCCAAATCATCGAGAAAATCTGCGTGTAGCCTCCGAAAGTCTTGGACTGCGGGAGGAATTGACCTTGAAACAGACAGATCCTGGAGCAAATATGGAGGGCATTTACATCAAAGTCGAAGAAGATGGAAAAGTTGTCGAGCGCTACAAGTATGTGCGGGCGAGTTTCCTCGCCGCCGTTGACCAGTCCGGCAGTCATTGGCTGAACCGTCCGATTTTGCCCAACCAACTGCTCGCCAATGTCGATCTTTTCGCCCCCAAATTGCCATGAGAACCCTGCAACTGTGGACTTTTCCGTTCTGCCCAACGCCCCCCGTTTGGCAACTCGATTGGTCTGCCATTGAGCAGCACTTTGTTTGCATTCGACAGATGGCGGACTGTCCCCAAAATCCGCTCTACCACGCTGAAGGAGACGTTCTCACCCATACCCGCCTCGTCTGTGAAGCCCTAGTGCGTCTCCCCACTTGGCAACAGTTGCCTGAGTCAGAACGATCGGTGCTGTTTGCGGCGGCACTTTTTCACGATGTCGGTAAGCCACTTTGTACCCGCATCGACCCAGAAGGCAACATTACATCGCGGGGGCATGTTCCACGGGGGGCACGGTTTACGCGACAACTCTTCTGGGAAGGCGAAGAAGCCAGTGCTCCTTTTACGATTCGCGAACAGATCGTCGCTTTGGTACGCTTTTCGGGTCTTCCCTTCCACTTCTTGGATGAGTCAAATCCTCAGTACGCAGTGATTCGGGCGAGCCAGCAGGTGCGCTGTGACTGGCTGAGTATTTTGGCAGAAGCAGATCTCGGTGGGCGAATCTGCAATGACAGCCCGCAGATGCTTGAGAAGATTGCCCTATTCCGAGAGTTCTGCACCGAAAATCACTGCCTCGACACGCTCTACGCCTTCGCCAGCGATCACAGCCGATTTATTTACTTCCGCAAAGAGAATAGCCACCCAGAGTACGCAGCCTACGACGATACCCGCTTTGAAGTCGTTCTGATGTGCGCTTTGCCAGGAACAGGGAAAGATTACTGGATTGCCCACAACCTGCAAGGCTGGCCGATGGTTTCCCTGGACGCTTTACGTGAAGAGATGGATATTGCGCCAGAGGACGAACAAGGCCCTGTGATCGCTGAGGCGCGGGAACTAGCTCGGACTTACCTACGCCAGCACAAATCTTTTGTCTGGAATGCCACCAACGTCACCCGTTCAAGGCGCGGACGCTTAATTGATCTGTTTATTGATTACGGAGCCAGAGTACGGATTGTCTACTTGGAAGTACCCCCTGCCGAAGTCCTGCGCCGCAACCGTGAGCGGGAGCGAGTCGTACCAGAAGGCGTGATCTGGAACATGGCCGCCCACCTCGAACTGCCCGAGATCACCGAGGCTCACCACGTTGAGTGGATCGTTCAAAGCTGATTGCTGCTCAAGGTGCCTGACTTTGGGCAAAACCCTGCATCGCTTAAATCTATTAATTGCAAAATTCCCACCCAAGGCATGTTAGGGTGGGGCTCTAGAAGTTGGACTTATCAACGTTCATGGAGCAACAGCCAGCAAAGGAGCCTCAAGATCAACTTTTCAAGTGTTTTTCATACACATCAAGAATTGTTGATTGTCCTCCATCCTCATTTCAGCCTGACGAAAGATTAGCTTACAGATTCACATTCGAAAATATTGATAATATCAATACTTTTTTGCCAGTCTCGATGATCAACCCGCAGCGATTTACGCCGGGTGGATGCCCTGATTCTGTCCTGTGCGCTTCTTTCGGCCTTTCACTCTATGCCACGATTGAGAATGCAAGGAGGAAGCTAAAAAATCTTGCCAAGTCAATTGCGAAAAGAGGTTACAATACTATCGGAACTCATATAGCTGAAGGAGTCATCGATAGAAATGATGGTGTTATCTCCCCAATTGGAAGTGATGGACACTTTACGCTACATGAAAGTACCAATGCAGATTTGGCAGCTAAATTTGTCGTTGTTCATAGAGTTATATGAGAGGAAGCAGAGGTGAAAATGATATCAATACACGGGCAACTTTTACCTGAGTTTCCACTGCCAGATCTGAAAAAGATAGCGGATCTTATTTATTATGATGGGCCGTTTCTTTCTCTTTTTAGCAGCAACGAAGGTAAAAATTATTTTTATTACTGGTGCGATTCTAACGACACCAGTAATCGCTGGCTTGTTTTTGAGCTTGATGGCAAGACACTCAATGACTTTTTATCTAAGAAACTGCCTCTGCGTAAGGTCATACAAAATGCAATAGAAGGGTTCGTGATTTCTGTAGATATTGAAGGTGGCTTTGACAGCTATAAGTTTCTCAACCCTACGAAATTAAGTGTTTTAAGCCTTCCAGATGAATACTTGCCTGAAGAAGACTCATTTTATGCATTCGAGCCTTTATTCTCTCAGGATTTAAAACACGAAAACCTTCTAGAAATTACAGCTTAAAGGCTAAGAATCTCTTGGCTCGTTCAGACGAGCAACTGCTGAAATGCTTTGAGGACGCGTTCTAAGCCGATGGCTCGCGATGCTTTGAACAAAACGAAGTCTCCGGGTTGGGCAAATTGTGCAAGGCGTTGGGTCAAAGTTTCTTGATCTAAAAAGATTTCGACGGGGATCGGTTTGGCTGCGTTGGCTAGGGCATCGGTGTCTTCACCAGCGAGTACGAAAAGTTGATCCAGACCAAGTTGGGCGCAACGTTCGCCGACTTTGTGGTGGGCATCAGCGCTGAATTCGCCCAGTTCTCGCATCTGACCCAGAACGGCTATCCGACGCGTTCCTGGCAATTGGGCGAGGAGATCAAGGGCAGCTTGGGCTGATTCAGGTGCACTGTTGTAGGTCTCGTCGATCAAGGTCAGTCCAGCGATCTGCACAAAGTGACTGCGACCTTCGGGAAGGGCGACACTATTTAACTGTGTACTGATCGTTGAAAGTTCCAAATCGAGGGAGCGAGCCACGGCTAATGCGGCCAAAAAGTTCAGCACATTATGTCTGCCAGGAAGAAGCACAGGAAAAGAAACGCCTTCGACCCAGAGCGTGTCGCCCTCAAGCCTGCCGCGCAGATCGCCCGTGTTCAAACCAAAAGTGAGCCGTGAACCAGACCAGACGTTGGCAGATGTGGTGAGGAGCCGTTCGTCTTCGCCGTTGAGAATGGCAGTCCCTTTGATGGGTAAGTCGGCCAGCAATTCGCACTTGGCATCGGCAATCGCCTGAAGACCGCCGAGTCGCCCGATATGGGCACTGCCGACATTGGTGATCACACCCACATTTGGCAGAGCGCATTGGGTAAGGCGGGCGATCTCCCCGGGGCCACGCATTCCCATCTCGACGACACAGAAGCGATGGGTTTTGTCGAGTTGCAACAACAGTTTGGGTACGCCGATGTCGTTATTCTCGTTGCCTGTAGAAGCCAAGACGGAGCCAGCAGTGGCGAGTACAGCGCGGATCAGTTCGCGGGTGGTGGTTTTGCCTGCGGAACCTGTGACGGCCACGACTGGAATCGTAAACTGTTGACGCCACCAACGTCCTAATTGCTGGTAGGCACGCAGGGTATCGGCAACCCGTAGGTGGGGGACTGAAACAGGCTTTTCGGAGAGAACGAGGGCAGCACCGTTAGCCAGAGCAATTTCGAGATAGTCGTGGCCATCGAAACGTTCTCCGATCAAGGGCACAAAAAGCGATCCGGGAGTGATAGCGCGAGAATCAGTGGTGATGCCGATAATCTTTTCTGGGAGTGTACTCAGGCCAACGACTTCGGCTGCGAGAAGAGTACAAAGTTCGGTGGAAGTGATTGCAAAAGTCATCTTTTTAGGATAGTCGCAGCAAGCACTGCAAGTGGGGAGGCAAGAAAAATTTCAGGCCATGCGCAGCAGGTGTTCGGCGGCTTCGGTGGCTTGACGGCGAAGATCGGCGACGATTCCCAGCAGTTCTTGACCGACGTGAAGGTGTTGGTAGTTGTAGTTCAGGGTGAAGTAGCGCAGTTCTTCGAGGGCATCCCCAAGTTGATTCAAGCTGTGGAAGAGCAGTTCAGCCGTGAGGGCGGAGCCGATGGGGTTGCGTTGGGAGGCGAAGACTTGGCGAATGTGTTGAAACGTCTGCTGAGAGCGTTCCAAGTAGGCAGTGAATTCAGCAACGAGTTCGTCGTCGTAGGGGTCGTAGGAGAGGGCATCGAGTTGGCGGCGAAATGGCTTCACGATCTGGTTGATGCCAATATTGACGGGGTGGTAAACGACTTTCAACCAGAGGATCCGCGCTTCTTCCTCGGAGGCCACCCGCATTTTTGGGGTCTTCAATAGGGGCGGCGCTGCTAGTCCAAGGAGACGGTCGTAGGTAGAGCGACGCTCCGGTTCGCTCAGTACCTCGTAGGCTTCGTTGATCAAGATCATCTGTTGATGACCAGCATCAGCACCCGTATCGGGATGATGCACTTTGGCAAGGTTGCGGTAGGCCGAGCGGATCTGCTCAGTGGTTGCACTCGGCTCTAGGCCAAGAGTCTGGTAGTGCGTCTGTCCCATACCCTCAGTCTAAAGCAGACTTAGGTGCTTTATTCTTCGTCTGCAACAAGATTGCGTTGGGCGCTTTGGCTGTCTACTTGGCCGTTGTTGTAGTAGTAGCTGTCCGCAAAGCCATCGTCGATTTCCTTGGTTTCGGTAGTGCTGTTGATGACGAAGCCAACAAACTTGTTGGTGTACGGCGTGAAGTTGTTTTTGGCATCGGAGAGCAGTTGGGCTTTGAGGGTTCCTCGAGAGACCACAAAGAGCACAGCATCGACAAAGGCGGCGATGACTTGGCTATCCGCAAAACTGGCGCTCGGTGGGGTATCGATGAGCACCATGTCGTACTCATTCTTGAGGGCTTCGACCACCGAGAGAAAGCGATTGGAGGAAAGCAGGGCTACAGGATTCGGAGGAATTGGCCCCGCAGTGATGATGTCAAAGTTCAGACGACCATTCTTGCGGCGGACTGCCTGAGTGGGTGTCATCGTGGCACTGGAGAGTAGCGATGAAAGTCCGATGTTGTTGGAAATCTGAGCAATTTCATGGATCGAAGGACGGCGCATATCCGCATCGATCAGCAATACCCGCTTACCCAAATCCGCAAGGGAATGGGCAATCCAAAAAGAACAGGTTGACTTCCCTTCTGACTGCACACAGGAAGTAATACAGAGGGTGCGCAGTTCTTCGTTCGGCCGCGAGAACAGTAGACGTGAAGCAATCCGTCGGAAGCTTTCGCGGATACGGGCACGCTCTAGAGCACTTTGATAGGTGCCTGAGCTTTTGGCACCACGCGTTTTCTTCTCCCTACGCACAAAGCTCCAGACATTGCTGAAGAACTGGCTGATGCCATCGAGTTCTTCTTCTGGCTCCACTCGCGGAGCCTCTTCGGTGAGATAACCGTTCATCGGTACATTGGAGAAGGGCACCAGACCGAGCATTGGCACACCCAAGATCCGCTGGAAGTCTTCTTTGAGGCGCAGACGGTTGTTTGCCAATTCGAGATAGTACGCCAGCAAGAAACCGAGCACCGAACCGACGGCTAGGCCGAACAGGGCATTGTTCAGGGGCTTGGGCGCAATCGGAAAATCGGGCAAGTCAGCTTCTTCGAGGACACTCCAAGGTGTGACCTGTTGGGCTAAAGCAAGACGGTAAAATTCGACCCGCTCAGTCAAGTTGTTCAGCACCTTCAACGAGCGATCCACTTGATTGAGGAGATTCTGCTCCTGCACAACTTTCTCGGCAAGACCATCAAGTTTGGAGTAGACGTTGGCCTTAGCCTGCTTGAGTGCCTTTAAAGAGGCTTCAGTTGTGGACAAAGAAGTCTGGGCGTTTACCAACTGCGTTGTGAGTGTAAAGCGCACGGGGTTGGGCAGTGTTAAAGCAAGCGCCTCGCCTTTCACGGTGGCAGACTTCGCCCTGACACCGACATCGATGGTGGTGTCGAGCTGGGTAGATGGAGTTGTACCACCCGGTTTGGTCGCACCTTTAAAGAGTCGATCAGAGAGAATATCATCCGCTTGTTCCCGCAGGCGTTGCTCGGTAGCGGCAATTTGCTTCTTAATGGTAAGAACTTCGGGGTGACGTTCTTGGAGTTGGGTTTGCTTTACTGCTAACTGGGTGTAGTAGGTCTGCAGCATTGCAATCGACTTTTGATAGTTCTCATCCTGGCTCAATGCAGCTGTGGCCAGAGCTTGATCCTCGCCTACACCCAAACGTTCGACCAAGCGATTGCGGGTGCCAGCCAGCCCTTTTAGAGTCATTTCCTGGGTCTGAACTTCTTTATCAATACCCAAAGAATTACTTGAAAGTGCTTCTTGCATCTTGGTCGGTGATATATCTGCATTTCGGCGCAAGTAGTTCTGGTAGTCTTGTTGAACTTTGACTAGGTTGGCCTTGGCCTGGGGCAAACTTGCGGTCA
The DNA here is from genome assembly GCA_014379585.1 of Gloeobacterales cyanobacterium ES-bin-313. Lineage (GTDB taxonomy): Bacteria > Cyanobacteriota > Cyanobacteriia > Gloeobacterales > Gloeobacteraceae > JACMLN01. The sequence continues at coordinate 19,237 of JACMLN010000071.1, read as the reverse complement.
AATATTGCTCAGCTTGGCGGGCTGAGGAGCGTCGGGACTGCAAATCATTTTCTTTGAATGATTCAGCCAAGGCATCTAGGAGTGCTTTGACCCTTCTTGGGGTAGAGTCTTGGTAGGTGACCGTCAAAATTGGATTGAGCTTATCCATTGTTGCAGTCGTGTGCTGCAGAATGAACTTGACATCGCGGTCATTAAAAGATTTTTGTTTTTCGAGGGCGCTTTTGAGTACAGAACGGCTACGAATAATTTCGTCGGCGGCTCCAACGCGGTCGAGCAGAGCAGAGACCTGATTACTGTTGGCTCCACTGTTTGAAGACCCTGGTAATTCAACAGTGACATTACGAATTAAACGCACCCGTGACTCATAGACGGGCGTCTGAGACAAGGCATAAACGTACATCAAACAGGTGCATGTCAACCCAGTCAGGGAAAAAAGCCACCAGCGATTTCGGATGGCGCTGAGATAAAAACTTAAATCCTGCGTAGGATTTGTATCCTGTGTTTCTACTTCTCTCATTGTTAGTTTTCCTGGGAGTGACAGGTGGGGATGCAAAAAAAACCGAGCTTGGATTTCAAACTAACATGCTTTGTACTCTCTTGTCGGTCTGTATCGCAACACACAAAGCCACTTTTTTGGTGATTTAGGGCACCAATTGCCGAATCGTGCTAGGGGTATTGTGGATCTGCAAACTGGTCTCGACGATCTGAGCGAATTCCTGCAAGAAGCGTTCCTGCGAAAACTGTCTTGCATGTTCTGAAATCACTCCACTCTGCCAGGAAGTTGCTTCAAGTCGTTCTAGCGCTTGGTTGAGGCTTTGGGCAGTCGCTTCGCGGAAAAAGACCCCTGTTCGACCTTCAACCACCGTCTCAGTTGCCCCTCCTCTCGCAAATGCCACCACTGGGCGACCAGCGGCCATGGCTTCGACGGGGGCAATGCCAAAATCTTCTTCACCAGGAAAAATAAATCCTCGACACCGCTGCAAATGATCCTGGACGACAGATTCTGGTTGCCTCCCCAGAAATTTGATATTTGCTGCAGCCAAGGGTTCGAGTTTGGTGCGCTCCGGCCCATCGCCGATGATCACAAGGGGACGGCCATTCTGATTAAATGCTGCTACGGCTAAGTCGTGGCGTTTGTAACCGACCAGGCGACCGACCATCAAATAGAAGCCATCATCTTTTTGGCCGTTAGGCGTGAAGCGCTCGGTGGCGACAGGTGGATAGATAACCGTCGATTCGCGGCGATAAAACTTGGTGATCCGCTTTTGGACGTGGTGGGAGATGGCAACAAACACATCGACGCGGTTCGCACTACTGGCATCCCAGAGGCGAATGTAGTTCATGAGCCAGGGAATGATTGGTTTTTGCCAGCCTTTGACCTCGGCAGCATTAAGGTAGCGGTGGTAAAGATCCCAGGCGTAGCGCATCGGGCTGTAGCAGTAGCAAAGATGAAGTGCATCAGGACGGGTGACAATGCCTTTGATCACCGAGTGGTGCCCGGAGATCACCAAATCGTAGGCTTCAAAGTCCAACTGCTCAATGGCGGTAGGCATCAGGGGCAGATACATCTGGTACTTGGTTTTCCCAGCGGGCAGATCTTGAATAAAAGAGGTGCGAATGTCCCAACTAGCCATGCATTCGGGCATCTTCTCTGGGTTGTAGACGGTGGTGTAGACCGGAGCCTCTGGAAAGAGAGATTTCATGGCTACAAGAACATTCTCAGCACCACCTGCTCCACCCGCTGTCGCTAGGGCATCGCTGGCTAGGGCAATTCGTAGACTCGGGTCAATCACAGATGTCACCGTAGAGGGCTGCAAATTTTTCGGCCATGGTTGTTAGGGTAAAACAACTTTCCACCCGAAGATAGCCTGCTTCTCCAGCACGGCGAGCCAGATCTGGGTGGTCAAGATAGTCGGAAATCTTTTCAGCGAGAGCCACACTGTCAGCGACAGGAACCATTGCTCCTGTTTCGCCATCACAGACAATTTCGGGAATGCCACCGCTACGAGTTGCAACAATCGCTTTCCCTAAAGCCATGGCCTCGACCAGAACAAGGCCGAAGGGTTCATGCTCCGAAGGTACGACCAGAAAATCTAATGCACCCATGATTTGGGCAACATCGTCGCGCTGCCCTGTGAAGAATACTTTTTCGGCTACGCCAAGGCGCTGGGCTTCCGCTTCGAGAGCGGCTTTTTGACCCGCAAACTGCAAGATTTCTCCGCCGACACATAAGCAGTAGAGCTGCGGAAACTTTTGTTGGAGCTGGGCTAGCGCTGCTAAGACGTGACGATGGCCTTTCCAAGGAATCAAGTGGGCGACCACGCCAATCAAGGGTGCCTTCTCAGGAATCCCAAAATTTGTCCGTATACTTTGTCCGTAACCTTTTGAGCGTTGCCGAACCGCTTCACTATCGATGCCGTTGTAGATGACACTGGCGTATTTCTGGAGTCTCGGTGAGAGATCCGCCATCACTGCCTTAGAGATACAGGCGATGCGGGGTTTCACCAACGCGGCACAGATTTCAAGCAGTGGCAAACTATTGCCGCGCTGGGTCGGTAGATCCTGAAGGTGCCAGATCATCGGTACCCCAGTGCCCGCCACTGCGAGACTGCCCAAAACATGGGCTTTGAGAGTATTGGTCTGCACGATGTCCGGTTTCAAGTCGCTTAGGCGGCGGCGAAGTTGTGATTGGACATTCCATAATTCGGGCAGGCGGTTGAATGCCGTGCGCAGTAGCCCCGGACCCAACTGTTCGCGCGCCACAAACTTTGTACTTTCGGAGAGCGTGAAAAGCTGGACTGGGATCTCTTGAGCCTGGAGCCGTTCGATCAGTGGTCCACCAGGAGTAGTGAGTACCGTTGCTTCAACACCCATCTTCGAAAGGGTTTTCACCAAACTGAGCAGATTATGTTCTGCTCCTCCCATGTCGCTGGTGTGATCAATGTAGGCGACTTTCACCTGATGCTCTCCAAAACCCGATCGTAAAAAGCGCAAACCTGGCGGGCATGGTTTGCCCAGGTAAACTGCTGAACCCGTTGAAGCCCTTTTTCAATCAAGTTCTCGCGCACCCCTTGGTCGTTCAACACCCGCAAACTTTGGGCGACAAACGCTTCCGCATCGGCAGGATCTGCAAGTAATCCCGCACCTCCAACCAATTCTGGAACCGAGGAACGATTGCTAGCGACCACAGGCGTTCCGCAGGCCATCGCTTCAAGGACGGGAAAGCCAAAACCCTCCAGCCAGGAAGGGAAAATACAGAGATCCGCCAGGTTGTAGAGACCAACAAGGTCTTCAATATTCACCCCATGCAGATGGGTGATCTGGGAGTCGAGGTTGAAATCTTTGATCAGCTTTTGTTGGCTCTCGCTGAACTGCCCACCCACTTTGACCAGATGAATCTTGAGGCGATGCACAGCCATAAGTAAAACTTCTATATTTTTGCGATCAAAACAATCGCCGACATGAATTACTTTCGGGGCATCAGGCAAACGAAAGCGCTTAGAAATGCTGAGGAGATTTTCGGTGGGCAGAACTTGGAAGTTCGAGGCAAGTCCGAGGTGAACCACCGTGACCTGCGCACCCTTGGCCAATTCTGACTTTGCGAGGGCTTCGGCAGTGAACTGAGAATCACAGATGATCCAACGCGCTTTATTCAATCCGCCGAGAATATGGCGGCACATCGCCTGAAATGGGAGACTGCGATCCCTTTGCATGCGCTCGTAAATATTTAAATCGTGGCAAGTGACGACTGTGCGTTCAAGCGGCAAGCGGTGGACAAGATGGCCGTAGGAGTGATCGACCACATGATGCACATCAAACTTTTTGCGGTCTGGTAGTTCGTAGGTAAAGTGCCGATTGATCAGCACATCGATCTTCTTTAGTGCTGGAGACTTAGAAAACGTTTCTAGGTAGCGGTGAAAAGCGGGGACATGTAGTTTGACCTCAGCAAGATTTTCACAGCGCAGCCCTTGCTCAAGATATTGCCCGCAAAGCTCCATGCTCAGGCGCTTTTCTTCCGGGAATACTCCATAAAGACAGACTTTCAACGCTGCACCATGTTTCCTGTATCGATCTCAAAGCTCAGTATGGCAGTCAGGCCCATTAGTCCGCTAAGCCAGGCAACATTTCCAAAGTGTGATGGGAGCGCTTCTTGATATCAGCTGGATTACCAGCAATGAGAAGTCGGGTGGATTCTTCTGGAAAACTCTTGGTAACGACGCTGCCTGCACCGATAATTGATCCTCGTGGAATGGTACAGCCGATCAATGTTGCGCGGGCACCAATATAACTCCATGCCCGGATCCGAATCTGGCTAGGGCGCATCTCATACCCTCTCGCCGTCATTACGAGTCCATGAGACCAAAATTGCGAACTAGTTCCACCAATCGTTGTATAGCTTTCAATCAAGATCGAGCCAGCGACATCAAAATAATGGCTGTTCATCACTAAAACATTTTTCTGAATAATAAAGGTTGAGAGAAAATCGCCCCCAAGTAAAACACCTGAGAACTGATTAAAGTTTCTAACATGAGAATTTTCCCCCAAGTGCAGTCGGCGGAGATTTCTAAACAGATTAAAGTGTCCAATGCAGCATCCACTTTGGATTGTGACATCTTCTGCATCGATGTAGCTTAATCCAATTTTAACTTTATCTCCGATCTGCCAACCCAGCATAGAACGATAGAGATAGATCTTGAAAGAGCTTGGCATGACTATAGCTATCAACTGAACTAGCAACCTAAGCATAGATGTTTTCTTTGCCTTTATAGTACTTGGGGAAATAGCTTTGGAGCATGGAGAGTACGTGCATTAAACACTATAAGGTTCTCCTCAATGATATTAGCAAGGATAGTCGGATTTTTGTTTGTTTTCTCTTCGCTTATTTTCTAGACTACGAATGCAATCTGTGCCAATGTACAAACATTTTGCTAGTCAGAATCTTGAATGACTATTCAGTGATAACTCAACCTTTGATTCGTCTTAATCAAAAGCCTCTAATTTTAATCTATCCTTAAAGAATGAAGGATAGATTAGATCCGCTGAGTGCAGCTTGTTCTCAATACAATTGTTTCGCATCCTCAAACCCGGTGGTACGGCGATCATCACAACACCCAATAACTTGAACCTGCGCAGTAAGGTTTCCCTGCTGGTACGTGGATATTTCTTTGCGTTCGGTGCCCAGGACTACCCTGCCCACATATCGCCGATTCTTCAGATCGATATGGAAAGAATGCTGCAAGAGGCTGGTTTTACCCGGATTGTCCATCACTACAGTAACCGGGGCTTAATCCCTGGTAGCGGGGGCAAGCAGTGGCAGGCGATCTTTCCATTTTTGAAGGGGATAAACTTTTCTGACTCATTGATTACCGTCGTCACCAAGAACTGAGCCTGGATCGCAAAGTTTTTCTGGGGAATACTAGCAAGCGAGCTAAAAGCGTTCTTCAATCGCTTTGGCTATGCGCTTCTTGCGATATTCATCCGCTGTTCCCAAGATCATGCCTGGGATTAACCAGAACAACATGTTGTAAGGGAACAGAATGATCCCTCCGAAAGGCCAGCTGAATAGCAGAAGGAAGAGCAGGATGAAGCCACCACCCATTAAGGTTTTCGCTTCTTGGTCAGGAACAGACTGGATGCCTTTCCAAGAAAGGCGAATAAATTGTAGGTGAATCGACAGCCAGAGCAAGAAACCAGGAATACCAAGACCCAGTAAAGCAAAATTGGTGGTATTTTCCGTGTTTTCAGGTTGAGGGCGGACAGGCGATCCAGCGATCACATTCGAAAATGTTGCCCCTGGGCCAAGGTTGTCTAGACCCGCGCCGAAAGGAAATCGTATGGCAATACTGAGTGGAATCTGTGTTATCTGGGCTAAGCGTCCCTCTGAGTTGAAGGTTTCGACTGTTTTTTCTGCAGTATTTACAGTTGTATAGCGCTCTGCGAAGTAGGGAGCAACAATCGTAACCAATTCAAGGCTAGCTAAAGCGAGAACGATAGAAATACTGACTCCGATAAAAAGCCGAACCTTTGATGCCTTCCACGAGAAAAAAAGCAGACTTGCACCAGTTAGTACAGTAGCGATGACCACGACAGTCCGAGATCCTGACACAATCACTGCTGCAAACGTTCCAGCCACTAAGACACTAATGAACAAGGTATTAACGAACTGCCCAAGGAGGGAGAAAATTTTGAACTTATCTTGGCTTTGACCACGGGAAGCCAAAAGTGCTGCGAGCATGGGGATCGTGACAAGACCTAAATATCCAGAAAATCCAATATCTGGCCCAAGACCGAATGGTCTAAAAGTAAGCTGGTTATCACTGGTTAAGCCAAGCCGGCCTGCATCGTAGATCTGCGTTCTGTAGCCTGGCCCCCACGCTGCGATCAACTCTGGACCTACAGCAGATTGGTAGGTAGCGACGATGCCATTCACAACTGTCAAAAGTGCAAAGGTTGTGAAAATAATTTTCCAATCTTTCACCGAACGTAAATAGTAGTACCCAATGAAATAGAGCGGCAGCATTTCCCAGAACAGACGGGAATTCAGGAAGCTAGCAAGAGAAGTGTAAGCGTAGGGGTTGTAAATTTGAATCAAAATATTTAGGAGAAAACACACAATCAAGAACATGACTGGCGGCGCTTTGCCTATGGTTGCGCCCTGGCTAAGTTTGGCCAAAAAACCTAAGAAGAGACTGATCACCAAGCTATAGATCAGCAAGTCCCGACCCAAGTAACCCACAGCAGCTTCAATTTTGTTATCTGTGAGGTACTTCAACGGAGCCTCAAACATTGATGCAAAAGCCGCCGCTAAAACAACTGAAGATAACGCACTCTTGAAAACAAAAGTGTAAAAAATTCCCATAACCAGCAATGCGATGCCAAGCACTTGCCAGTAGAGGGAAGTACTGCTTTGGGGGAGCGCCAACGGGACAACCAGTAAAATGAGGATGCCACCGATCAGTACGGGGTTTTGGCGCTTCTTAGGATTAGCCCCATTTTCTTGAACCTGTGCTGAAATCATGGCCTTTAAAAGCTACTTGAACGACATCTTTTAAGAGGATACTCGCTTAGTGCCTTACGGTGGTGTTGAAGTTAGCAGCTAATGCCAAAGCCAACTTACGGCGAAGCGGCTTTCTTGCCAACTAATTTGTAGATGGAGATATACTGTTCAGCTACTCTCTCCCAAGTAAACTGGAGGGCCAACTTGCGTGCTTCAAGACGCATTCGCGCCGAGAATTCTGGATCAGAATAAAGCGTAAAGAGCTGTGAGTTTAAGGCTTTCGCATCGTAGGGATCCATGACAAAACCATTTACCCCAGACTGCATCACTTCCCCCACACCGGATTCAATCGTTGTGATCACAGGTAATCCAGAGGCAAGGGCTTCAAAGACCACAAGTGCCATCGTGTCATAACGACTTGGAAAGGCGAAAGCATCAGCCGCTTGAAAGAGATCAACAATATCGCGCCGATATCCCAGAAAATGAACTCGCGACTGCACTGGTAACAGCTGCTCAGAATAGGTTTCTGGATTTCCTTTGCCTGCGGCATAGAGATGGATATCTTCAGGTAATCCAGCCATCGCTTCAAGGATCGTTCGCAAGCCTTTGCGCTGCTGTTGAAGGTCGCCCGCAAACAGTACAGCGAATTGCCCATCTGGAATGCCAAGCTTTTCACGGGTTTTGGCGCGTCGATCAGGATTAGGGCAAAACTCTTTGACATCGACAGCATTGCAGATCACCTCGACACAATCCGCAGCGATGCCAACAATTTCGACTAACTCTCGTTTGGTTTTTGGAGAAACTGCAACAACTTTTTTAGCCTGTAAATAAACACTCTTTTCAAGGCGAATATTCAGATCGGCATGTAGACGATGATAAACATTTCGCCAACCAGTAATTTTTTCTTGTTTGAGATAGAGCCGGAAAGAAGCATGGACAAAATGGCTGGTATTTACTTGATGGGGAACGTAGGCAACGGCTCCATTCAAGTGGATAATTTCGTACTGTTCGCTATGAACTTTTAAAAAATCCGTGCAGGCTTTTGCCCAGAGCAGTTCTCTAAGAAGTGCAGGCAAATTGGAAGCTGCTTCAATGATTTTTACAGTTAATCCCGTTCTCCCAAGCAAGTCGTCAGCAACCTGATTGGTCAGTAATGTCACTTCATGCCCCCAATCGAGCAAATGGCAGACTAACTCGTAGTTCACCCGTGCTTGACCATCGCCGCGCATTACCTTATGCGTGACAATAAGAATTTTCATCCTCTGCTCCTGTGAGATCGGCTATACCTTGCAGACAGCGATCTGGACAAAAGCGTTGTCCAGGCTTTTGTCAATTTTGGCGCTGGCGACCTCTTCAATCGGTTTCGAGAAGCGTAGGCGAACGAGCCAACCAAGGATCTGTCCTTTGAGTTTGCTAGAGAGAAGTTTTCGCACGCCCAACACGTCTAGCCACGCCATTCGAGAACGCATATTGTGCACCTCCCAAACCCCTTCGCTGAGGTGCTGTCCCTGCAGGGTAATTGCGGTGAATCCGGCTCTGTGTAGCTCGGATTCAAATTCGCTGGGGGAGTACTCCCGTAGGTGGGTAGGATCGGACAATTGGCCATTGGCAGCGGAGACTAGTCCATTGGGTGTCGAGAGAATCGCCATTCCGCCCGGACGAAGCACTCTGCGGATCTCGTGCAAAAATTCCTGGGGTTTTTCAACGTGTTCGATCACTTCAAAGCTGATGACCATGTCGAAGCTTGCGTCAGGAAATTGGAGATTGCAGCCATCCATGATCGAATAGCGCAGGTTGGCGCGTTGATACTGTTGCTGCGCAGATTGCACAGCTTCCTCGTAAAGGTCGATGGCTTGTACCTCTTGGGCCACCGCAGCCAGTTTTGCCGAACCATAGCCAAACGCGCAACCGATGTCGAGAATACGTTTTTGTGCAGCGTAGTTCAGAGCAAAGGCGTAGCGCTCTAAGTGATCCCGGTGGCAGACTTCCAGCATCTGGGGATCGATACGGTTGGAGCGTTCATCGTCAAAGACAGTAGTCATCTTGTTTTTCCTTGGGTAAGAGGGGAACTTTTTAACATTTGCGCGTACATTTTTTGGACACTGTCCATCATTTTATCCAAAGTAAATTCTTGATTGTAACGGTGGTACCCAGCTTGCCCCATGGCAAGTGAGCGCTGGCGATCAGCAACTAGTTGCAGGATACTGTCTGCCAAGGCTTCAGAGGAAGGGGGAATCAAAAATCCCGTCTGCTCGGCTGCGATTGCCTCCGGTGCGCCCCCCAAATTGGTCGCAATCACGGGCTTCCCACAGGCCATACCTTCTAGAACAACCGTCGGAAATGGGTCAGGGTTGATAGAGGCATTCACGACAACATCCACGGTTTCCATCACCGAGTAAACCTGATTGCAGTGGCCTAAAAACTTGAGGTTTTTTTCCAGTCCAAGTTTGACCACCAGTTCTCGACAGTCTTTGGCGTAATCTTCCTCCAGACCGAATAAAGAACCACCGACGATCCAAAAACACACATCCGGATAGCGCTTGGCCACCTGGGCAGCCGCCTCTATAAACAGGTGAATCCCTTTCCAGCGCTGAAGTCGGGCAAAGAGGGCAACCAGGAATTGGTCAGGGCGGACACCATACTGTGCTCGCCAATCTTGCTCGGAAGCTTGAGGTGGGGGAAGGCGAATGCCGTTGTGCAGTACCTGAACCTGTTGATCGGCCAGTGGGAGTTTGCGAAACTCTCTCGCCACAGCTTCAGAGACAGCCCAAGTATGCTCGCGAGCAGCCAGCAAACTCAAGAGTCCGATCACTCCGTCCCGGCTAAAACTCACAGAAGGTACACCATGGAGATGATGAATAGCCGGGACATGGGCCAGGGATGCTGCGAAACCACCGTAGAAATGGGCTTTATCGCCGTGGTTATGCACCAGAGCAATATCGTGCTGCTGAACATAGTCAGCAATAGTACGGATCGCTTTGACGGTTCGACTCACTTCTCGTACCTGACCACAGTCAAAGAAGGGTACAGGTACGCCGAGTTCTTCAACTTCTCTGCGAAATGGACCATCACAAGTAAAAAATACATGGGGTTCAAAGCGCTCACGATCCAGCCCCTTCAGATAGTTGAGTAGAATCGTCTCAACACCGCCCCGCTCGGCTGCTGCCTGAACATAGAGGATTTTAGATTTGCTTTTCATCGTTAAACCCGCTCCGCTTTTTCGAAAGCATCAAGTAGACGTTGCGTAATTTGCCCCCAAGTGAACTGGTTTTGGTACAAAGCGTGGCTGGTGTAGGCAAGTTCTCTGCGCTTTGCCTCCTTCAAGCAGAGTTGGTATGCTGCTTCGAAGTAAGCGTCTTCATTTTCGACGGGAATCAACTGATCGCCGAAAGCTTTGTGCCATAGAGCATCACTTAATCGCCCAGATGTGGTGAGTAGGGGCAGTCCGTGGGCTAGACAACTCATCGCCGAACTACGGCGGGTCGAAATGCCATCGAGGAAGGGCGAAATCAAAAGATCCACAAGTTGAAGATGGGTGGAGACCGCCTCACATTCCAAAGCGCCTGTGGTCGTCAACATTGGGTGCAAATGAGTGGGGCAGAGTTTGCGCAACTGTTCACCACCGGAGCCAATAAACAGGAGATGCACCTTGATTTTGCGCTGATCGAGCCTCTCTAATGTGCGAAGAACGCGCTCAGGCATCCGACCGTAGTGATAGGAGCCAAAAGCCCCCAAAACAAGGGCAGAAGGATCGATAGCTAACTCTTTTTTGAGCCTTTCTAAAGCATCAGTACTAACAGAAATGACAGGGACATTGGAGCCAACAGGCAAAGAAAAAACGGGCTTATTTGGCATCCAACGTCGCAATTCAGCGGCCCAGGTATCAATCGAAGCAAAGGCAAGATCGACAGAGCGCAAAAGTCCCCAAAGTTGGATCCGATGAAAGATACCCAAGATCGCAAATTTGAAATTTTCAGCAGTCATATACATTTCATGAGCCATGAGAGCGACCTTTAAGTTGGACTGCTGTGAACGAATCTGAGCGACCGCAGCGATCAACCAAGGATTAAATCCACGGTGAGCATAAAGAAAGGGATTGTACTGAATCAGAAACCAGTCCGCTTGCAATAGAGACATCGCTTTTGGAAGTGTTTCCAGCAAGGCAGCACCAGGGACGAATACGCCCCTTTCAAGTTTGCAACCCTGGGGACACTGAAAATTTCCTTCGGAGGTGAGGAGCGTTACCTGGCAATCAAACTCTTTTACAAGCGCCTGAGACAAGAAAAAAGTATAGTCGCCAATCCCGTTGACTTTCGGCGGTAATTCAGGGATCAAGATGGCGATGTGCATAGCTGCCGTTCGATAGCAAGTTTGTATACCTTCATCACAGCATCTGTGTGCCGTTCTTGTGTGTATTCTGCAGATTGAATCTTTCCTTTTTCACCCATCTGTTTGGCTAATTCCCAATCGCTAGCGAGGCGTTCGATACTTTGCACCATCTGCGCTGTGTTGTTTGGCTCCACTAAAAACCCATTCACGCCGTCTTTGACCAACTCCGGCATCCCACCAACACGCGCAATGATCAGGGCGCGACTATGAACCATAGCTTCGACGGCGACGGTACCCCCCGGCTCATGCCAGACAGAAGGAAAGATCACAGCGCGCGACGATTGCACCAAATGGTTCACCTGCTGCTCGTTCACCCAGCCATGAAATGTAACCCGCTCGACGATTCCCAATGATTTTACCAATGCTTGTAATTCAGCCTCGCGGGGGCCAGCACCACCGATATCCAGATGCATAGGCACTTTCACTTGGGCAACAGCACGCAGTAACCAATCAATTCCTTTTTGGGGTACGAGCCTGCCCAAGAAGCAAAAGCGGGGCACTGTCTCTTTCGGGGGCGGCGAGACTTCCTGCACTCTGCCTGCCGCTAAGTAGACCGGGAAAACCAGTTTTTCAGGATAATCGAGGGCAACCAACTGTTCTTTCAAAAATCGACTGGGCGTGACAATTGGAATTTGGCCAGCCAGGAGCGTATCAAAATCGTCTTGTCGGTTGCGAAAGTTGGCGAGCAATTTTTGTGGGCGGGTACTGCCACAGTGATCTACAAAGTGCCCCCAAAGACAGCCCGCGAGACTATAGCCACGATTGCAGGGCTGTCCCCAACGTTCGAGGAACTTTGAAGCGCTTGGACAGTAAGGGGCATGGGTATGCAGAGTACGAACTAGGGGAATCGGTTGCTCTGGCAAACGACGAATCGTCGTATGCAGATGAATCAGGTCTGCACCTAAGCTTTTCGCTTGGGCAAACAGGCTCGCTTCATCGGGAGCACGAAGAAGTGGTTCAACGCCAGATTGCATTTCGGCAGGTTGTTGTGCGAGCAAATGCACACGATGACCACGCTGAATTTGCATCTCACAGAGCCGACGAATATAGGTAGCAACGCCGCCCTGCGCCCAACCTTCGTAGTTGTAATGCACAATAATCATGAGCGCTCCTGATACACTTCAAGATGCTTCTGAGCGACAGTATCCCAACTGAATTGCTTGACCCAGACAAGGCATTGGGCTTGCCATGTTGCGTAGGCATTGGGTGAAAGCGTCACCAGTTTATGCAGTGCTTCCCTTAGAGCTTCACTTGAATTTTGGGCAACGATGTAACCTGTCTTTCCCTCTTCGACAAACTCCGACATCGCCCCCGCGTCGGTACAAATCACTGGGGTTCCACAGGCTTGGGACTCTAATAAAGTGAACCCCATCAATTCAGGAACAGCTGTATAGTCACCGTAGCAAGTTTTATGAACCGAAGGTAGAACGGTGGCATAGGCTGTCTGGTATTCAAAAAGCAGTTGCTGATCATCGATCCCATGGAGAAACTCGACAGCAAGACCTTCAGCTAATTTTTGAAGATCTCGGAAATAACGATCATTGTGGACTTTCCCGACGATAACCAACTTAAATTCGGGATTAGCGAGTTGTCGAAAAGCTTCAATTAAGTAGTTCACGCCCTTGTGAGGAAGGAGACGACCGACAAATAAGATCTTTTTCTGCTTTGTTGCTACTTGACTGAGGTGGAAGCGGTCTGTGTCGATCCCACCTTTAATCAAAACTGCCTTTTTCTGGAGGATTGGAGGAAGTGCATTCACGGCGAATCTGGATTGTGCGAAGGCGTGATCGTAACCCGCTAAAATAGGTACCTTTCGGTTGAGCACAAAATCAGCTCCACCACCATGATCCGTCACATAGGAACCCTTTCCAAAAAGCGAAGCAGTCAAGCAACTAAGATCTGAAACCAGGGTAGTGATGTGATGAACGTGAACAACGTGGGACTTCAAGAGTGAAGGTAGGTAGCGAAAACTAAGCGGGTTCATCACATTACTGCGGATAAAATGTTTAACGGAATGAAGCTCAATACGTAAATTTCCTTGATAAGTACTCTCTTCTTTCTCTGCAAAGCTAATCAGCGTCGTTTCAGCAAACTTCGACATCCATGTTGCAAGTTCGACTGCGTAGCGTTCACCACCACCGATGTAACTGCCCTCGCCAAAATAGGTGGGGGAGACATAAGCGACCTTCAATGGACTAACCACGGGCACGGAGAGCCGCCTTGTGCATAAAGGTATAAAACTCTTTTGCCAGGGGTTCAGGCATGGCAAGACAGGCTTTTTGCATCAAACTTCGAACACCTACCTCAGATGGATAGTAAGGATTCGCAAGCAACAATTTTGCCTCTTGAATCTCTCCACGCAGTAGGCATTGAGTGACTGAATCGATCACCAACATTTCAAGATATTCTTGCTTGAAAGGAGCGACTTCAGAACTGACAGCAAGCGGTGTTAATCGCTTTACGAGTCTTTCCAATCGAAGCCCACTCATGGTTGCAGACTGTCCATGGACTCTAAACTCTGCCAAATATTCCGGTAAAAAGTAAAAGCTCCCACCTGCTTGGGCGATGTGAAGAAACAACTCGATCTCTGGCGTATTCAACTCTTCGGAGAATCGGAATCTACGCACATCTTCTGTCAGGACAAGCGCTGAGAGCATTGGAATTGCGTTTTTCCAAACATATTTTTCAGGCAGAGTTAACAAGCCCCCAGGCATCGTACTGCGATGAAAACGAATGACTGCTTCCTCTGATTTTTCTAGATTGCGCTTGCCTTCGCCATCAATAATGTAGTGGTTAGAAAAAATGACATGAGTTGATTCATCCATTTTTTCGACCAAGCTTTTCACAAAATCTGGCAATAGGCGATCATCATCTCCCGTGATCACTATATATTTGCCTTGGGCCGCACTGGCGACGGCGTTCCAGTTTCCTGCCAGTCCGAGATTCTTCTCACACGCTTGATAACGAAACCGAGGTTCCTCCTCTGCCTTAGCAATGCACCATGCCCTGATTTCAGGATTCAAGCCGTTGCGATCCACATCTTGACTGACCAATACTTCGATGTGGGGATAGGTTTGCGCCAGAGCGCAGGCGACGGCTTCTTGCAAATAAGGCAGGCGGCGCAGCGTCGGGATCGCAATCGTTATTAAGGGATTCTTCATGGCTGACGAGACCGACAGGCGAAGACAAACTGATACCCAAACAGACCAGGGACGCTACGGGCTGCAGCCGTATCGATGCTTTCGACAAGACCCGCAGGCAGCAGTTTACGGACGATCGGCAATGGAAAGAAGCCAGAACTCTCCGCATTCAAAATGGCATATCCGCTTTCTTCGAGCAACTGATGGGCAGACTGCCAATCGTAAAACCGAAAGTGCGTCCGATCCATCAACCCACCATCGGTATAGCGGAATTGGCCTTGCAGAAAGCGAAAGCGCTGTTGCCAAAAGAGGACATTTGGGAGAGCAACGATCAAGATTCCGCCAGGATTCAAACTTTGATGGAGACGGCGCAGGAGATTTTCGGGAGCATAAAGATGTTCAAGAACATGGCTAGCAACAATGCAGTCGAAGCTACCGAGTTCGGCAGGATCTAGTTCATTGAGATCCCGTTTCAAAGCCGCATCCAGCACTTTTTCGGCCAGTGCTGTCTCGGCTTCGGAGTAGGTTACACCAACCACTTGACAATTCCGCTCTTGTTTGAGGTATTCGCCGAGCACCCCTGAACCACACCCCAAATCGAGCAAACGTTTGCTTCCTGATGGAATCTGGGCAACAACTTGGGGATTGACGGTGCCGTAGATCATCGCTTTTCGCCTCGGATCAGGCGTTTGAATTTCGTTGCTGCCTTCACACTGTCAGGTCCGAGTTGGAAAAGTGCATAGCGGGCGACTAAACCTGGCGTAAGGGCATCAAGTTGCTTGAGTTCTGCATAACTTTCGGCAAATAGGGGCAATTGGTAAGTACCAAACTGATAGCGGCAAAGCCCTTGATAGACGGAAATTGCTCTTTGCTTTAAGCTTTCAGGAGAACGGGAATCTCTGTGGAGCCAGCGATAAATTTGACCGATTTCACGGGCACAAATCTCCTGCTGATACACCATTTTAGAGGCACCATGAATACGATAAGTGCCTTGGATTCCAGGAACAAATTTGAATTGATACTTTTCAAGTGCAAGTCTCAACAGAAATTCTTGATCCATTGCGTGTTGATAGGATTCATCAATAAACTGACCGGTTTGAAAAATCTTGCCCCGGAAAAACATGGCTTGATTGCACATATTAATATGCGGGATCAGGTGATGAATATCGAACTCACCCACCGGATAAGGCTCGATCAAATTGCTCTGCGCATCAATATGTTGGGTCGAGCCATAGAAAATATCAATATCTGGAAATTGCTGTGATGCTTTAAGGAGCTGCGAGAAAGCATCTTTGCTGTAGCAATCATCGGAGTTTTGCCAACCGACAAAATCACCTGTTGCACGACGAAAACCTTTGTTCAAGGCATCCGATTGACCACGGTCTTTTTCACTGACCCAATAAGTGAGATAGTCTGCATACTTTTTGATGATTTCGACACTGCCATCGTTACTGCCACCATCGATCACTAAATATTCCAGGTTCGGATAGCCCTGGAGCAGCACTGAGCGGATAGTTTCTTCTAAGTAAGCAACTTGGTTATAGCTGGGAGTCACCACAGAAATGCGCGGCAAGTTTCCATCATTTTCGATAACTGTGCTTCCTTCAGTCCATGGCCAACCTGTACGGCCTTGGGGTGGTGGAGGTAGATTTTCGACTTTGTAAGCAGTGGTTGTCATCTTATTCATGCCACTTTTTGATAGACAGCCATTGTTTCTTGTGCTGCTTTTTGCCAGCTAAACTTATCAGCCTGACAAAAGCCTTTTTGAATCAAAGCTTCTCGCTCTCCGGGATTCTCTAGTACATAGAACATCTTCTCTAGCAGGTCATCGCTAGAGTGGGGAGCAAACATCAGCCCTGCATGACCAACTACTTCTGGAATGCTCGATGCATTTGAAGCGATCACTACTGTGCCACACTTCATCGCTTCGAGGGGAGGAATACCAAAGCCCTCATAAAGGGAAGGGTAAATAAAAGCAACACTACAGCGATAAAGTTTTGCCAAGAAAGAATCATTTGCATAGCCTAGAGACACTACTTGAGCTTCAATATTTAAAGCTTTTGAGAGTGCTTGTTCATCACCTGTCAGTGGTGAACCAACTAAGCAGAGCTGAACTTCTGGATGACGCTTATTTAGCTTTGCCATGGCCTGAAGTAGAATCTCAAAGTTTTTATATCCATAGCGAGTCCCCACATAAAGAAAATAGGGCTGATGTGGCAAGGTTTCTAAGCCATAACTGCTTTTTATATCCAATTCCGAAGCGAGGTACACTACGCTAACTTTTTCTTCAGCAATAGTGAAACGTTCTAGTAAATCTTTCTTAGTGTTTTGTGAGATGCAAATGATTGCCTGAGCAGCATGAATTGCCTTTTCTTTTAAAGCTGCTTGTTGCCCAGTAATATCTAGCTGCTCAGGGAAATGTTCGTGAATCATATCCCAAACGGTGAGTACCATTGGCGAGGGGCAATGACTCAGATCTTCAGCACTGAGCAAAGAATAATAAGTGGGATGAACAAGGTCAAACTTTTTAGCATTATAAATAGATTTAAAGTAGTTATAACGCAACCAGTTGGAGATGCGCCTTGGCCGAAACTGCCATCTACAGGGATGGACTTCAAGATTAGGATGTTCTGGCTGATTATCCTTGTAGGATTCGCAGGTTGTTAGTAGCGGAGTCCAATCTTTTGGTAACGCACCAATCACATTGCAGAAATAGCGATTAATCCCACCGTAAGGTTGGGAATTAAAAATAGTACCATCGTACAAAATCCGCATCACTTTGTTCCAAGAAAAGGGTAGACGCGACCTGGAGTGTCATAACTGTTTGAGAGGCGCTTTCTGTAACTTTTTTCGAGAAACTTAATATTGACTAGTAGAGAAGCAATCCCATTACCGACTTTGCGCGATAGTACTTCTGAAAACCAGCGTTGAACTTCAGCACTCGGAGCAGATTCACGCATCAGATAATCCGGGAAGAAGTAATTTGTTCGCGCCACGGGAAGTCTACAAGCACTTTCCCATAGGCTTGACCGTGATACATAGCCCTAGGGCTTCCCGTTTCTTCAATCTCAAAGCTAAGTATCGACTGATGGTGAGCAAGGATTTGAACAAATGGAACGTGAGCAGCGATGTCGATGCTATAAGTTCCTGGGACTAAGAAAAGTGCTGGAATTTCGATTTCTGCAATATGAGAACCTTTTTCGACAAGCTTACCGCAGGAAACGGAGCGATCTGCTGTAAAGATTGCTTCGCCCATAGCCGAGTTGACTTTAAAAGAGATCTCTAGATTGCGTTGCGTCGATTCAGAAGCGTACTCAATCTGTAAGCGAATTGGACGACGCACATCTTGAATAGAAGTTACCTCACCAGCGCCATTAAGTAGGGTAAGACGCTTGAAGACAAAACCGTTTGACTTGGTTGGTTGATCGAAGATCACTTCACCTGTGCGATCTGAGCCATGGAGCATGTACTGACTGGTCACTTCTTCAACGTCCCCCGTCATAGCAACTTGGCCATTCACAAGCCAGATGCCTTTATTGCAAAGGGTCGTGACGGAAGACATTTGATGGCTGACAAACAGTACAGTGCGTCCAGAACTGCTGACATCTTCCATCTTGCCCAGGCATTTTTTCTGGAACTGAGCATCGCCAACGGCAAGCACTTCATCGACTACTAGAATCTCTGGCTCTAAGTGCGCCGCAACAGCAAAGGCAAGGCGCACGTACATGCCCGAGGAGTAGCGCTTGACTGGTGTATCCAGAAATCGCTCGACTTCGGAAAAATCGACAATTTCATCGAACTTGCGGGCAATTTCGGCTTTGCTCATCCCTAAGACTGCGCCATTTAAATAGATATTCTCGCGGCCTGTCAGTTCGGGATGGAAACCTGTGCCCACTTCTAGAAGGCTGGCAACCCGCCCCCGCAAAGAAATACGTCCAGTCGTCGGTTCACTGATCCGACTAAGCAATTTCAGTAGGGTCGATTTTCCAGCGCCGTTACGACCGACGATGCCAACGCGATCCCCTTCAGCGACTTCAAAAGAAACATCCTTGAGTGCCCAAAAACTAGATTCGGGAACCGTTTCTCGCTTTTGGAAGAGACCCCGAACCCCTTCTGTCAGAGTCTCTCGCAATGAACGTTGCTTTTGGGCGACCCCTAGGGTGTACTGCTTTGAAATGTTCTCGACAGAAATAACAGACATAGGATTTAGTACGCGCCTCTGCGTTGGAAGACTACGACAATTGTGCGCAACAAGATCTGAAGATCGAGAAGCAGCGACCAGTCCTCAATATAGGCGAGGTCTAAACGAACGACTTCCTCAAAGTCCATCTTCTCGGAGCGACCAGAGACCTGCCAGAGTCCCGAAATCCCCGGCAAGACCGCGTGACGCATGAAGTGCTGCTCGGAGAAACGAGCGACATCCCGTAGGGGCAAGGGGCGTGGCCCGACAAGACTCATCTCCCCAAACAGAACATTGAAGATCTGGGGAAGTTCATCGAGGCTGTAGCGCCGCAGAAAACTACCCATTCGGGTAATACGGGGATCTTTTTTGATCTTGAAGAGGATGCCATCCTTGGACTCGTTCATGGTTTCCATCTGGGCTTGGAGCTTGTCCGCATTCTGTACCATCGTCCGAAATTTCCAGACTTCGAAACTGCGGTTGTGAAGACCAACGCGGCGCTGCTTGTAAAAGACTGGGCCTGGAGAATCG
>JACMLN010000070.1 GCA_014379585.1 Gloeobacterales cyanobacterium ES-bin-313 | reverse complement strand
TACTGCTTCTATCAATTCATTGACTACATTCAAAAACTTACCGATTCCAAGTCGTCGTCTCAGGATTGGCTATCTCTCACCAGACTTGTTTTGTCACTCTGTAGCTAACTTCTTTGAACCACTCTTGGAAACCCACAATCGTGCTGGTTTTGAAATATTTTGCTATGCAGAGGTAGAGCACCCAGATACGACAACGGAGCGTCTACAGAAACTTTCTGATCACTGGTGCTTTACTTGCCAACTTAGTGATGAAGAACTTGTTGCACAGATCCGCAATGATCAAATCGATATTCTTGTAGATCTTGCTGGCCATACAGCAAATAGCCGATTGCTTGTTTTTGCTTATCGCCCTGCACCAGTTCAGGTCACCTATCTGGGCTATCCGAACACGACTGGTCTCTCGCAAATTGATTATAGGTTTACAGATGCACTAGCAGATCCACCAAGAGCTGAGGAACTACACACTGAGACTTTGGTGCGCTTACCGAAAGGATTCTTGTGCTATCGTCCAATTTCCGAAGTGCCAGAGGTTCTTCCTCCACCTTGTTTAGTGAATGGCTACATTACTTTCGGTTCATTTAATAGTTTGCAGAAGTTAAACTCTGAGATTATTCAGTGCTGGGCTGCAATTCTCTTGGAAATACCTGATTCACGTCTCTTACTCAAGTCGTCTGCTTTTAGTGATCAGCTTACCTTGGAAGATGTCCAGCAGCGATTTCTTGAAGCAGGTATACCTGCTGAGCGCCTGATACTGGTTGGTCGCATTCCGGTGCGTTCTGCTCACGTTGGTTACTATAGCCAGATTGATATTGCCCTCGATCCGTTTCCCTACAACGGCACGACGACAACCTGCGAAGCCCTCTGGATGGGCGTACCAGTAATTACTCTAGAAGGGAACAGTCACGTCAGCCGGGTTGGTGTCAGCTTGCTTTCACAACTAGACCTTCAAGAATTTATAGCAACGACCCAAACAGAATACATCGAGACAGCAGTTCGTCTTGCAAACAATATTGATTACTTGGCGCAATTACGCAGTCAACTGCGGCAACGCATGGCAGCTAGTTCTCTCTGTGACGCCCCAAGCCTTGCAGCACGAATTGAAGAGAGTTACCGATGGATGTGGGATCAATACTGTCAAAAAAGTTTAGCTGCTCTTGAAAAGAGCGGAGATGGTTGGGCGCTGAATGATGTAGGAAATACCTTCAAGATCCACGGTGATCTCCCCAATGCCCTTGCCTGCTTTGAAAAAGCAATTGATGAATTACCAGAAGAATTTCTTCCCCACTGGAACTACGCAACAACACTGTTACTAAATGGAAATTACGAACGGGGATTTGCTGAATTTGAATGGCGGCTTTTTGGCCCAGATTATCCATTGCCGGATTCTTTGAAAGAAGCCTGGTTTCAACTCTGGGATGGTTCAATGGACTTAACGAGTAGCACCTTGTTGGTTTATGCGGATCAAGGGCTTGGAGATGCCATTCAGTTTATTCGCTACTTGCCCCTGATCGCGCAAAGCGTTGGTCGCCTGATAGTTGGATGTCATCCATCTCTTCACAGCCTATTTGCGTCTGTAGCTAAGATCGATCTTTTTGTCGGTAAAGTCTCTGAAATTCCTGAGTTTGATGCCTGGATTCCCTTAATGAGCCTTCCCTATGTGTTGAATACTAGTGAGGAGAATTTACCTTCCGCAGTGCCTTACTTCAATCCGGCCTTGAAAAAATCTCTACCTAAAAGTGATCGATTGAAAGTGGGATTTGTTTGGGCGGCAGGACTCCATCAAGGGACTGACATGCAGCAGGAGAGTTATCGGTTGCGTTCCTGTTCTTTGGAAAATTTCATTGATCTTCTCGAAAATAAGACCGTTTCCCTTTATAGCTTGCAAATAGGAGAAGCAGCGAAAGCACTAGCTAGCTTTCACGCACAGGAGCATCTGTACGATCTTTCTGGAGAGATCCACGATTTTGCCGATACTGCTGCCCTGATTGCAGAGTTAGATCTGGTTATTTCCGTCGATACTGCCGTTGCCCATCTTGCTGGCGCTCTTGGCAAACCGGCATGGGTACTGCTTCCCTTTGCTCCCGATTGGCGTTGGCAACTGAAGCGCAGCGATAGTCCCTGGTATCCGACTGTGCGGCTATTTCGACAAGAACGCCTTGGAGACTGGCAAAGTGTGTTCGCGGAGGTCGAGGCAGCACTCCTGGAACTAAGTCCTGAAGATTGCTCAACGTAATATGGAACGTATGAGGAGTTCTTAGTGAATGCAACAACCAGTCTAAAAGAGCAGTTAGATATTCTCTACTGCAAATTTCTAGAAAACCCTGAAGACTTATTTGTCGCTCTAGAGTTCGAGCCTTTAACTGAAGAACTAGAATCTGTTCTTGCTATTGCAGAGTGCTACTATAAGATTCAGTATTTCGATAAGTGTGGATGGATTTGTGAACAGACTTTGCTCTTTCATCCCGATCAGATAAAAGCGCTTTGGCTTTTGAGTGAAGTATATCTCCAAAAGAATGAAATTGAGGCTGCTATTGAATACACAGAACAGTTTGTTGCCATTGCCAATGAAAATGTGAATGGGTATCAGCGGTTAGGAATTCTTTGGAAACAGATCGGAAATATTAAAAAGGCAGAGCAGGCTTTTCAAAAAGTGTTTGAACTTGCACCAGAATCTCCAGAGGCCAAAATGAGTAAGGCATTGCTACTCATCGATGAAGGTCGAAAAGTTGAAGCCATTCAACAATTAGAAAGCCTCCCAGAGCAATATAGAGAAAATATCGGCTTACTCTACAAGTTGGCTGAGTTGAATGAGTCTGTGAATAGAACTGAGCAAGCTATCAGTTGCTATCAGAAAATTTTTTGTTTAGATCCTGATCAATATCCAGCACGATTCAAAGAACGACTCATCTTACCAATGTTGTATAGTTCTGAGGAGGAGATTTCCCATTATCGCCAGCGTTTAACGAAGGGATTAGAAATAATTCTCAAAGAACTTACCCTGGCAACTAATGAAGAGCAGCAACGCACCCTGTCGGGAATTAGTGTCACAGAGCTTTTTGCGCTTTCCTATCAAGGCTTCGATGATCTAGAACTGCAGCGTCAGTACGGGCAGATCATACATCGAACCATGGGAGCTATTTATCCACAGTGGATGCGCTTGCCCCCTAAGCGAAATGTGAAGCCGAGAATTCGCGTTGGCTACTATTCGCACTTTATTCAGGCTCACGCAGCTACTCAATGGGCTTTCGGATGGCTGAAACATCATAATCCTGATGATTTCGAGATCTTTTGTTACCATACAGGCGCAACGCTTGATGAATGGACAAGACGCTTTGCGAGCTGCAGCGATCATTTTAGGCATCTACCGCTTTCCCTTGAACAAATTGTTGAACAAGTACGTGCAGACGAGCTAGATATCCTCGTCTTTCTGGAAATTGGTCAAGTAACACAAACGATTCAGGTTGCAAGTCTGAGGCTCGCTCCAGTTCAATGCAATAGCTGGGGTCATCCAATTACTTCTGGTCTTCCAAATATTGATTACTATCTTTCCAGTGAATTTTTTGAAGAAGAGGAAGCCGAACGTTACTATACAGAAAAATTAGTCCTTCTTCCGAAAATCGGTATTAGCTATCCAATGACAGAAATTCCAGCCCAAGTGCTTACGCGCTCCGATTATGGGTTGCCCGAAAATGGGATTATCTATCTATGCTGTCAATCCATGTTCAAATACTTACCTCGCTATGATTATGTTTTTGCCGAAATTGCTAAGCGAGTACCTAGATCTTATTTTCTGTTTATAGAAAAGCCCTATATCCCTTCTGATCTTTTCAAAGAGCGGCTTGAAAAGGCTTTCCGAGTGCAAGGTTTACTGAGTGCTGATCACTGCTTATTTCTACCTAAGCAAAATACTCTAGAGACCTATATGAATCTGTACAATATTGCAGATCTGTTTTTAGACAGTCTTGATTGGGGGGCAGGAAATACTGCTCTTGATTCCCTCGCTTGCAACTTACCTGTAATCACTTACCCTGGAGCACTTCTGCGCAGTCGCGCCAGCGCTGGTTTCTTACGTCTCCTAGATGTACCAGAGACCATTGCCCATAGCGTAGAGAATTACATTGAGATTGCAGTTGCTTTAGGCACGAACGAAAAACTTCGCCTAGAAATCTGTACCCGCATTGGCAACCAAAAACATCAACTCTTCGAGGAAAAATCTTGTGTAGAGGGGCTAGAAAACTTTTACCGACAGGCTGTTATTGCGCAGCCAAAAATTTGAGCAAAGCAAGAATCAAATAGACTTGCATCACGTTAGAGCTTCTGTAAATATTTTTTGGTTTCCAGTTACTGAACCTTACTGCTGTGCAGCTAGCCAGGTCAATAGGTCTTGGGGAGTGGAAAAATCTAGAAGCGCATCAGCCAACGCTTCCAGTTGAGAGACATTGAGTACACGAACCTGCTCCAGAGTATCAGGCGTGAGTTCAGGAAACTTGCGCCCAATTTGCCGTAGAAGGATATTCTTTACTTGTTGAAGACCTTCCGCAAGACCTTCTGCACGGCCTTCTTCTTTCCAACTGGTGGTAAGTACCATGACATCCTCTCTTCTTTCTGGTTCAAGTGTAGCGATCAATGCTTCAAACTGCTGCTTTTCTGGCGAATTAAGTCTTAAATATGCATCGACAAAGCTTGAGATCAGCCTCTCCTTGCCTTCTTCCAAGTTGAGAGTCGTCAGGAGACACAGACATTCAAACTTTACTCTTGGCCGATCCAGAGGATCGATTCTCATCTTGGCCATCAATGCGCAGGCAACTGGATTTGGATTGTTCATATAATCGCGCCAACTCAATCGATTTAATTGGATGACTTGATACCTGAAGTCGAGAACTGGATGATTCGGGAAACTGACGGTGTGGCAGTTTGGCTGCTCTGTAAGCGGATTATCAAAGGTAAAAAGCGCAATCGGGTACACAGGAATATCGTAGTAGTCATAAAGCCTAGAGAAGTAGCGGAACATCCGGCGATCAAAACTACTTTGGCGGGTGGATTGGGGATCGACATGAATAATAAAAAATACATCTTCTTCGTTACTCGCAACCATCGAAGAGTCAGGGCTTGCTCTGACCCTTGCGGCTATGTCGAGAATGCGCCTTTGTCCTTCAACTCCCAAAGATTCTTCAGATGGGCTGATAGTAGTCAGGTCGAGAAAAAGTTCCTGAGGCAAGAATTCAACTGACTCTGGGATAATCCAACTACGAACATCAGGACAGAAAAGATCTATGAATTCAACAAAGAAGACAGTCAGCAGCTTTTTGAAAGCAGAGTCGTGATCACTCATTTCAGTCTCTTGCACCATGGAATAAGCTGATTATCTATGCCCAAGCAAAATGCCGCTATCGCCGCACCCGAATCGTTTGGATTTCGTAGGGAGTAAGAGCAACCTCAAGTTTATTTCCGGAAACAGTCAGCGTTTTTTGCTTGCGTTCGAGTAGATCTGTAGCACTAGCAGTCTTTAATACCTGCGGAAAACTCAATGCCCCTCGTGCGGGTTTGCCTGTGGACTCGTAGAGCCGAACCACCCAGCCATCGCCATCTTCAGCCTGCTTCCAAGTGGCAAGAACGATCTGCGGGTTATCGATGGTCAAAAAGCTAGTATCTGCCATCCCTTCATGAGCAGTTTCAACAACAGCTATAAGAGGCGTATTCAAGTCTAAACCCTGTTGAATGGTGCCACTACTGCGCCAATCCCCAGCAAATCCAGAGAGGGCGTAGTTAAATGCATGGTCACCACGATCTGCTGTTGGATCGGGCCATTGTGGGCCGCGCAACAACGAAAGACGCAATACTGTTCCCTTTTCATTGCGGCGAGCATCGTAGCCGTATTTGCTGTCATTCAATAGGCTGAAACCTTGCTTGCTATCGCTCAGACTTGCCCATCGTAGAGCAGGTACTTCCCACTGAGCTTTATGTTCCGGGGTGTCTCGTAACGTACTGCGATCAATGGTTGCAAATGGAATTTCGTAGGTAGCTTTATCTGTGGCAAGTTTCAAAGGAAAGGCAACTTTGACCAAGATATGGCGTTCCTGCCAATCCACTCGATTCTCGACGTATAGCAAAGGGGAATCACGGTACAAGATCAAATCTTGAACGAATGTAGACTGTTGAAATCTACGAGTGACTCGAACAACTGAACGAACAGCTCCAGTTTCAACCGTTTCGATACTAACCAGTTGAGCAGCAGGTAAAGGGTGTTTTTCGTAGTCAGGGTCAATATTCCAGGCATCCCAGTACTGCCCTTGGTCTTGGAAAAATTGCAGTTGATTACCTGGGGCACTGAGCAATTCTTGCCCTGTGGTTTTATCTAGAAGGCTGGCAATATCTCCCGTTGCGGGATCGAGGACAACTCGCAGATTCGTATTTTCGAGCGCAGAGAGTTGTGGTGTAGATTGATCTGCTTTTCGCAACCAGAAAACTTTGTAGCCCACTCCAGGAACATCTTTCGCCCAAAAAAGTGCCGTGCCATCAGCCAGAATTTGAACAGGAACAGTGTTTCCTTGGCGATCAACGGCAATAAGGGTTTCCTTTGACTCACCATTAAGGATAACTTTCACCGCTGAACTACGGACACTGCCCAAGCTGTTGAAAACGACTACAGGAATGCCATTGCCCAAAGTATCGGCTTTACTTGCCAATGTCATTAGAGTTTTACTTAGTTCTGCTTGTGCTTCTGTCGTCAACTTTTGTTGTTCTTGATTGGCCTGGGTATACACCGCTGTAATCGCAGATCCCGGTAAAATATCGTGAAACTGATTAAAAAGTAGCGTTTTCCACCAGCCCTCCAGGGCGCGCTGGGGATAGGTTTGTTGTCCTGTGAAACTGGCCGCAGCGCTCAACTTTTCGAGATTGGTAAGCAACACTTCTTGCTGACGGTTTTGACGTTTCTGGTCAGCGTGAGCGGTATAGGTGCCGCGATGAAATTCAAGATAAAGTTCGTTTTTCCAAGTGGGGAAAGCTTTTTGGTGATCAGCAACTAATAAATCTTGAAAATACTGGTTTGCAGTCGTTTGCACGAGTTTTGGAAAGACGGGAGATTTTTGCCAACGCTGGGCTTGGTGGAGCATATCGCGGGTCGGTCCACCGCCATGATCCCCTACGCCGTAAAGCCAAAGTAACTTTTTGAAACCTGTATTTTTTTCGTAGGTAATCGCTTTGGTCGCCATCTTGACAGCATCGACTTGTTCTCCGAGGGGTGTGGAAAAATAGGTCAACACTTTAGAACCGTCAGGGGCTTCCCACCAAAAAATCCGGTGGGGAAATTTGGTTGTATCGTTCCAGTCAAGTTTTTGGGTTAAGAAAAAGTCGATGCCCGATTTTTTATAGATCTGGGGTAGTTGCCAGGTGTAACCGAAGGAATCGGGGTTCCAACCGATGTGAATATCTTGGCCAAATCGACTTTGAAAGTATTGCTTGCCGTAGAGCACTTGGCGCACTAACGATTCGCCATCGGGCAAGTTGAGATCTGGTTCGACCCACATCCCACCGACCAATTCCCAACGGCCTACTTTCACTTGGGATTGGATCTGATTGAAAAGCTCTGGATGTTCCTGCTCGATCCAAGCGTAGGCTTGGGCAGAACTTTGGGCGAAATGAAGTTGGGGATCTTCGCCGATCAGACCTAAGGTTGAGCGAAATGTTTTTTCGATCACTTGACGGGTTTCTGCCACAGGCCACAGCCAGGCCATATCGATATGGGATTGGCCAAGAATATCGATTTCTCGTTGACGGGTAAGCGATGCAGTCGGCCTCAACGTTTTGCGTGCTTCTGCCAAAGAAAGATCGAATCGCTGTAAGTGGCCTTTACGAAGTGCAGTCCAGTCGATGGCTGTGAGTGATTGATTGAAAACTGCACGCAATTTTGGGGTGGGATTCGCTTTGAGGTAGCTATCGACCACTTCTAGTTCGTCCGCAAGCATGCCTGGGTCAGTTCGGCGCTTGGGAGATTCGATGTCTAGGCGCGATTGGGTCAGTGCTCCCGTATCGTGGCCAGGGCTGACGAGGCGCAGGGCAACAAGAATAGTTTGACCGGGCGTGCATTTACCGAGAGGAACCCGTTGGACTGCATCGTAAAGGTCGCCACCCTGGACAAAGTGGCCATCAATATAAATTTCGGCTTTTTGTGCCCACCAAATCAGGTTTAAGTAAGCAAGGGTATTCGCGCTGGGATAACCGTGCCAATCTCGGGGAATGACAATCCGTTGGCGCAACCAGATCACCGATTGCCCTGCGTCCCAGCCGATGTCACCTTTGGCGTTGGGTTTCGCTGTTTCCCATTTTGAATCGTCGAAGTCGAGGGCTGGTTCGCCTTCGATGTCCCCTAAGTGTTGTTTCCAACTTGTGAGCAGGGGTTGTTGGGAAATTTTGCGCAGTTGCGTCAGGGTTTCTGGTAAGGGCAAGGCCAAGCAGCTACTCGCAGGCCAAGCAGCGAGCAGTCCAAAAGCGATCAGCAGTCTAGATGCCTTCAATGCCAACATTCATAAACTTGGCAATTGCTGAGGCTTGATCTTCAACAATTTCAAGACTTGGGGGTTGGCTGACTGGGGACAACAAGAGATCTCTCGTGCCTTTGAGCTTCAAGAAGAGTGCCCTTCGTGGGTTGAGACCCCCTTTCATTTCGACCCGCAGACCTAGAACAGTTTCGAAAGGGTAGTCAATTTCAATGGCGCGGTTCTTGCCCGGAAATCCCCGACGAAAAATGGTGACAGTGCGCTTTTCTTTGTCGAACTTGTTGTAGCCGGAACCAATGTCTAAAGTCAGTGCCACCCAGTAGTAAGTGGCAAACAGAAGGGCAAGGGTGCCGTAGAAGGCCATGGTCGCTCCCTGGGGAAAGGGGCTGAGCACGCTGGTATCCGCGAAGGGCAGCAAGTTCACTTTCAAGAAACTGGACAAGCCTGCCAACAAAAAGCCAAGACCGCCCCCGGTCAGGACAAGCGCAAAGAAGTAATTGCTTGGTCGGCGCGACCCCGAAACATCGAAGCGGAGCATTTTCTCGGTCTGTTGAATCGATGGAATGGCCATGTGCGTGTCTTAAAGGCGAACATCCCTGATCTTATACGCTGAATCGACCTATGATAGCCAGCGAAAGCCGGAGTACTCTGTTTTGATTTCTTCTTTGCGTGGTCTGATTGTTTCTTGTCAAGCTCCTGTGGGTTCCCCTCTGCGTGAACCAGTGGTGATTGCGGCTCTCGCTGAAGCTGCTTGTCTCAGTGGTGCGGTGGGGGTGCGGATCGAATCGCCAGAACATGTTCGAGCGGTGCGTGGGCGGATCGACAAACCGATTGTCGGTCTTTGGAAGCGAGATTATGCGGGTTTTGAAGTCTATATCACGCCAACTTTTGCTGACGCAGAAGCGATTGCAGAAGCAGGTGCGGATATCATCGCTATCGATGGGACAGCCAGAGCACGACCGAACGGGGAGATGTTGCCTGAACTAATTCGGCGCATTCATGTGGAACTGCAAAAGCCTGTGCTTGCCGATATTGCGACTTTGGCTGAAGCAGAAGCGGCGGTTGCAGCGGGAGCAGATATTGTCGTTACGACTCTCTGTGGCTATACGGCTGAAACGAAGGGCGCACCGCTGCCTGCTTTTGATCTGCTGGGAACGATGGTTCAAAACTTGGACTTGCCAGTTTGGTGCGAGGGTGGGGTGAGTTCGCCCGAACAGTATGCCCAAGCCTTGCGTTTGGGGGCAAAAGTTGTCGTAGTCGGTACGGCTTTGACGGGGCTTGAAGTTCAGGTAAGGCGGTACCTGAACGCTCTGTAGTTGAAGGCTTTAGGTGAGTGAGATAAATATAGCGAACTGCATTAGGGGGCAGGGGCAAGCCCCGCCCCCTAAAACCCCCGCCCCGTGGGGGACAGACTGCCTGTCCCCCACACCCCCTCGGCAACTTTAATGGCTTGATACTAAGAATTGCATTGGGCGCTACGCGTGGTGACGCAGAATTGGAGGGGGAGTGGGAGCGGTCTGGATGCCAATGGAGCGTGATCTATGGAAGGCCATTGGGGGCGTTTGATGTAGAGGGGCAGCATGCTGCGCTCCTACATCGATATTAATGCAATGTTGTCAAACATGGTTGAGGCGGAGTGCGAGACGGTGAATGTTTCCGAGGCTGAGTTCTAGGCCAGAAAATTGCTTGAGGAGTTGGAGGATGTCGTCAGGTCGTAACACGGTACCATCGTTGCGACATGCACCCACATAACGCACCTCTAGTCCATCTTCATCGCAGGTGATGGTTTCTAGTTCTGTAAGCCAGGAACGGCAGTCGAGGGTGTAGGGATTTCCGGACTTCTTTGAAATGCGCTCCACATTTAAAGTTTCGGCGGCCAAGATCTGGGCAACGATGCTTGGCCAGTCGGCGCTTCCGCCGTGAATGGCCAGGGCATATTCAGCAGATTGCAGGAGGCTGGCAGCAGCAGGGGACTTGGGTTCGATGGGAGTAACGCTGAGGATTTCGATGCCTGTGGGCAACTGTTTTTGGAGGAGGTTGCGTAAAGTCTCTGGTTCGAGGGCAACGGCGAGTTCGAGATCGAGGATTTCGCCGCTGCTTTCGAGACCGAGGGCAAGGGCTGTGGCTGTGGAGATCCGGGGCATGGGATGGAAACCACCGCTGTAGGCAAGGGCAATTCCGGCGCGGCGGCAGGCACGATCCCAGAGACGCTGGAGATCAAGATGGCCAATAAAGCGAACATCGCCGCGCTTGGTGACAATCAGTCGCAAACGTTGGGCGACTTGGGTGGCAGGCCCAGAAGAGGTCAAGGGAGCAGGGACAGGCATGGGCTTGAGGACGACGTTTGCACCGAAGTCCTCTGAACAGACTCCGCAGTGGGAACAGGAGTCAAATGAACAGTCGGGCACGACGGTTTCAGCGAGGGCACGCTGATAATCGTCGAGGAGCCACTGCTTATCGATGCCTGTGTCGATGAAATCCCAGGGGAGTGGCGCTTCGAGGGCGGGCCCGACGACATCCCAGGAGGTTCCCGATTCGGAAAGGACTTGATCCCAGAGACCAAAGAATTGATTGGGAGCGAAGAACGGATCGTGTTGGGCGATGCCGAGTTGCCATGCCCGATAAACGACCTGATTCATTTCCCGACCGGCGCGGCTCAGGACATCTTCGAGGGCGGAGACGCGAATATCGGTGTAGTTGACTTTGACGCCTTTAAGACGACGGAATGCATTGCGCAGGACTTCGTGTTTGTGGCGCAATTCGGCGGCGGTGACAGAATGCCACTGAAATGGGGTGAAGGGTTTCGGGGTGAAGTTGGAGATAGTGACGTGGACTTCGAAGCGGCGGCGGTTTTGGGCGCGGCACTCCCGCTGGAGCCAAGCGATGGTCTCGGCAATGCCGATCACGTCTTCGTCGGTTTCTGTCGGCAGGCCAATCATAAAGTAGAGCTTGACAGTGTCCCAACCCTGTTCGTAGGCAGTTTTGACCCCACGCAGCAATTCTTCATTGGTCAGCCCCTTATTGACCACATCTCGGAGGCGTTGGGTGCCTGCCTCCGGTGCAAAAGTCAGGCTTGGTTTGCGTGCCCCACCGAGGATTCCAGCGATCTGCTCGTCGAATCGGTCTACGCGCTGGGAAGGCAAACTGAGGGAAACCATCTCGTCCACTAGGGCATTCTGGAGCCTCGACCCCACAGTGGGCAACGACAAGTAATCGGAACAACTGAGCGAGAGCAGGGAGAATTCGTTGTACCCAGTCGCCTTCATGCCTTCGAGAATTCCTTCGACGACTTCATCAGGATCTACATCGCGGGCAGGACGCGTGAGCATACCGGGCTGGCAGAAGCGGCAACCCCGCGTACAGCCACGGCGCACTTCGATGGCAAGCCGATCATGAACCGTCTCGATGTAGGGCACCAACCCCACCGAATAGCGGGGAATCGGCGTAGCAACCCGCCGCAAAACTTTCTCAGGAACATCGGCCATGGGGATCGGGACATTGTTCCCCACTTTGTAGAACCGAGGAACATACACACCCGGCACCTGAGCCAGATCCAGCAAGAGTGCTTCACGACCCAAGTGTTTGCCCTCTTCGATCACTAGACCAATTTCGGGCAGGACTTCTTCGCCGTCCCCGATCACAAAAAAGTCAAAAAAGTCTACGTAGGGTTCAGGATTCGAACTGGGTGTTGGCCCCCCCGCAAAGATCAAAGGGCTTTCGTCATCGCGATCTGCTGCCAGCACTGGAATCCCAGAAAGCGCCAGCATTTCCAAAACGTTGGTGACACCTAGCTCGTAGGCCACCGAAAAACCGATCACATCAAATTCTTTCAGCGAACGCCGCGACTCCACAGCAAACAGCGGTGTCTGCGTCTTACGCAAACGTTCGGCAAAGTCAGATCCCGGCAAATACGCCCGGTCACAGAGCTGACGCGGCTGCGTATTCAAAATGTTGTAGAGAATGATGTGGCCCAGATTAGATGCCCCGACCTCGTAGAGTTCCGGGTAGGAGAGCACCCAACGCACCGTCGTTGCTTGCCAATCTTTATGGAAAGCACCCAACTCGTTGCCCAGGTAGCGGGCTGGGGTCTGAATATCCGCAGTCAGAATCTGCTCAAGGGCGATAGGAGCCACAGTGTTCTCTTTAAAGACTTCAGTCCTATCTTACGGGGGGCATCATCAAATTGACTTTCCGGGAGAGCGGGCAAATTTCAGCAGTGCAGAGCATCGGCCTCCAATCCCAGATTTGTCCCTACCCAAAAACACCAGACCATTGAACTTCCATAGATCACACTTCATCGACATCCAGACCTCTCCCAATCCCCCTCCAATTCCGCATCACCACGCGGGGAAATTCAAAATTCAAAATTAAGAATTCAAAATTTTGAATTTTGAATTCTTAATTTTGAATTCAATGGTTTTCGCCATGAGCCTGCGACGCGCAGCGTCATACCTACCGTGCCACCAGTCCACAGACTGTGGTGGTTGCGCACCCGTCCGCAACGTGGGAAGAGGACTGCGCAACCCAGCAACACCAAGTATCAAGCCACTAAAGTTGCCAAGGGGGTGTGGGGGACAGGCAGTCTGTCCCCCACGGGGCGGGGGTTTTAGGGGGCGGGGCTTGCCCCTGCCCCCTAATGCAGTTCGCCATATTTTTCTCATTCACCAAAGAAGTATCAGCATCTCCATAATCTAAGGAAAGGGCGCAGAGTGCCTCAAGGCTGTGTCAAGAGCAAAGCGTGACCATCGGGATCACGAACCACGCTTCCCTGCTTAAATCCTAAGGTTCCCCCGGTTGCAGTCACTGTGGAAACAAACGGCACCCGTGCTTTGAGAAGATTCGGGACAACTTCTGAAAGCTCAGACACAGTGAGCTGAGTCTGCCAATGCCAGAGGTCATTGCTGAGCGAATCATTCGGATATGGGCGACCCGTCTGAGGCGTGAGGTACTCCAAAAATTCAATCCCTATCCCTGTGCCCGCCCGCAGCCCAGTAATGCGCAGGTGTGCTCCAAACATCTGGTTGAGGTGTTCCTGCTCAGTGCCATAGTTCTCACTCTCGCCTGCTACCCGCAGACCCAAGAGGTTGCGGTAAAACCTGAGGCTAGCTTCGGTATTGCCTACGACGATAGCGGTATGATCGATACCCAGAAAGAGCTTATCTGTGGGCTGTTGCCACTGTGGGTCGCCCTTGCCCGCCGGGAAAAAGATGACTTCCAGGTTATGGCCGTCGGGATCTTGGAAATAAAAAGCCTTGATACCCGCAGCGCCCTTATTCCAGTCGGGGAGCCGTTGGGGCTGAGTAGAGACATAGCGCACTTTAAAGTCGCGCAGCCGTTGGTAAGCCAAGTCCATGTCCTTCACAACGATAGCGATGTGCTGGAACCAATGGTCATTGCTTTTGCTGTCTACGGGAATCGGGCGACCTTTCGGGGTCAGGTATTCGGTCAATACCAGGCTCTCTTTTCCCAATTGCATCTGCACCACCCGCATTCTCAGCCCAAACACCCCTTGGAGGTGTTCGTACTCCGTTCCTACCACTTCCACATCGGAGACTTTAGTAAAAGTTAGGACATTGTGATAAAAATCGACCGCTTTGTCCATATCTGAAACCGTCACTCCCACCGAGGTTACGGCTTGAACCTGGGCTTGGGCGGGGAGTAGACCCAACCAGAAGATCAAGATGAGTGAGGAAAACCATGCTTTAACCACGGATTTGAGGCTCCTTGAGGAAATAGTTGCCGCACCAAATGCTACCCGACGCGCAGGACATCGGCGATACGTTACCTCAAAGTACGAAGAAAGAAGTCGATTGGATGGGATAATCCTATTAAAAAACTTGGCTGTTCAAAAATTGCCAGGGGCGACTTGCAGGCAGGTAAGCCCGACAGAGCGCCACATCTCGACGACAGAATTGCGGTCATCAAGAACAAATCGAATATTGTAGTGATCGCGAATTTCGTTTTCGAAGATTTCTTGTTTGATAATACTGTCTTTGCGCATATCGCCCGTTTTGCGCATGATTAGGGCATCGTAGCGGATATTGTGCGTGGCTAGCCAGCGCTCTGTCTGGGGTTTGTACTGGTCTTGTCGCCCAGAAACAAGCAGAATTTTATCCTCAGGAGCCGCGAGAAGAATACTGCGGATCGGTTCGTTGAGTGTATCTTCCTCGCAGTGAGCTGCGTCGTAGGGATTGCGCCTGCCCAGCAAGGCCAGAGTGCCATCGAGATCGCAGATGATCGCGTTGGGCAAATTCGGATCGACAGGAAGCTTTTCTGGCGGCAGGGGGGCAAGAAATTCGTTGTACATGCTCAAAATGATCCGCTCCCCCACGGAGTTTTGCCGCTTCAAATCTCTTTCGATACAAACATCCACAGGAACATCACGAAAATCGACAATTTCCAGTTCGGCCTGACCTTTGATCAGTTCGCGAATCTGGCGCTCGTGTTTAGGGTGCAAATTCGTGTCATCGACGATGACGTGTTTGCCACTTTCAAGCGCCATCAAGATCAATGTGTCTCGCACCCGCAGGACAAACTTTTCGTTGGCATCGGACCAGTGGGAATGATCGAGCATGGCTCGCAGATCATCTTTGTTGATCCGTTTATAGCGATGGGGCTGTTCGTCGAGTTTTTTCTTGGCCCATGTAGATTTGCCGCTTCCCGGTAATCCCACGGTCATGTAGACTTTTTTCATGGATCTTCGTCGCCCTTGAAAGGTTTCTCGAAGTCAGGTTTGACCATGCGCCAGATAGCCTGAGAGTAGTCCTTGCCATCGAGCATCGAAAAAAGGATACCCGGATAGGTGCAAGTTTGATAATAAAAGGCGTTTTCTTTGCGGTTGCCCAAGTCTTTGAATTCACTGCGGGCTGCATCTTCGATTTCTGCGTACTGCGCTTCTAAACTTGCCTTCGTCGCTTTCACCCAGTCATAAAATTCATCCGGCACCCGGTCTAGCAACCCTTCTAGTGGACGACCATCTCGCAAGTACTCCCAGATCGTCTTTGTACTGACTTGGGTCACAATTCGATGCAATCTTTTGTACTCTTCAAATTTCACTTTGAGGCGCAAACCGCTCTGGAAGCGAATCACAAACCCTTCTTGATTTTCAGTTTCAAAGGCTTTCAATGCGGACAGGTCATCGATACCGTCGTAGCATTTCACCAGCGGAAAACCGATGTTGGGTAGTGGTAGCTCTTGCCCGGTCACTGTTTCAATCACGGTGAGTAACGTGAGCATTTCCTTGCCACCGTAATCGACGACAATCCGATTCTGAGGATAAATAATTTCAAACAGATATGTCAGCCTCGGATCAAGATTTCCCAGACTATTTAGATACTGTTTATAAAGCAATTCCGTAGCTTTCAGTGCTTGATCTGACGTAAAACTTCCCCGTGTTGCAATCCTCGGCTTTCCATGGGCAAAGTAAAGAATACCGAGGGATCCATCGAGTTTTTCATAGACCTGAAATGGCTCGACAGGGATTGGATCTTGATATTCTTCTAAGTTGAAAAACTTCGGAAAAGGCCGTGCTGCCACAGTTCCTTGAGCATCAAGAATCAACCCACGACAAGCCAGAGTTTCAGGAGTCCAGTAGCGCTCATACTGCGCTTGAGGGGTATAGTTATAAATATACAAATCTGCTTCGGGATGCTTCGTCTCGGCTATGTACCGCCCTTGGATCTGTTCTTTGATTTTCGCAAAATTCCAGGACACCTTTTTTACCGTCGATCATTCGGAACATTGTAACGTTTTCTCGACTTCCTTGCTTTTCGTAGATCAGGCTGCCGATATGAGTACCGACCTGTCCGAGACAAACATCCACTTGTTGTTTGATGTTGCGCAGCGACTTCATAGTGCGCCTGTCGGTGGGACTTTTTTGGAGCGCACTCGCTTAGGGAGTTGTTCATCCATTAGCATCAAACCGATATCGTCATGGGCTGTGTCGAGGAGATTTGTCAGCTTTTCTAGTTCGCCGAAGAGATAGAGTACGCGAGCGAAGAAGTGTAGGGGCACGCGTAGATCACCATTCTCCATGCGGCGAACCGTGGAAATCGATGCACCAATCCGCTCCGCCAAGGATGCTTGCTTGATCTGCCGTCGTCGTCTGGCCAAAGAAATATCATTCCCAAGTTTCTCTATCCCACGCTTGACAGGCAGAGGAACAGGAAGGCTGGTCGTTTTAATACTCTGTTCAGACTGATTAGAGCGATTAAGTGTTCCCATAGGAATTATTATAGTATTTCAGTTGCATGGTGTCAGGTACCTTTCCGCACGCAATGGTGCCATGAGTATCTTGCTGTTCTCGTAACGGGAGTCAATTCGGCTTGCAAACTTTCCTAATTCGAGCAAAGAAAGCTATTTCGCAAATGGGGCTTGACTTAGAGTGCACTCTAACCTTTAGAGTTTGTTTATGGACACGACATTCACGATTCAAGAAGCCGCCCAGCGCACAGGCGTAAGTACCCACACTTTGCGCTACTACGAACGCATGGATCTTCTGGATACCATCCATCGAGATCACAGCGGGTATCGGCAATATACCGCCCACGATCTCGCCTGTGTCGAATTTCTGACTCGGCTGCGTGGGATCAAGATGCCGATTCGCCAAATGCAGAAATTTGCGGAACTGCGCCGACAAGGAATCGCCACAGCCCAGCAAAGGCGGCGGTTACTCGAAGCGCATTACGATGTCGTCGTTGCCGATCAACAAGAACTCAATCAAAGCCTGGAAGTCATCAGCACGAAAATTGCTTTCTACAAGGAGTTGGAGGCCAAAGGGATGGTTGATGAGGATGAGGCAAATCAAATTTTTGCCCTGATGGCGCAAGCCGGAAAGCGCTGTCAAAAAATTCAGGTCGCTCTAGAGCCTGAAGAAGCTGCCCACGCATTACTTCGCCACTTCGATCCAGAGAGCCTATCAAAACTGGTCGCTGTGTTGCAAAGTAAAACCCATGTTGGGGTCAATCAATAGGTTGATCCGAAAAACCTGCATCTGAAAGATAATCTCAGCGATTGCCATCACAAAATAGGGGGAATAGATCATGAAAACAAGAACATTGGGAAACCAAGGTCTGGTAGTTTCAGAACTAGGACTTGGCTGTATGGGAATGTCCGAATTCTACGGCGATCGAGATGAACAAGAGGCGATTGCAACCATCCATCGCGCTCTCGATTTGGGTCTGAATTTTCTCGATACTGCTGATATGTACGGCCCATTTACCAACGAGAAACTTGTCGGTAGAGCGATCAAAGATCGACGGGATCAAGTTATTCTTGCGACTAAATTTGGTAATGTCCGCAGTGAAGAGGGAGGCTTTCTAGGGATTAGTGGCAAACCCGAATATGTTCGCCAGTGTTGCGATGCCTCACTAAAGCGATTAGGTGTCGATGTCATCGACCTTTACTATCAGCATCGCGTCGATATCACAGTTCCTATTGAAGAAACAATCGGGGCGATGGCTGAGTTAGTCCAAGCTGGAAAAGTGCGATATCTGGGTATGTCGGAGGCTGCACCAGCGACTATTCGCCGCGCTCAAGCGATTCATCCGATTTCGGCGTTGCAAACGGAATATTCCCTCTGGAGCCGCGACCCAGAGGATGAAATCTTACCAACAATTCGAGAACTTGGTATTGGCTTTGTGCCCTACAGCCCCCTCGGCAGAGGCTTTCTGACCGGTGCAATTACTTCTCCCGATGACTTTGCCCCCGATGATTTTCGCCGTAGATCGCCGCGCTTTCAGGGCGACAACTTTGCGAAGAATCTGCAACTCGTCGATCAAGTCAAAGCGATTGCCACGGAAAAAGGCGTTACTCCTGGACAACTTGCCTTAGCATGGCTGCTTGCTCAAGGGGATGACATCGTTCCAATCCCAGGCACGAAACGCCGTTCCTATCTTGAGGAAAATATTGGAGCGACGAAAGTGATCCTAACCCCTGAGGATCTCAGTCGTATCGATGCTCTCGCACCGAAAGGGATTGCTGCCGGAGAGCGCTATCCTGCCCAAAACATGAGTGCCCTCAATCGGTAATTCGCCGTTACGTCTTTAAATTGAGCGGTTTAATCACAAGATATGTAGGGGCAAACCAGCTGCGCTCACCATCAGGTCATTGGAATACCAACCAATCCACGCATTATTTCGGTGATTGAGAGAAATATGGCGAACTGCATTAGGGGGCAGGGGCAAGCCCCGCCCCCTAAAACCCCCGCCCCGTGGGGGACAGAAGCCTGTCCCCCACACCCCCTTGGCAACTTTAGTGGCTTGATACTTGGTGTTGCTGGGTTGCG
>JACMLN010000069.1 GCA_014379585.1 Gloeobacterales cyanobacterium ES-bin-313 | reverse complement strand
GGATCGCTGCGGCTGTTTGCTCGGCAATTCCGGGTATCGAAACAAGCAAATCGCGTTGGCGCTTCAGTTCAGGATGCTGATTGATGTGTTCGTGGATTGCTTGGCGGGTTGCAACTATTTTGGTGATGGTGCTCGCTGGTATTGTGGCAGTGAACTTGCACTCGATTGAAGGTGCCTGGAAACTCTTGCTGGCCACATTGGTGCGGGTACTGGCCCTGTGTATCTGTTGCGTTGGTACTGGTGGCGGATCAATGCTTGGTCGGAGATCTCAGCGATGGGAGCGGCCTTGCTAGTCACCTTGCTGATCGAAGGAGGCTTTAAATTGAATGTTGAATCCCCCGATGGGTTTGTGATCTCGATGCTGATCACTGTTTTATTGACCACGGTCGTCTGGGTAAGTGTCACTTTTGTGACCAGCCCCGAACCCGATGAGGTACTCTCAAGCTTCTATCAACGCGTTCGACCTGAAGGTCCTGGTTGGAGACCCGTAGCACTACGCTTGGGTCACGAAGGGAGCACATTGGCCTCTCTGCTGCCTGCCGCCCTCAACTGGTTGTGCGGAGTCGTTTTCGTCTACTACTCATTGTTTGCAGTAGGCAAATTGATCTTCAAAGAATGGTTGCAGGGAGGAATATTCCTGGGGGTGAGTGTTATTGCATGGGTCATCTTGCTAAGGACATTTAGTGGTTTTGGCAGCAATGACGCCCAGAACTCACAATCCTCACAAGTGACAGCTGAGACTGGAAGTACCCGTTCAAACAGTACTACCACCCAGTAGTTGGATTACCTACTGAGGCGGATATGCTCAGCAAACGGTCCAAGGGCGAGCACAGGAAAGTAACTCAACCCACCGACGATGAATATTGTCGCGATTAAAAAGCCTGCAAACTGTACTGTCGCAGTGGGTAGACTACCGGAGGTAAACGGGCGGCGCACCTGTTTGGCAAACTGTGCGGCGAGGGCCAGAGCTACTACTCCCTGCCCATAGCGGCCTATGATCATGGCAAAAGAAGTGGTGAGGTTATAGAAAGTACTATTGGCACTTAGACCAGCGAAGTTCTGGCCATTGTTGGCGAAGCTACTGATATAAGCATAGAGAATCTCCGTCAGCCCATGGAAGCCATCGTTGGTGGTTAGCCCTGCCTTTCCACCAGCAGTGACTACAGCCAAGGCTGTCAAGATCAGCACCACCATCGGCCCAAGAAGTGTGTAAAGTGCAACAAGCTTCACCTCGGCAACTCCGATGCGTTTGCCCAGATACTCAGGGACGCTCCCAACCATCAATCCAGCCAGAAAAAGCGCAACAACCTGGACGATGATGATGCTGTAGAGACCCGTACCTAGGCCACCGTAAATGATCTCCCCCAACAGCATATTCACAAGTGGCACTGCACCACCAAGGGGAAGGTAGCTGTCGTGCATTGAGTTGTAGGAACCTGTGGCTCCGTTGGAGGTCGCAATTGCACCGAGTACCGAACCACCAATGCCGAAGCGGATCTCCTTGCCCTCCAAGTTGCCACTCGGCGGGCTGCTCACGGACGATACAAGGGCTGCTATGCGTGGGTTATCAGTTTGCTCCACCCAACCGCAGGCGAGAAGTCCGGCCAGAAACAGCGCTGTCATGACCCCAAAGAGCACCCAGCCCTCTTTGGGGCGACCGATGAGCCGACCAAAGGTGTGGGTAAAAGCGGCGGGCAGGACGACAATGGCTAACATTTCTAAGAAGTTGGTCAGAGGGGTTGGGTTCTCGTAAGGATGAGCCGCGTTGACGTTGAAAAACCCGCCGCCGTTGGTGCCCAGATTTTTGATGAATTCCAGTGCTGCTACAGGCCCTTGAGCGATGATCTGTTGACGGCCTTCCAAGGTTGTGATCGGCGTGTAGGCATCGAAGTTAAGCGGCACACCCTGCCAGACCAGCACGATGCCGCCCAACAAAGATAAAGGCAGCAACACCCAGAGTGTTGCGCGCACAATATCTACCCAGAAGTTTCCCAGCATTTCCGTCTGTTGCCTTACCAAGCCACGAATAAAAGCTATCCCTAACGCTAGCCCTGCGGCACCAGCCAAAAAGTTTTGGGCACACAGCCCCACCATTTGGCTTAGGTAGGTCATCGTTGATTCGCCGCCGTAGGCTTGCCAAGTTGTGGTTGTGGCAAAACTAATAGCAGTATTTGCTGCAAGGTCTGGGGTGAGCGGAGTCGTCAAATAAGCTGAGCTACTTCCCGCAAGCACCGATTGAAACCGCAAGAGGCTATAGAGCAACAGCGTACCGAGCAGGCCAAAAAGGGTGAAGCATAGTGCGTAACGTTTCCAGTCCATCTGCTCGGTGGCATCGATACCAAACAGCCTAAATAGCAGCCGCTCTACGGGTCGCAGCAGAGGATCGAGTAGGGTCTTTTCACCCTCAAAGACGAGGGCAAGATAGGTGCCTGTCGGTTTGACAAGCAAAGCGACAATCAGCAAAAAGACAGCATACTGCAATAAGTTTGGCCAACTCATAAGTCTGTACTTTTCCTTTTGGAGAGGATGGCGGTTATGAACGCTCTAAAGCGTCTAGAGCCAAGTTGAGTCGGAGTACGTTGACCCGTGGCTCGCCGAGAAAACCTAGCTGTCTGCCTTCAGTCTGCTGTTCCACCAAGGCACGGATGCGCTTGGGGTCGAGATGGCGGACACGGGCTACCCGCTCCACCTGGTAAGCAGCACCAGCCGGAGTGATGTGAGGATCCAGCCCTGAGCCTGAAGCTGTCACCAGATCTGTGGGTACAGGCGCTGTATTAGTGGGATCTGCGGCGTGCAAACGAGCTATCCGTTCTCGCACTGCCTGAACAAGTCCCTTGTTGGTCGCAGACAGATTGGATCCTGAAGAGGAAGCGGCGTTGTAGGCTGTGGGAGAGGTAGCCGAGGGGCGACCCCAGAAATAGCGTGGTGATGTGAATTCCTGACCAATCAGATTTGAACCAATGATCTGCCCATCGCGTGCCACCAAGCTGCCCCGTGCCTGAAAAGGGAAGATTGTCCCTGCCGCACCCGCAAGCAACATTGGGTAAAGGACGCCTGTAAGCAAAGTGAGAAAAACGACTGACAGCAATGCTGGGCGAAGTTGGGTTCACATAAAATTTTTACCATCGAAAATGTCTGAAAGCTGGTCAACTAGATAGAGGCGGCTCCTCAGGAGGAGGTAAGTCCGGCTCTTGCACCTCGACAGGTGGATCGACTGTCAGCCAGTTGCAAAAAGGAACAAGCGCTCCCGCAAGGGCAAAAAGCGTCAGTATCCACAACAAATACGCGATATCTGTCATCTGAATTCGCGATCCCAGACCGAATTTCTCTATTAGAGATCAACATCTAGAGTTAGGGGAGGGGATAGCTT
This sequence comes from Gloeobacterales cyanobacterium ES-bin-313, assembly GCA_014379585.1. Classification (GTDB taxonomy): domain Bacteria; phylum Cyanobacteriota; class Cyanobacteriia; order Gloeobacterales; family Gloeobacteraceae; genus JACMLN01. The sequence continues at coordinate 6,289 of JACMLN010000069.1, read as the reverse complement.
CAATTTTGGCCATCTGTTCTATATCAACACTACTCATTGTCTACGCTTGTTCAGGAAAAGAAGTGAAGGTTCGTTATATATCGCTTTAGCCCAATGACATATAACAAAGCCTTTTCAAGTATATGCCTAAGCTTTATGTGACCTATACCGATACGCCAAACCTAGAGCTACTCACTTGCTGAAATAGTAGTGATTTGGTAACAATGTTGTTAGAAGGCACGATCAGGTATTTGTGCATGTATGCATTAATATGCTCTCGAAATTTACATGCTTTGCTTTTCCTTTAAGGTTGAGCCTTCGATTAGACAGAACTAGAGAGAATTAAGGATGCGCATCATCGTCGTTGGCGGAGGACGGTATGGAAGCTTGCTGACTCACTCCCTTCTTTACCAGGGTTATCAAGTGAGTCTCATAGAGAGCAATTCCGGGCGAGCTATGGAACTTGCAGCTGAGTTTGGCAGACTTGTTATTGAAGGTAATGGCGTAGATCGCTACACTTTAGATCGTGCAATTCGTACAGGATTTTTCAAGAAGGCAGCTGACTGGATCATTCCATGTACAGGTGATGACCTTACCAATCAAATTTGCGCTCTAACAGCCCGTCACATCTGCTCAACTATAAAGATCTGTATACGCATCAAAGAGGTGGAGCATGCGCGGTACTGGAATGCTGTAGACAGAGTCATTCCAACACCTATCTGTATACCACCTGAAACTTTTACTTCAGCGATTATTCTCACTTTGCTCTCCGTTGGAACGTCTGTCGATGGGAATGCAAATTGAAGTGTCAAACAAGTGCCTACGCTGGCCATTATGATTCGACTCAGATATGAGGCCATTGAAATGATTTCCAAGAGTCATTTTTCCAGTAAAAATCAAATAATAGGTAGATGAACGTTGATGAAAAACTATAAGTGGTTGATACTGCGGGACACACTCCGTGCTAGCTACTGGTTCATTCCAACCTTAATGACGGGAGCTGCAATCGTCCTAGCTTTCATTACATTGGCGCTAGATCATGCAGAAGTCCCTGGGCTGCTCCAGCTTTTGGGTCTAGGCCACTACTACGGTGAACCGAGTGGGGCATTGACACTACTCTCCGCAATCGCAAGTTCTATGATTACTGTTGCCGCAACAGTTTTCTCGGTTACCCTCGTTGCTCTTACCCTCGCAGCACAACAGTTTGGTTTACGGGTGCTGTTAAACTTCATGCAGAATGTGAAATATAAGGTTGTACTGGGCACTTTTCTTTCCACCTTTCTCTACTGTCTGCTCATACTGCGAAGTATACATGCTGGTGAAGCTAATCCATTTGTTCCACAATTTTCGATCACTGTTGCTATTCTGTTGACAATTGCCAGCGTTTGTGTGCTGATTTAATTTATTTATTATGCTTCCACTTCAATTCATGCATGGCATATTATTCGAGAGATCAGCGATGAACTAGAAGAAAACACAAGTTCTCTATTTTCTGAAAAGTTTGGCGATCAGCTATCCATTCAGTCTCAAGAGTCGATGTACAAGAATTCAAAAGAATTCAAGCAAGAGGCTTACCCTATCTCAGCAACGAGTAGTGGATACATTCGATCCATTGACTACAGTTCATTAATGGCAATTGCCAAGTCAAAAAATTTGCTTCTGCATACTCAGAAGCGCCCACGTAAATTTATTGTGCAGGGAAGCGTTCTTGTGAAGGCTTACTCGAAGGACGACATCAATGACAAGCTTGTGAAACAGATCAATAAAGCTTTTATATTAGGCCAAGAGCGCACCGCCTTTCAGGATGTTGAGTTTTCAATTCGGCAATTAGTTGAAATTGCCATTCGAGCTATTTTTCCTGCTGTCAACGATCCATTTACTGCCCTTCGGTGCATCGACCAACTCACAGCCGCTTTGTGCCGATTAGCGCAAGGTAACTTTCCCACTTCCCATAGCTACGATAATACAAATACCCTCCGCCTTATCGTAAATCATGTATCCTTTGACGGATTAGTGAATGATGCTTTTCATCAGATTCGCCAGTATGGACGCACAGATGTTGCGATTACTATTCGCCTATTGGAATCCATTACTATGATTGCAGAGCACACTCAGAATGACACTGATCGTCTAACACTTTTACGCCATGCAGGTATGGTCAAGTGTGGTAGTCAGGATGGCATATTAGAAGCATTAGATCGCAAAGATGTCGATCTCGTTTACCAAGCCGCCGCTGAAGCGATTGGGAAGCAGAAATAATCGACTTCTCGTTTCTCTAGGGGTAAGGGTAGAAGAGCTATCATTTGGGACAGTTTGGGTTTAGACAGATTCCCTCTAGCCGCATCAACCTTCGCAACAAGACAGCAGTGTGTATGCGAGGGGTGAGTGAAGGATTGTTTAGTAATGTATTAAAGGAGAAGATAAAGACCGTGAAATTCGATAACAGAAATGAATTTTCAGAGCATGAAAAACTAAGTGAAGTGATCGGAGCATTGTGCTACTTTGCGAAGCCATACCCTTCATTGAAGCGAGGTTTGAATCAGCACACAAATGGATTACTACGCAAGTGTTTTCCAATGAGTGCAAACTTCAAGATAGTGAAAGCAGAAGCGGCGAAGAGGGCAGTAGATTCGATAAAAACTGACCAAAAAAGTAGTTGGGTACCGTTACACTCCAAAATTGAATTTGCCAAAATAACCTTAAGTTGTCAGGCATGAGCAGAACCACAACCACAACCACACTTCTTTATGAGATATCGATGAACATTTTTGGAATTAAAATTCTGCCCATTGTTCCCGTGATAATCGCAGTTATTACTGCGTTACTCGTTGTTTTTCAGACCTGGACAACGATCGCTCCTGGTTATATCGGGATTATCTTCGATAAAGCAGCCCATCAAGTGAAGACTGGTAATCTTGAACCCGGCTGGGCTTTTATCAACCCAGTCACAGAGAATATCCAGCAATACCCTGTCACCATTCAGACCTATGCCATGGTTCGTGCAGCTGGTGAGGGCTCCCAAGCTGGTGATGATTCGATCAAAGTCCAAAGTTCAGAGGGTCAGCAGCTCAACGTGGACTTAACCATCCAGTACCAAGTAATCAAGGCTGAAGCAAATGCCCTGTTTACAGACTGGGCTGGCGCTGGGATTGATGTTGTTCAAGATCGCGTCGTTCGTCAGTACAGTCGTACCGAAGTCCCCAAGATCGCTTCTCAGTATGGTTGGGAAGCTATCAATGGGTCGGGTCGTACTGAAGTGACGAATTTGATTGCTGCAGATCTTAGTAAAGAGTTCGCCAAGCGTCACTTACTACTGGTCTCTGTCGGTATTCGTGAAGTTCATCTACCGGATGCTCTAAATGCCGCTCTTGATCAAAAGATTGCAGCCCAACAGTCAGCCGAACGTCAGAAGTACGTCCTTAAGCAAGCTGAAACTGAAGCCCAACAAGCCTTAGTTAAAGCCCAAGGAGAAGCCAACGCTATCCTTGCTACTGCTACAGCCCAAGCTAAAGCTAACAAGCTTCTTTCTCAATCTCTTACTGGGCCCGTTATTGAAGCTCAAAAGATTGCTAAGTGGAATGGTGAACTGCCTCAAGTCTCAGGTGGTGCCACACCTTTTATCGACCTGCGCACTAAGAGTCCCTAACGCTATCCGTGACAAATTAAGGAGAAAGTCCAGTTGTCATGGGCGTTTGATCATTTCCTGGAATCCTTGACTTGCCAACTCTTTGGCATTTACACTTGCTACGAGGTAAAAACCTGACCACTCCAGGACGGCAAAGCGCTACAGGTGAGGCTTGATAAAACCGTGGACACTATAGTCAAGAATAATTAAGGGTTGTGGAGTTCTAGTTTTGCCAACCTTGCTTCTTGCGAAATTAGCTCAGCATATGGCCCCGGCTTTTTACATATCCAGTGCTGGTCAGTGCTTCTCGGTTCGTTTCCGCAAATGATCCAACCAGGAAATGTAATTAGACAATCTGACGGGAGAACAGGGAGCCTAGTCGGCGGGGGCTTCCCAGCACTCATCCTATGGATAGAGTACAGGCTTCTCGCAGAGGAGATAAGGTCAGATCGTCTGTGAATCTATTGCAGCTTGTGCTAGACGTGCAACAACATGATTGACAGGTGATCGCATTAAACATGTAAAACGCCAACAGCAGGCAAAAGTACGCCCGATTATGCACTCCATTCACTCATTCATTGCCTTATGAAAACCGAAGAACCAATCATTGTTTCTGACCAAGAACGCACTTCTAACTCGATGACGACAGCACGGATACTTTTCGCCGGGGGATCAGGCGTTGTGGGGCGCACCGCCGTCAGGTGGTTCCGCCAAAGATATCCCGACATTCCAGTGCTCATCGGAGGACGGCACCTGCAAGCGGCAGACGAAGTCGCCCAGGAATTGGGTACTGCTGAGGCCATTGCCATAGATCTCGATAAGCCCCGCCTGGGCCTCGGTGGCGATGCCGCCGTCGCTGCTGTGGTCATGTTGGCTCCCGAAGCCGGACTCAAAGGTTTGAGCTACGCGCAGGACTTGGGTGTCCCTTACCTGAACATCAACGCTGCTCTGACCGAAATCGGCCCCGAGTTGGCGATGTTCGCACATCGTGCGACCGCAGCACCCGTCGTGCTCGCCAGTCACTGGATGGCAGGTGCAGCCACGTTTCTGGCACTGAACAGTGTCAAAGGCTTCGAGACGGTCCAATCTATCAAGCTCGGCGCAATCGTTGATGAGCAGGATCTAGTCGGTCCAGCAGCGCTCGAAGATATGGAGCGGGTACACGGGATGGCTCCCCCCGCACTGGTATTCGAGGGTGGGCGACGTGTATGGCTGTCCGGCGACGCCGCAAAGGGCAAGTTTACGTCAGTTGACGGTCGATCGCTCGATGCCACTGCATTTTCCACATTCGATATCGTGAGCCTTCATGCTGCCACTGGGGCACCGGATGTACGCTTCGACTTGGTAAATGGTGAATCGTCCAGCCGCCGCCGGGGTGGTGAGGCGGCGACCGAGATCGTCGTCGAGATCGAGGGCGAGGCCGATGGTCGAACCAAATGTTCTCGTTCGACGCTGGAGTTCAAGTACGGCACAGCATCACTGACGGGTTTAAGCGTCGTACTCTGTCTCGCGTCGGTATTGGGACTGAATGGCCGTTCTCCTGCCCACCCTGGGCTTTACCTACCTGAACTACTCTTGGAGAGCAAAGGGTTCCTAGATGAACTTCGCAGTGCAGGAGCGACTATCAACGAAGACTCCAAATAGCCTCTTCGGTTTTCTCGCCGACTTTGAGCAAGCGCGAGCATCGTCCACATGAGCGGCAGTGGCTCTTTATTTCCAAGGATCGCGGTTTCCTACGTAACCGCCAGATCTATTTTCAAACAGGAGTAAATATGCCACGGAGATTCTTATTGTTCTCACGTCTCATGATCAACTCGGCGACACCAGAAAGAAAACGGGTTTCTGGCTAGAAGAGTTCGCCACTCCCTATTATTAGATGCGCCTACCCTGTTTAGAGGCATCTTCAAAACAACATTCCCTGTAGGACAAATTCTTCGGGTTTGCCTTTGCGCTTGATTCGCAGTTGCTCAAATCGGCTCTCTGTCAGTATTTCAGTAATCCCTGTTTCAGCTAGGATTTCTGGGACTTCCTGAATCTCTTCCAGCTCTCCACTCTGCCAAGTCTTGAACTGATCATTCGATTTACTAAGTTGGCTGACTGAGAGTTCGCCCCGGATCACTTTGGAGAGCTGGTAGTAGAGGTCATCACCCATAGCTGATTCCTCAATTCTCCCCATGTTGAGTTCACCCTGATCCGGTTGTCCTGGGCAAGCTTTGCTGCAACCAAGGTCAGAGCAGCCATCTGAAGGGTTCCAGCATTGATGAACACATGCACATCGACGGGTTTGGTTTGTCCTGGCCGCCATGACCTGGCAGCACTCTGCCTGAAGGTTCCCACAGAATAAGGCATCTCCAAGTACACCAACGTCGGAAACTCTCTCAAGTTCAACCCGGTTTCGACGGCCTTGGCATTGATGATCACAGCATCGGCGTTGGGCAACACTCCCAATAGTTTCGCCTTCCTATTTTTCGCATCTGCGAATATATGAAAGTCTCGATTTTTGACTGAACCATCCTTCTCCTTCCAAGCTGTCATGCCCGCCGGGGGAGTTGAGTAAAATCCTGCCACTCGCAGATTCTCCCCTTGCTCTGTATTAAAGAAGTCTGCTGCACTCCGAAACCGGGCAATGTAGTCGTACTTTCCTGAGTGGCAAACATAAACCATCACCTTGCGGCCACGGCTTTT
>JACMLN010000068.1 GCA_014379585.1 Gloeobacterales cyanobacterium ES-bin-313 | reverse complement strand
GTCAGTCTAATCGGGTCGAGGAGAGTGTTTCTCTCTCCCCTCCCACAGCACCCTACATGCGGAACCGCATAGGGTGCTTCCCCAGAGAGTTTTAGACCGATCGAATCAGAGAAACGAAGTCCAAGGCTGGCTACGTAATTAAGCGCCGACTCCAAAGCTCCCCCGAACGGGTTCATTGCCAGAATCGAGCTTTACGACTCCTCCCTGCTCTCTATAAGTACAGCCCTTTACCGTGTCTCACCCATTACAGTAAGCGTTTGGCTATTATGACTGCTGCTGACTTCTGCCCAAACACTTCAAGGTTTACCTCCAGAAGCGCTATCTGAGATCCTTAGGGTTTTGTGGGTGTTCTAGCCCTTTCGAGATAGCCCGCAGTCAAACTCCCCTAGATCGACAGACCGCCAATTGAGCAGATCGTTAGGGTCGAGTGACAAGTTGCCCTGTCACCCTCCCATTCAAAACCGTGCTTGCTAGGCTACCAGCACACGGCTCCTCAACAAAACGGCTGATTGGCAACAGCACCTTCTGCCACATGAGCCAGGTCAAGGGCAGTTTTAACATCGTGGCAATGACGATGAAGCGGTTGCAGATTATCGAACTTATCTGTTCCACCTTTTGATATTGCAATTTGGTGGTCAACCTCTATCAGGTCGTCTGCGACAAACAATAGTCCACACTCAGGACATCTTCCTTTGTACTTCTTGAGTAGCATCGCTAATCGATTGGGTAGTTCAGGATGCGTTCCTTTACGAGTACTCCAGTAGAGGATATCCCCATCAAAATAGCTCTTATCCCCTTTCACTTTGACATGACGAACGTGTGGCACTTTGGAATGAGAAACCAATCTTATTCCATTCTTCGTAGAGAAGCTGAGTGTATCACCGATGCGATGCCAATATTTGGAAAAAGTAGTGGAGCCAAAGTTTCCAGTTCTATACCTCGCCCAAGCTCTTAATTGCGAGAACAAGAGAATGTAATCGCATTTCGAGAAGGTTTTGTGACTACACACAGTTGAGTAGTAGTTACACCATCCCCGAATGATCGGATTAAGTCGATTGATCAGCACTTGTTGAGGTGCTGTCTTGCAACTCTTAATCACGGTTTTCAGTGACTCCATGTGTCGCTTTGCCTTCTCTTTGCTAGGCGTAATGATGGTCTTGAAGCCCAAGCGTTTCCCTTGACTATTAGATCCAGATCGGTGTTTACCAACTGGAATATGGCGGATAGTGAATCCGAGGAAAGAGAATCCTACAGTCCCTTCATACGAGTTGAGGGTATGAGAGAGGCGAGTTTTACTGGGCTTCAATTCTAGAGACATCCCGCTTAACCATTCTTCGACAACTGATTTAGCCTTCAAGACGACATCTAGCGACTTATGAAGTACGACAAAATCATCGGCATAAAACACAACGGTCAATTCTCGTTGTGCATTTCGACCGGGGTTGACGCAACTTCTGATCGCTGTTTCTAAACCCTGCAAGGCAACCAAGGCGAGTAATGGTGAAATCACGCCCCCTTGCGGGCTACCTGCTTCAGTTGGGAACAATTTGCCGTCTAATACGACTCCTGACTTTAACCAGGCTTTGATCTGCCGATGGAGAGTTGGAAAAGTATTGAGCTTGCTCAGGAGTGCCGAATGATTGATTTGGTCAAAGCATTTCTGGACATCCGCATCTAAGATATATTTATCCTTGCTACGAATTCCATTGAAAATT
>JACMLN010000067.1 GCA_014379585.1 Gloeobacterales cyanobacterium ES-bin-313 | reverse complement strand
GTATTGCGGAACCAAAGTGTGGGCAATAAATGGATGGCATGTTCCTCCGGGCCACGGTTGGTGACGGCGATCTGGATGAACAAATCGTCCTGGGATCCCTTGGCGTACTCGATGGTGACATCGAAGTAGCGATCTTCCGCAAAAACACCGGTATCTAGCAACTCAAACTCGCTCTGGCTGCGGCCACGCCGCTGATTTTCATCTACCAATTGGGCGTAGGGATACGCAGATTGGGGATATTTGTAGAGATATTTCATGTAGGAATGGGTCGGCGTGTTGTCCAAGTAGAAGTAGTACTCCTTGACATCTTCGCCATGATTGCCTTCGCTCCCCGATAGTCCAAAGAGGCGTTCCTTGAGGATTGGATCATTGCCGTTCCAAAGCGTCAACGCAAAGCACAGACGTTGGTGATTGTCGCTGATGCCAGCGATGCCGTCTTCGCCCCAACGGTAGGTGCGGGAGCGGGCATGGTCATGGGGGAAATAGTCCCAGGCTGTGCCATTGGCACTGTAGTCTTCCCGCACAGTACCCCACTGGCGTTCGCTTAAGTAGGGCCCCCAGCGCCGCCAATGGACTTGGTGATTGCGGGCTTCGCTCAATCTTTGTTCTTCCCTGGTCATTGGGATCTCCTGGGTGGCAACCGTACCTTGCAAATGGGTACGGGACATCGGTCAGTTTGGATTCGTAATTGAGTCCAAAAACGTCTTTATTTTGTTTCCAGTCTAGATCTGTGTAGGCTGAGTGGTGGTTGCCTCTGTGCTTTGATGGTGCTGACTTACCCAGGGGTAGCCAGCATGGTCATTCTCCCAAGGGTCTATTTTATGAAAGGTGCTGCCGAAGAAGTCCATCGGAATATCCCTTGGATGCTGCCAGGGCAGTTGTATCTCTGGTGTGCCGCTGCAATTTTCGCAGCCTCCGGTGCTGTGACCCGTAAACTCTCGATCCTGGGTGCTGGACATCTAGTCAATGGGCACAACCCAATCTCGCTTTGCAACTTGCTATTTGTTGGCAATCTTTGCGCTTTGTTGGTTTTGGTGCCCCTTTATAGGCATCAACTGGGAACTTTGCGTTCCCTGAGTCGCCGAGATTGGAGTGCTTTAATCGCTGTGGCTATCCTCGGTGGTGCCCTCGCTCCGGCTTTTTTCCTCGCTGCTCTGACGATGACGATGGTCAACAATGTCACGCTAGTCAGTCGCCTGGAACCCTTGCTGACACTTGCTCTTGCCGCCTGGGTGTTGAGAGAGCGCACAGGTATTTGGGAAGTGGCAGGAGCTGTGACTGCCTGCTTGGGAGTCGTGGTGACTATCCTGCTGCAAGGGGGCACGATGCTGGGCAACGATGGGTTGGGGATCACGTTCACTGCCCTTGCGGCTGTCGCTCAGGCTGTTGCGAATATTGTTAGTCGTCGTTATCTCAGACATGTACCAGTCGGTGCTTTTAGTGTCGTGCGCACAGGTTTGGGGACTATGGTCTTTTTCTGCCTCGCTCTTATTCTTTACGGAAACCACCATTTTGCCGAAGCGTTTTCGCCTTTTCTGTGGGGATGGATGTTGTTCTACGGCACCATGATCGTCGTGGTTGGTCAGACCTTGTGGGTGATCGGTGCGCGGCGGAGTAGCACAGCAGACGCGGCCATTGCGGAAGCGTTTAATCCCTTAGGTGCAGTGCTTTCCGCATACTTAATCCTCGGAGAAGTTCCGACTTTTTCGCAGGCAGTGGGTGGTGGAGTGGTTCTGGTGGGGATTGTTCTGGGGCTGATCGGTGCTTGGCGGCGTGGGCGCGATTTAATGCTGGAAACTCGGCTGAAAATGGGGGGCGATATGGGTTTTCGTGGGATCTAGAAGCGCCAGCTTTGGTAGAGAATTTGAATATTTTTAATTTCAGCTTGAGGGATTACGCAAGAATTTTGGCGCGGACGCATCCAGTTCACTCCTTGCCGCCGTAGTTTACACAACTGCTTTGCTCACACCCGTTTCTAGCTATCTGTGGATTGGATTTATCATGACATCCTTGCAAGCACTTATGTGCACTGGAACTGCCCTGCTATTGATAACCCTACTTGAGCGTTACTTGTCGAGGAGCAATCGATGAATGGATTACTTGATACCCATTTGCTGCACCATAACTTACTTACCGAAAAGCAGCTTATGCGAGCGAATGAACTTGCTCTACTCTGGCAAGGCACCCTCCCAATCGTTTTATTAAAATTGGGCTGGATCGATCTGATCACTTTCGTGGCGCTACTCGAACTTCAATATTAAAGGCTTATTAAAAAAAACTATGTCATCCTTGAATGCTTCCTCATGGCCGAATGCCCAGCGAATCCTGGAAATCCTCCACTCGCTCAGTTTTCGGACGACAGATCTTTCCTATTATCTGATGCTCACTCGGCTGACTGGGCTACAACCGAAAAAGCAGTACGCGCAAACCATTGAGAAATTTCTCTAGCCTTGTTCAATTTGGCCATCTAAATAAGGGATTGAACCGTACTCTTTTAGAACTGGATCGCGACCAGAGCCTTAGTCATCCGCCTGTCTCCGCAACAGTACAGGTTGACGCTGGTAAGCCGATGCTTGCGCCAGCCGATTCCGTCCAAAAGTTAAAGCAGATTGCACTTTGAGGCAGTAATGGAACGTGCTACGCCAACACTCTGGAAGTTCATGACACCACCAGGCTACGTCTATCTTTGGGCGGCAGCGGGCATCTTCGCTTCTGCTGCTTCCGTCACTCGCAAGCTGACTCAGCTTGGTACTGAGCACTTGGTCAATGGTCACAACCCGATCTCACTGTGCAATTTGCTGTTCGTTGGCAACCTTTTTGCTCTCGTGGTACTGGTTCCTCTTTATCGCTCTCAACTAGGATCTTTACGCAGCCTGGATCGAAAGGAATGGATTGCGTTGATCGCAGTGGCCATCTTGGCCGGTGCCCTCGCCCCGGCGCTCTTCTTCTCTGCCCTCAGCTTGACCATGGTCAACAATGTTACCCTCGTCAGCCGCCTTGAACCACTTCTGACGCTTGTTCTCGCTGCCTGGGTGTTGCGGGAGCGTACGGGCGTTTGGGAAGTAGCAGGAGCAGCAACTGCCTGTCTGGGAGTGTGTGCCACGGTTGCTCTTCAAGGAAGCTCGATCATGCTCGGTTCAGGGTCGTTGGGGGTTGCCTGTACTGCACTGGCAGCAGTAGCTCAGGCAATAGCCAGCACGATCAGTCATCGTTATTTGGGCAAAGTGCCAGTCGGTGCTTTTAGCGTTGTCCGCACCGGGTTAGGGACTGTAATCTTCTTTTGCATCGCCATCGTCCTCTATGGTAGCCACCACTTTGCTGAAGCTTTCTCGCCTTTTCTATGGGAATGGATGCTATTTTATGGAACTTTGATCGTTGTCATTGGTCAGACTCTCTGGGTGATCGGTGGACGGCTTAGTCGGACAGCAGATGCAGTGCTCGCCGAGGCATTCAATCCTTTGGGTGCGGTGCTTGCTGCTTATTTGATTCTTGGAGAAGTACCCACCTTTGCTCAGTCGGTTGGTGGTGCGATTATCCTGGTGGGGATTGGTCTGGCTCTCGTCGGTGTCTGGAAACGCGAGCGCGATCCGATGCTTGAGGATCGGCTAAAACTTGGTACTGACATGGGTTTTCGAGGTATTTAAGTCCCTACACACTCTCTATTTTTGCAAACTGTCCTTTCTGCGATGCACTCAATGGAAATCATTTTTGGTCGAGAAATTTGCGGCAATTTAGACGATGCACAAAGCCGCGAATGGCTGGTGACGAATGGCTTAGGCAGTTACGCATCAGGCAGTATGGCTGGAACTTTGACTCGTGGCTATCACGGTCTATTCGTTGCCGCTCTTGAACCGCCCCTTGGCCGCACGGTCATGTTGAGCAAATTGGACGAGACTTGCACCTACGAAAATTGTCAGTATCCTTTGTTTGCCAACCGCTGGGCAGGGGATATGGTCAATCCAAGTGGCCAGAATCTACTTGAGAGCTTTTTTCTCGATGGAACAATTCCGGTCTGGCACTATGCCTGTGCCGATGCATTGCTCGAAAAGCGGGTCTGGATGCAGCAGGGCAGACAAGAATCTTATATTCGCTATACACTTCTGCGCGCTTCTGCTCCCATGGGTCTCTCGCTGAAAGCATTGGTCAACTACCGCGACTATCACAGTCGCACAAGCGCTGGAGACTGGTCGATGCAGGTCAGTTCTGTGCAGCAAGGAGTTGAAGTGAATGCCTATGTAGGGGCGAAATCTCTGTACGTATTGAGTAATCGCGGCACGGTAGAGCTGGTGAATCAATGGAACAACAACTTTCTTTTGGTTGCGGAACGGGAGCGAGGACTCGGAACCCTGGATGATCACTTGCACGCAGCAACTTTCGAAGCCTTTCTCCAAGTGGGTGAGTCCCTGACAATTGTGGCCAGCCTCGAACCTATTCCTAAAATCGATGGCGTAAAGTCTTTTCAAGGGCAGCAAGATTATCAGGCTTCACTGCTGAACATCTGGCAAGTTGCCCAGGAAAAAGTGAAGGATGCCCCAGGGTGGATTCGCCAGTTAGTTTTAGCCGCTGACCAATTTGTGGTCAATCGTGGGCTTCCCAGCGCAGACCCAGGAAAGACGGTGATCGCAGGCTATCACTGGTTCGGCGATTGGGGTCGGGACACGATGATTGCCTTGCCGGGATTGACGCTCACCACCGGTCGCCCCGAAATTGCTCGCTCGATCCTGCTCACATTTTCCCGCTATGTCAGCCAGGGAATGCTACCGAACCGCTTCCCCGACGATGGCTCTACACCAGTTGACGCTGAATACAACACAGTCGATGCCACCCTCTGGTACTTTGAAGCGATCCGGCAGTACGTCGAGGTGACTGGCGATGAAGTATTCCTGGCCGAGCTTTTTCCTGTTCTGGCTGAAATTATTGACTGGCATCGTAAAGGTACTCGCTACAACATTCATGTCGATCCCGAAGATGGATTGCTCTACGCTGGCCAACCTGGGGTGCAACTAACCTGGATGGATGCGAAAGTAGGCGATTGGGTGGTCACACCCCGCATCGGCAAACCTGTGGAGATCAATGCTCTTTGGTTCAATGCACTGCTTTCGATGAGTACTTTTGCCCGCAGACTGAATAAACCTGCGGAAGTGTATCGTGCCCTTGCCTCCCAAGTTCAATCGGGCTTTCGCCGTTTTTGGAATCCAGAATTGGGTTACTGCTACGACGTTTTAGACACACCAGAAGGCAACGATGCTTCCTTGCGTCCCAACCAGATCTTTGCGGTTTCATTGCCCGAAAGTCCCCTCAACCCCGAAGAACAGCGCGGAGTTGTCGATGCTTGTTCTCGCTCTCTCCTGACTTCCTATGGACTGCGCAGTCTAAATCCTGGCCATCCGCAGTACCAAGGTCACTATGGTGGCGCCCAGTTGCAACGAGACGGTGCCTATCACCAAGGCACTGTCTGGGGCTGGCTACTTGGTTCTTTTGCCCTCGCCCACCTGCGGGTCTACAACGACAAAATACTGTCGGCTTCCTTCCTAGCTCCCATCGCCCAACACTTGCACAATGCAGGACTTGGTACGATCAGCGAGATTTTTGACGGGGACGCTCCCTTCACCCCCAAGGGCTGTATTGCTCAAGCTTGGTCTGTGGCCGAAGTTTTACGGGCTTGGCACATTATTCAAAATCAAGAAATGTATTAAAGGAGGTCACAATGAACAACCGTTTCGCATTTGTCGGTGGAAAGCAGGGACTCTGGCAGGTCACCCGCATAGATAACCTCATCGGCACTGGCCTGGAAATGGTTGAAAGGCTGGATGTTGTCAACGGAGAAGCGGACGAAACCGAAGCCGCTTGGATACTACGGGGTCTGACAAGCAATGTACGCTATGCCACACGGGTCGAAGTCAATGCCTTGAAGCAGATCCAGCCCACTCTCAATCGTCCAGAAGCGCTTTGTGCGGCTTTGATACCGATCAAAAAAACAGCACAGTGGTGGGATCTCTCTCAGGACGAGCGCCGAGAGATCTTTGAAGAAACGTCGCACCACACAGAGATTGGCATGGATTATTTGCCCGCTGTTGCCCGCAAGCTTCACCATTGCCGCGACATCGGCGAACCCTTCGATTTCCTCACCTGGTTTGAATATGCTCCCGAACATACCAAGGCTTTCGAGGATCTATTGGATCGCTTGCGTGTGACGCGGGAATGGGACTATGTGGAGCGCGAGGTCGATATTCGACTTATGCGACTTGTTTGACTATTTTGTTGGAAGATTTAAGCGAAAAAGTATTTCAACACCTAAGCAAAGTCGAAGTTCAAATCACAGGGAAGTAGGGCTTCAGGGATGCACAAGGAAAGTTAGAGTATTTACCAAAATAATAAGCAGAGTGAAGAGCTTGATTCTTTTGTTTCGCGACAACAGACGGTCACCTGAGCCATCCTGGTTGGGGGAGCATATTGCTCTTCGTACTTACCTTGATTTCGATAGTTTCGACCTTCCGATCATTCAGGAGAGCTAATTATGAACGCCAAAGTCCGAGAAATCCTTAGCTGGTACGGCAGCGATAATCCAGGGACCCTAACGAACTTGGCCCGCCTGCTCGGACATGGACGGCTGGCTGGTACAGGAAAACTGGTGATCTTGCCCGTCGATCAAGGCTTCGAGCATGGGCCAGGCCGTTCCTTCGGAGCTAACCCACCGGCTTATGACCCCCGCTATCACTTCGAACTGGCCATTGAATCGGGCTGCAGTGCCTACGCCGCTCCACTTGGATTTCTAGAAGCGGGAGCACGGCAGTTCGCTGGCGAGATTCCATTGATTTTGAAAGTGAATGATCATGATGTGTTGCTCAATGAAGCGGATCCCGATCAGGCATTGACTGGTAGTGTCGCCGACGCGCTGCGCCTCGGTTGTATTGGCATTGGTTTCACGATCTATCCAGGTTCCAGCCATCGCCTGCAGATGTACGGTACTATTCGTGCCTACGCCGAGGAAGCCAAGCGCCACGGCCTGATCGTCGTGATCTGGTCTTATCCCCGTGGTTCGGCTTTGAGCAAACCAGGAGAAACCGCCATCGATGTGACTGCTTACGCGGCCCATATTGCCGCCCAACTCGGTGCCCATGTCATCAAAGTGAAACTACCCACCGCCCATATCGAGCAGGAGGAAGCGCGCAAGGTCTATGAAAAAGAGCAAATCCCGGTGGCAACTCTGGCTGAACGGGTGAAACATGTCGTGGAATGTACATTTGCCGGACGACGGATCACCATTTTCTCGGGTGGGGCAACGAACACTGATGATGAGGCTCTGCTCGATGAAATCCGTGCGATCCGCTCAGGTGGAGGATTTGGCTCGATCATCGGACGCAATTCGTTCCAACGCCAACGGCCCCAGGCTTTGAAATTGCTGTCCGAGGTTATGGACATCTACGCTAGTTAAGGAGATTTTTGGGCAGGAGCTGCTACAGGACAGGTGTGGTTTTTAAAATCACATTTGTAGACGAAGGGTTCCTGCCATCCGGGGGGAATATCGAGCAAGTCCCGCACCCCTGTTGCTCCCTGGAGAAAGAACAACAAAAGGGCAGTACTGTTGAGGGCGACGTGTGCTCGTCTCCACGCACCCGTTTTGTCCTGGTAGATCCTCTGGACGATCACAAGCGAGAGAATCATCAACAGCGTCGCTCCCATTCCGATATAGAAGTGGGAGGAGTACCATTCTTTGTCATTTCGGTAAATACCATCTTGAAAACCGAGTGCCAGCACCCCAACTGCTGTGGCTAGACCCAAAACCGGCAACCAAATTGGATGTTTGACCCGGTATAGAAACACAAAACAAGCGAGGGTAGCGACAAACACGAATACATCGAAAGCCAACTGTGCAGGATTTGACTGCCAAAGTTGGCTTTCAATGATTTTGGCGATCAGGGGTCGCCCAATCCCAATCAAGGCGAGGCTGATCACAGCACCAGCCAACCAACGCCCAAAATTGACGTGTTCGGTTCCTGAAGTTGGTGGAATTTTACTCTTTTCGCCTGCTGCCTGTTGCTTTCGGCGCTGCTGGGTCTGCCATGCAAAGTAGCAAACAATCCCGATCAACGGAAACACAATGGCCACAGCAATCAAGGGGTGCAGCAGCCTCAAAGCATCAGCAAAATCCACCATAAGAAGTAACCTCGCATTGTGGTTGGTGTAGACATACCGTTTGGGTCTGATGAATGATCCATAAAGGCATCTGGGGCACAGCATGCTGCGCCCCTAGACCGGGAATATGGGCTGTCGATCAAACCACGCATCGCTTTTGAGGGCTGGTGTTACTTGACTTCGTCGGCAGGGAACTGGGTGATCCGGCCTTTCTTGATCGCTACAACAACATCGTAGGTAGCACAGTAAGAAAAGGTATAGTCATTGGTCTTGCTGTACAAATTCACGACCATGCCTGCACCACCGGGCTGAACACCAAGAGGTAGGAGATCGCCGTAAAAGAATCGACGTAGCATGTCCCCAGTGCCAACTTGGTCTCTATTCTTGTTTAGAAGCGCGATCTTCTTCTCAAGAGGAACTTCCTGGGCTTGGGCTGAGAAGGTCATTGCCGCAGTCCCTGAGACTGTCAACGCACCGACAAGGAACCAACGAGCAACAAGTGTATTCAATTTCATGATGCAATTTTCCTTTTAACACGACTGTTTGCAAAGATTCAGAAGCATAACCAAGCAAATTATTTACATGGACATAAGGGGCACAGCACGCTGCGCCCCTTCGCCAGGGAATACGGGTTGTCGAGCGAACTACCCATTGCTTCTACAGACTGGTTGTTACTTGACTTCGTCAGAAGGGAACAGGGCGACCCGACCCTTCTTGATCGCAACAACGACATCGTAGGTTGCGCAGTAGGAGAAGGTGTAGTCATTCGCCTTGTTGTACAAGTTCACTACCATGCCTGCACCACCGGGCTGCACGCCAAGCGGTAGCAAATCGCCGTAGAAGAAGCGGCGGATCATATCCCCGCTGCCTGCTTGGCCTTTGTTCTTACTTACCTGCTCAATCTTTTTCTCAAAAGAATCCTGAGCTTGAGCCGAGAAAGTGAGCGATGCTGTACCTGAGACTGTCAGCAATCCGACCAATAACCAACGAGCAACAACTGAATTCAATTTCATGGTGCGTTTTCCCTCTAACTAACACGACTGTTTGCAAAGATCTGAAACATCAGCAAGCCAGCACAGATTTGGGGATAAGACAAAGAAGTGAGAAAGATATAGTGAACTTCTTCTCTAAGCTGGCTGGCCTGCACAATACAGATTTTCTCAGCTAGTATCTCTGAAACGAGATGTGGAAAACAAATAAGTTTGCAAAGTTAAGCCAGAAATTAAGTTTTTATGAGGCATGTTCACCTGGGCTTTGCTCAGTCCAATGAAGCTGAATGTGGCGCTGGTGGAGCCCAGAGAAATCGTAATTGCTCAGGTCACAATGCAAGTAGCAAAGTAAGTTGAGTACATTACTCACTGCATAGCCACAGGATCGTGGAGCCTCACGGCGCAGATCCCAAACGAGTTCTGAGAGGCGACGTTCAATCACTGTGTGGCTACCGAGAGTAGCCATCAACCGATCTGCAATGGGCTGCAACATCAGCCTAGTCTGGATTTCGCATAGCTCCTCGCTCGCATGGTTGGCGATCAGGGCGTGTCGGTCGATGAGTCCAATTTTTCTGGAGATGATCTCGTTTGAAATTTGCTCGATGAGTTTGTCGCTCACATACTCCAAAAGAGCCGGTTGCAGGGTAAAGCGGGTTTCGCATTTGACCACCAATGACCGTCTGCCAAGGGAGCGTAATGCCTCCCATAGCTTTGTCTCAGGTACCGGCGCAATGATATTTTCTCGGAGGGTACCCAGTTCAATTCCCTCACGATGGATAGCAATCCAGTACATCACTTCTTTCTCAAAATCGCTGAGACGGCGGAACTGCTGGTCGAGCAAGTCACGGATATCGTCAAAGAGAATCGTGCCCCGCTTTAACAGCTGCACAAAAGCAGGGATGTCTCCGTCAAGTAATTCCCGGATCATCGTCGCTACGATCTGCAATGCAAGCGGGTTGCCGCTGTAATGAGAAATAAGTACTTTCCATTCATGGTTAGTCTTGTTGACATTCAGATCTTTGGCCTTGAGGATTGCCTGGGCTTCTGGCTCTCCAACACCAGACACCTGGAAGACCCGGATCGGGCGCGTTCGACCCTCGATCACGCCAAGCTCGGCAGGCTTCTCGCGACTCGTCAGCACCAGGCAACTCTGATGGAACACCTCGGCGATGCCCTTCAAAAAGATCCCATATCCTTCGTAGCCCTCCTGAAAGTAGCCAGCCGAACCATGATCGCAAAGGATCGTATCGACGCTATCTAAAATGAGTAAGCAACGCTGCTTGCGCAGGGTTGAGTTTAAGCGGACAAGCTTTCCATCCAAGGTGGCTGGCCGATCTTGAGACAGGCATTCGAGCAGATCGTCCAAGAGATCGTTGAGCAAAGGTGCATTGCGCAATGATCGCCAGATCACATGGTCAAATCCATCTTGGATGCGTTCGGCCAACTTGACTGAGAGAGTCGTCTTGCCGATCCCTCCCATGCCCAAAAGCATCACCAATCGACAGCGATCCTCAACAATCCATTGCTCAAGTACAGCTAGTTCTTCCTCTCGACCATAGAAAGAGGAAACATCCACTGCCTGTCCCCAGTGCTGATTGCGATCTGCCTGGAGAATATTTTTTCGTGTGTAATCAACCTCTTCGAGTTCGAGGTCAAAAGACTGGAAGACTAAGGCGAGGGTACGCCGATCTACTGCTTTTTGACGCTCAATCACTTTGGAGATCGTGACGGGATCTAGGCTGGTACGTTCTGCTAGACGGTCGTAGGTGTAACGGTCACCATAGTTACACTCAAATTCCGCTTTGCTGATTGACTGTTGGAGTTTCTTCCATCCGGGAGTGGTGAGGATAACTCCGCGTTTTCGAGTAGTTGGGTTCGTGAACATGGTAATGTCCAGTAATTTGAGATTTGGCGATACCCTTTGATGTGGAGAAACGGAGCAATTATTTTCTTCCAGATCTTAGGTAGAAATTGGCCACGGGTTTAAGCAGCTTAAAAAAACTAAATCGGTTTTGATTGCTTTTCGCTTTGCCTCATCTTTCGTTGGGGTCATGTCGGAGTGCGCCACCAGCAAAAGTGTTACGTAACAGGGTCTATGCTTGGATTAACATTTTTTCTGTTGTTCATACTCCGACTCCGAACTATCGGTCAGATCTCTCAATCCGCTCCTTCGACTGGAAAACTAAGCTACGGCAGAAAGTCTGGTAAACATATCTCTAACTGTCAACAGCACTCAGGCCAAGTTGCAGCAGATCCAACTACGCCCTTGCTCTGGGTACTGCGGGACAATCTCGGTTTAAGCGGGACGAAATTTGGGTGTGGCCAAGGTCTGTGCGGCGCCTGTACGGTTTTGCTCAATGGCGAAGCCGTTCGTTCCTGCCAGGTGACGCTCAAGGCCGTCAAACAGGCAAAAGTCGTGACGATCAAAGGCTTCGAGAGGATAAACACCTAGAAAATATGAAATATATTTTCTGGACTTACTCCTGCATAATCTCTCTTTCACCCCCCCCGCAAAACACTCAGATGAAATGTGTAGATCTGATCCTGAAAGCACTTTGGATCCTCAAGAAGGATGGGCTGACCCCGCGCCTGACGGTGAGCGGTTCTGGGGAGATGCGAGAAGAACTGAAGAGGCTGACGGACTCTTTGGGGCTTGCAGAACAAGTCTCCTTCGAGTCCGAGAAAACGGGTCTAGAACTTTCCCAACTGCTCAATGCCCACCTGGTTTTCTCAAGCGCTTTTCTTCTTCTCATGAAATATTCTTCAAAGACATGCTGACGAGTTCTCCTTCTGCACGAGTTTCAAGCCAACCTGCAGATTAATCGAAAGAGGTTTTGAAGTGCTCACTGTAAGTACCGCTGCATATGATCCGGATCATGAGTTTATGTACTCAATCGGTTGCGATACATTTCAAGCTCTTCGGATGTTACTGTTTCGGGTTTGACGAGTCGATAGTGTCGTTCCATAGCGATAGTGACTCCCTCTTCTCCTAGCTCAAACTCAAACAGAGCAATTAATCCATTTTTAGTAAACTGTGCTCCAATTGGTCGGCAAATCAGAGTAGGAAATTTATCAGCACAGAGCGCAAAATCTTGTTCAATTTGCACCACACTCATCTTGTCTGTCCCGCCTTTAACTTGGACAGGAAAAATATAATGGGCACCTCTGCGATCAATGCCAACATATATTTCATCAGTTTCAACTTGGTACGTCGTATTCTCTAAGCGAACAGTAGTGCGCAAATGATTTTGGAGTGAGTAGCAAGTAATGCCTGTAAAAATATCGATCAAGCGATTATATCGGACTCGGGTCAGTAGAGCTTGTTCATCATTAAGAGCATACATTGCTACAATGCCAGGAGTTGCATCAGGAATCTTGGTGGCCGAAAGCATTGAGTTAATAGCAATTGGCTGATCATTGACCAACGCAAAACAGTATTCTGAACGTCCCACAATGCGAATAATCCAAGCCTTTCCTGGTGGTGCAGTGTTGAGAACATTTTCCGGCATGTTTGCCCGAAACCTTAGATTGTAGTTTACGTCATAACGATTTTTTGGTAGAGAAATCTTTAAGGCAAGCACAGCATTTTCAATGTCAGAATTACTAAAGGAAATATTGTCAGCATCTAGAAGATACTTAGATAGGAAGATGTACTCAATAATACTTTTATACTTGCCTTGCTTGGGCAATGATTTAGTCATTGCAAAACCTTATCGTGCGATATTCGCCTACGTTGGGCGGGAATATGATCCGCATGAGCACCAAAGTATGCCGCAGCTTCTTTCATTGTAAACCCAAGCAATTCTGTTGAGCCAAGCTCAATGACTAGATTAGAGCGAAATGGTTGTACATCGAGAGCATCGATAATAGCGTTCCCGACAGCACGACCCAAAAGTGGAGGTACAGAATTGCCAATTTCGCGAAACCCATGCCACTTTGTTTTGTGGAGCCGGAACCAATCGGGAAAAGAATGTAATCTTGCGGCCTCTCGTACAGAAATGACACGGGGCAAAAATGGATGGATCGGTCTTGGCGAAGTGTATGCGCCTCTTTCACTTCCTGTGCCAGCACGCAGAGTATTAGACAATCCTTTTGGATCGAGCCTATAAAAACGACTGATTGGTTCTGTATGTCCTGGCAAGGTCTCTGCAAACCTAGCGATTGAGGCTTCCGTATGCTCTGTCCGCATAGAGCTAGTGAGTAGAGTTCGATCCCAAAAGCGTGTTATTGAAAAATCTTGGGTTTCCTCGATTAGTCCTCGTATATAGTGCGTATAATGATTTTTTTGCCGTTCCATCTCTTCTAGATGCTCAGTGCATAAAGAAACTTCATCTGTTTCCAAAAGAGCTGAAAATAGATCTAAGTCGGGTAATCCGCCTAATGCGTCATTCACTATTGGTCCTGGCGGCAGTACCGAAGGTAGAATATTTAATTGTTGATTTTTTATGGCTGAACGTTTTGGGGCAGGGCATGTTGTTGGCGTTGGATATCTGGGAAGTCTCTGATCAGGATGCGCTCCTAGCAAAAACAAGCGCTTACGATCTTGAGGAACCCCAAAATCTGCTGCGCAGAGCACCTGAGGAGGAGAGGCAATTTGATAACCAATCTGTTCAAACTCATCGATCAAGCATTTCAAAATACTTAGATGTCCCCCTGCAAGCATTCCAGGAACATTTTCTAAGACGAAGTAGCGAGGTTTCAACTCAGCAACGAGACGAAAAAAGTGGAAAACTAGTTGGTTGCGCTTGTCGTCGATCAAGCGTTTTCCAATTGTCGAAAATCCCTGGCAGGGTGGCCCACCAAAAATAACGTCAATTTCACCATGCCAAGTTCCTTCATTTCCATGTCGCAACCAGCCCCGTTCCGCAGCGGCACGTAAGCCATCCGCAGAAAGGAGTGCAACATCAGCACAGAGAACTTCTGTTTGGGGGAAATTAAAGGCATGTACAGCAGCATGTACTGGGTCGTACTCTACCGAAGTAAGGACATCAAAGCCAGCCTGTTCAAAACCTAAAGCCAAGCCGCCAGCACCAGCAAAGAGATCGATTCCAATTGGCCGCCGCTGTTGCATCTTATTACCCAAGTCCTACCCTACTATGCAAGCAGACTAGTAGTAGTGTCCAGTCATCCTGTATGGCAGGAGTCACGCCGGACTAATAGTGGGTGCCTGTTTGTCTGAAGTGGACAGCAGTACGGCCTCCAGGGTTGAAGACATTGCCTGCATCCGCCGAGCAATAGATCAGCCAGTGATCGCCACAGTCCATACGGTTGACGACTTTGCACTCTAGATAAGCAAGGGCATCTTGCAAGATCGGTGAACCATTATGAGCGATCTTAGTTTCAGTCTCGCCGAAGCGATCTTCGCCCGGTGCAAAGGGTTTCAAGAATTGCTTCATGAAAGGAATGTGTTTGCCTTCTTCTAAAAGATTCAAGACAAAAGTGCTGTTCGGGTAGAGCAACGATTCGATGGCACGATCTTTGGCAACAGCCACGGTCAGGCCGGGTGGATTGAAGGAGGCT
>JACMLN010000066.1 GCA_014379585.1 Gloeobacterales cyanobacterium ES-bin-313 | reverse complement strand
TATCTATCTCACAGAGCCAGAACAGCAAGAGTTTTTTGCTCTCGCTCGTGCTTTATCTAAGAAGGGATAATGGCTTCTTGAAAGTCCTTTGTGTGTTTCTTTCTAGTTGAAGAAGAAGATTATTATTCTAGGCGATACAGCACTTTTCAGTCTCTTGCCATTGATTGTTGAATGTCCTTGAATAGCAAAAATAAATGTAGAACATTTGTTGGGGACGCTTCCATATCAAATTTCAGGTAAAAGGTTCGAGCTTCTTCGTCTTTAGCTTGAACAAGAAAAGCTCGTCCACCGATGGTTTGCGCTCCTGTCAATGAGCGACGTAGGGCATCGCGGAACAGAGCCTTGCCTAATCCTTTGCCCTGCTCGCTGCTGTCTACTGCAAATCTTGCCATCAGAATAACGGGCACAGGATAACGTCCTTGCCCTTTGATGATTCGTGCGGGAGCATCTTCTGGTGATACAGACCCTGGGGCAAGACTGTAATAGCCAATCACACGTTTACTGCGCGTCAGGACATAGGTTCTGGCTCCTCCACTCGCCTGATTGTGTAAGGCGTACTTTGTGAGGAAGTCGTTGAGTGGTGTCTTACCGCAATCGAAACTTGCAATTTCGTGGCTCTTGTCAAGTAAAACAGGAGCGTTTAATTGCTCGTCGGGCATTAAAAAAGTTCCTGTTCACTAAACAGTTTCTGCAACGCTTGAATGGCTCTCGGCGGTTCGTCAAGACGCTGACAGAATGCCTCCCACTGATCGGGTGGCAGACGGAACTCAGTCTGATCTGCAAGAATAGTGTGCGCAGTTTCCAGGGATGCCTGTAGCACAAATTGACTGACATTCATGTGTCTCGCCCGTGCTGCTTGCGCCAGAATAGCCTTCTCTAGCTCTGTCGCTCTGATAGAAAGCCGCTTATCTTTTGGCGTAGTAGTTTCTTTCTGAAGCATGACTCTTCTCACCCCAAATAGATGGATGCTTAACGTTTTATGTACACCCATTGTACACCTGAGTACTTGAATACCCAGATAAGACACCGCAGCTAAAGCTTGACTTTAGGAGACGACTGGTCTACTTTTGATTCATGTCCAGAGAAGCCGCCAAAGTGACCAAAGATTCAACGCGCTCTGCCCTTTTGCACGCGGGCGCACGAATCATTCGGGAGAAGGGATACAACCATGCTGGATTGCAGGAGATCTTGCAGATCAGCGGGGTTCCGAAAGGCTCTTTCTATCACTTCTTTGCCAGCAAAGAAGAATTTGGTTTGGCAATTATTGCCAGCGATACCGAAGCCCACAATCAGGAGATGGAACGCTATTTTGGCGATCTGTCCTTGAGTCCTCTTCAGCGCTTACGGCGCTACTTTGAAGCAAAGTGTGAGGGTTTTGAATCTCTTCGCTGCCGGGAAGGTTGCCTTTTGGGCAATCTTGGTCAAGAATTGGCGGACCAGAATGAAACCTTTCGTCTGCGCATTGAGGCTTTTTTTGCCAACTGGCGCAGCCAACTGGCCGTACACCTGGCTGAAGCGCAATTAGCAGGTGAAATTCCTACGCACCTAGAGCCAAACCGATTGGCGGATTTTCTGGTCAATAGTTGGGAAGGCGCACTGATGCAGATGAAAGTCCGCAAGGACAGCACCCCTCTGCACATTTTCATGGATTTGATCTTCGGTACCTTATTGCCGACTCAACAAACTAAGGAGTAGATCGTGGATAATTTTGCCTTTCATAATCCAGTCAAGATTTTATTTGGGAAGGGGCAGATCGCCCATATCGGAGCCGAAATTCCGGCCGATGCCCGGATTTTGATCACCTACGGCGGTGGCAGTATCAAGGCCAACGGTGTTTACGATCAAGTCAAAGCAGCCCTTGCAGGACGAACCGTGCTGGAATTTGGTGGGATCGAACCCAATCCCCGCTACGAAACGTTGATGAAAGCGGTCGAAATCGTTCGCACCGAAAAGATTGATTTCCTGCTCGCCGTCGGTGGCGGTTCCGTTCTGGATGGCACCAAATTTATTGCAGCAGCGGCACCCTTTCAAGGTGAAGATGCCTGGGAAATTGTTGCAAGCAAAACGCCAATCACATCAGCAGTGCCCCTCGGTGCCGTGTTGACGTTACCTGCCACTGGTTCGGAGATGAACACTTTCTCTGTGGTGACGAAGTGGGAAACCCAAACAAAGCTTGGCTTCGCTAGTGACTTGCTTTTTCCGAAATTTTCAGTTCTTGATCCAGAGACGACTTTTTCGTTGCCCCTTCGTCAAGTCGGTAACGGCGTTGTCGATGCTTTTACCCACACCATGGAGCAGTATCTCACCTACCCAGCCAACGCCCCCCTGCAAGATCGCTTTGCTGAATCGATTCTGCTCACCTTGATCGAAGAGGGGCCGAAGACCTACGCTGAGCCGACCAACTACGAAGCACGAGCCAATGTGATGTGGTGCGCAACCATGGCTCTAAACGGTCTCATTGGCGTGGGAGTCCCTCAAGATTGGGCAACCCACATGATCGGCCACGAACTGACTGCCCTCCACAATATCGACCATGGGCGGACGTTGGCCATTGTCCTACCGGGTGTCCTCTCTGTACGCCGCGAACAGAAAAAAGCCAAACTGCTTCAGTACGCCGAGCGCATCTGGGGCATTACAGCCGGTAGCGAAGACGAACGCATTGATGGAGCCATTGCGAAGACACGGACGTTCTTTGAATCAGTCGGTGTCCCAACCCACTTGTCTGCCTACGGCGTGACTGTGGAGACGATTCCGGTCGTCATCGAGCGCTTAGTCAGTCGTGGGATGACTGGACTTGGAGAACATCAAGATATGAATCCTGAACAAGTCTCCAAGGCATTAACGATCAGTGCTTAGTGTTGTATGGGGGAAAGATCATTCATTTCCCCAACCCACTGTCGATTAGGTATTGCCGATCCAATCTTGAAGGCGTTGACGTTGGCGAACCCGACGCAACTTCCGAAAGGCTTTGGCTTGGATTTGACGAATCCGTTCCCGCGAGAGATCGAAGATTTTGCCTACTTGATCGAGAGTGCGTTGTTGGCCGTCCTGCAAACCGAAGCGCAGTTGTAAAATGTCCCGTTCGCGGGGCGTGAGATGCTTTTCTAAAAGCTCATTCACTTCAAAGCGCATCGATTCGCGGTCGATATGCACATCAGGCTGATCGTTATGAATATCTTCGATCAGATGAATCAGCTCGGTGTCTTCTTCTTTACCGACGGTGATATTTAAAGAAACCGTGCGTCGCGCCGCCCGTAGGATATGTTCGAGTTCTTCCTCGTCCAACTCCAATGCCACAGCGAGTTCGGCTTGTTGGGGAGTGCGACCTAGTTCTTGTGCAAGGGTACGGCGGACTTTTTTGACTCGATTAATCTTTTCGACGAGATGGACGGGTAAGCGTACCGTCCGCGACTGGGAAGCGACAGCGCGCGTGATCGCCTGACGAATCCACCAGTAGGCGTAGGTGGAGAACTTGTAGCCCCGTTCGTGCTCAAACTTCTCAGCAGCACGGATCAGACCTAAAGAACCTTCTTGGATCAAATCCAGAAATGGTACACCCCGGTTGAGATACTTCTTGGCAATCGAGACTACCAAGCGCAAGTTGGCCTGGACAAGTTTGCGTTTGGCCCACTCGCCGCGCTTGCCACCCTCGGCCACAGCGCGGGCAAATATAATTTCTTCTTCCGGTTTGAGCAAAGGGATCCGCCCAATTTCCTGAAGGTAGAGACCCACAGAATCTTTCTCTACAGGGCCAGTGCCCTGACGAGTTTTGCGAGGTTCAGAAGGTTTGTCCGGCGCTGACTCAACCACGATAATCACCTGAAATCTTCCCTTTGTTTTAATAATCGGGGAGACACTCACTAATAGTCCACAGTTCTTCTTGTTTTTTAACGCACCGCAATCAATGTTTATATGTCTGACGCTAGACTGAATGTTTAGTACCAGTCATTACACTGAATTTATTGCCGCTCTACAAGCATCATGCCCGTTTTTACCTCCCTACAGCGCACTTTGATCTCTTGGTTGCTTCTTGTCGCAGGAGGATGGGCGTTTTTACTCGTTTTTGAATATTT
Organism: Gloeobacterales cyanobacterium ES-bin-313; assembly: GCA_014379585.1. Taxonomy (GTDB): domain Bacteria; phylum Cyanobacteriota; class Cyanobacteriia; order Gloeobacterales; family Gloeobacteraceae; genus JACMLN01. Next base: position 15,169 of record JACMLN010000066.1, on the reverse strand, counting down.
TCACGAATTTATCACTATTTTTATTACCGCTGGCTTGATTGCTTTTTTACTCAGCTACCCAGTTGTATATCTGCAAAAATATATTCCTCGGGTCAGTGCAATTTTCTTGGTGTACGTGGTGGCTGCGACGATCATCGCGATCGTTGGAACCGTGGTACTTCCTTTAGTCTCCCAGCAGAGCAGCCAACTGCTCACCTCTTTGCCAGACTTGGTAAAATCCGGAAGCGATCAACTGATTTCTTTACAAGCTTGGACAAAAAATCTGGGGCTACCTTTTAATACAACTACTCTTTTTAGTGGCATCGGAGACAGACTACGGGATCAGTTGAAGGTTCTTACTTCCCCCCAGTCTTTAGAGTTCGTCCTCAACACGTTTAGCGGCTTTGTCAATTTCATCTTGATCTTGGTGATCTCGTTTTACATGCTCCTCGACGGCAAACGACTCTGGCAGAGCCTGATCAGTTTCTTGCCTCTGCGAATCCGTGACCGCTTTTCAGAATCCCTAGTCGCCAATCTACGGGGATTTTTTACGGGTCAACTGATTTTGGGTCTGTTCATGGCTGCAATCCTCACCCCGGTATACATCGTATTGGCCGTTCCCTTTGCCGTCGTCCTCGGAATTTTTGTTGGGCTGATGGAATTGTTGCCTTTTATCGGCGCAACGATTGGGATTGCAACCGTTGTGCTGATCTGTGCAATCTCAAATTTTTGGCTGGCCCTATGGGTAATGGTCATCTCCTTAGTGGTGCAGCAGATCAAGGACAACATTGTGGCTCCCCGAATCTTGGGCAACCTCACCGGACTTGACCCAGTCTTGATCTTTGCTGCTTTACTCATCGGTGCCAAGATCGCAGGACTCCTGGGGGTGCTCCTTGCCATTCCCGCCAGTGGCGTGATCAAAGCGATCTACGAGACTTTAACAGGTTCAGAACTTGAGCTGCGCGAACCCCCCGCTCTGCCCGAACCAGAACTCAAGAAAAGTCGATGATTTGGGGCTTTGTTAAGCAATCCTCGAAGCGCTTGACTTTTTAATGTAGTTTTGTTAAGATAGTGGACGAAAGGTAAAGAAAAGAAAACAAAACGGAGACGAAATCATGAATAGCCGTGTAAACCGCGTCGGTATCCCCACAGTTGCTCCAATGTACGTTGATGACTCCCAAAAGGGTGGATTCACCCCCTACGCCGAATTGTGGAATGGCCGTATGGCAATGGTTGGCTTTGCCGCTTTGTTGATCATTGAACTTTTGACTGGCAAGGGTCTGTTGACCTTTTTGCAAATCCGCTAGATATATGCGGTGAACAAAGAGCCGAAAGCCAGGCAGTTGCTTCCGGCCCATTTTTTTGTGCGCATCCAGTGCGGTATCGAATTGTACAAATTTATTCGGTACGAGCCAAAGCTGTTTTACGCTGATGTAGGGTGCGTTTTATCAATCTGAAATCTTGGAGGTTTTGGTCATGGCATTTACGATTGAGTCGGCTCAGGCAATGTTTGCAGGTTCGGGGCTGGCTAGCCCTATTCCTGGCATCCTGGCCAACTTTGAAGAACTGAGTGTAGAGGATCGGCTTGCCGTCCTTTGGTACGCTTACACAGAAACAGGCAAATCGATCACCCGTGCGGCCCTTGGTGCGGCGAGTATGGCTCTTGTCGAAGGGATGCTCAACGACATCAAAGTCATGTCCAAGACGGAACAGACCCAAGTCATGTTCGATCTCGCTGGCCGTGTTGATACTCCGCTCGGTCGTACCTACGGATACTTCAGTGCCAATACGAAGCTTGGTTTTTGGTACCAGTTAGCAGATTGGATGAATGAAGGGATCGTTGCTCCGATCCCTGCCGATTATTCTGGTAGTGCTGATGCCCTCTTACTCCTTGAAGCAGTCAAGAAGCTAGACGGTGGGCAACAGATTCAAGTGCTACGCGACATCGTCGTCAATATGGGCTACGACCCAACAGTCTCGCCAAAAGCGACACCTAAGGCTGAGGACTTCCAACTTGAGCGGACTGAACCAGTCGTGACTGGTCTCACCGTAGAAGGAATCACTGACGCAACTCCCCTTGCCTACTTCGAGGCAATGAACCGCGACGACTTCGAGGCTGCGATCGCCCTGTTTGTAGAGGATGGTGCTCTTCAACCACCTTTCCAAAAACCCATCGTCGGCAAAGAAGCGATTATTGCTTACATGCGCTCTGAAGCCCAAGGTCTGAACATGATGCCCTCTCGCGGTATCACGGAGTATCTTCCTGATGGTTCCAAGCAACTCAAGATCACAGGCAAAGTGCTCACGCCTTGGTTTGGAGTCAACGTCGCCATGAACATTGCTTGGCGCTTTGCCCTGACGGCTGAAGGCAAGATCTTCTTTGTCGCGATCGACATGCTCGCTTCCCCAGAAGAACTACTGAATCTGCGTCCTCCTAGCTACAAGTAGGTTTCTTCTCATTTATCTTTCCTTTCAAGGCTGTCTGCAAAGGCAGCCTTTTTTAATGCAAAATTTAATTTTTAAAACTCCTTGCGTCTGACGTTACGTCAGACTTTAGGATGGCGATGCCAGAGCAAAAGGCCCAAGAAATGCTGTACCAGGCGAGAGATTTTGCGGAGAAAGCAGGGGTCACAGTGCGTGCCCTCCACCACTACGACCATCTCGGACTTCTGAAACCGACTCGCCGCACAGAGGCAGGTTATCGGCTGTACGCAGAGCAAGATTTTGCTCGACTTCAGCAGATTGTCACACTGAAGTTTCTGGGCATGTCTCTTAAGCAAATCAAACTTCTGCTTCAACAGGGGCACTTCGATGTGCTGCTGCAACTGCAAATACAGCGTCAAGCCATGGAAGAAAAGCGCCGTCATCTTGACCGCGCCATTCAAGCCATTCATGGTGCCGAACGAGCTCTGGCCTCTGGGGAAAAACCAAACTCAGAGATCTACAAAACCATCATTGAGGTGATCGAAATGCAAACAAACACAGAATGGCTCAAAAAGTACTACACAGAGGATCAACTCGCGGATCTTGCCAAACGCAACACTCCAGAGATTATGGAAAAAGCGCAGAACGATTGGGCTGTGCTGATTCAAGATGTGGAAGCAAACTTGCAAGAAGATCCCGCTAGCCCAACAGCCCAGAGTCTCGCTGCACGGTGGGCAAAACTCGTTGAGGGTTTCACCATGGGCAGCCCAGAACTTGCAGCGAATTTGTCTAGCCTCTATAAGGATGAAGCCAACTGGCCAACAACTTTCAAAAAGCTCTACAGCGATGAAGTTGAAGCCTTTATTAAGCAGGCGATGGCGATTCGCAAGCAGGCAGGTTAACGCATCCCAACCACAACCCCAAGGGCGAGTACCGAAGCACAGACGATCAGCAAATAGAACTGAGCGCGCCCTGTTTCGAGATACTTCAGTCCTTGACCACCGAGTAGGGTGGCGGCGCTGATGAGATTGACGATGCCATCGACAACGTTGCGGTCTAGCCAAGCAACAACCGTTGCTATCCCTTCAATGCCCTTCACAAACAGCTCATCGTAGAGGCCATCGATATATAAGCGATTGGCCAGAGCTGTTCGGACAGGGGACAAGGCTTCGACTGCACCTTTCGGCATCCATTTGAGTAAGTAGACCGCCACTGCTACTGCTGCTCCAGCAAATACCACCGCCGTTGAAAGACCAGCCAGTTGCAGATTGAGTTCTTCTTTGAGAAACCAGGCATTGCCTAGATAACCTGCTGCCGCTGAGGGCACAGCCAAAATCAACAGAGGAAGCGACATCGTCCAAACAGATTCGTGGGCATGTTCGGACTTCTCAGACGTAGCACCCAAAAAGACCATGATGAACTGGCGCGACATGTAAAAAGCCGTCAGTCCTGCTGTCAGCAAACCCATCACAAAAATTGGGTAGAGGTGGGCTTCTTCGATGCCATGAAGTACCGCATCCTTTGACCAGAAACCAGCAAAAGGAAAGACGCCAGCCAGGGCTAGCACACCGACACCGTAGGTGAGGGTCGTAATTGGCATCTTCTTAGCCAAACCACCCATCTCCCGCATGTCTTGGGTGTGGGCAGCGTGAATCACAGAACCGGCTCCTAAAAAGAGCATCGCCTTAAAGAATGCGTGGGTGAAGAGATGGAAAATCGCTGCTTCCGGGTGGCCAGCACCGATGGCCATAAACATGTAACCCAACTGAGAGATCGTTGAGTAGGCAAGCACCCGTTTGATATCGTTTTGACAAGTGGCAATCAGAGCAGAACCGAAAGCTGTGATCGCCCCGATACTGGCGACGACCGTCATTGCAATCGGTGAGAGCGCAAAGATCGGTTCAAGACGAACCACCATGAATACCCCAGCCGCGACCATCGTGGCTGCATGGATCAAAGCGGAGGCCGGAGTCGGACCTTCCATCGCATCCGGTAGCCAAACATGGAGAGGGAACTGCGCTGACTTACCTACGGGCCCGCCAAATAACAAGAGCACCAGTAACGCCGCGAAAGGGGCAGCCAATTGGGCAGTTTCAGCCCATTTGCCCAGCTCAGTAATATCCAGAGTCTTGGCTGTGACTGAGAGTAGAACAATACCGACCAGCAACAAAAAGTCGCCGATACGGGTTGTCATAAATGCTTTTTTGGCCGCAGCTGAAGCAGCTGGCTTAGACCACCAAAACCCGACTAGCAAGTAACTAGAAAGACCCATCAGCTCCCAGAAGCCATACATAATCAGCAGGTTGTTGGAGACCACCAACCCAAGCATGGCCATGGTGAAAAAGTTGATTAATCCGTAGTAGCGAGCCAAAGACGGCTCGTGATCCATGTAGCCAAGGGAATAAAGCTGTACCAGAAAACTAACAGCACCGACGAGAACGAGCATTCCAGTACTGAGGGGATTGACCAAAGCACTCAAGGTAATGGTCAGCGAACCGATGTGCAGCCAAGGTGCCTGGTACATCCCGCCTGCGCCTGCAAGAATCTGAGGGAGGATCAATCCAGCGTGGAGCGTGCCTGCACCAGTAAACAATAGACCAATGAAAGCTGCTACTCTTTGGGTTTTCAGAAAGCCCAGTGCCCAAGGAAGCGAAAGAAGTGCTCCAATGGCACAGTACAAAGGAATGAGCCAACTGAACTGAACAAGGCTTTCCATAGCGAGTGCGACCATCCTTACAGTCAGGCATCTAAAAACCCAGCAACCTGAGCTTGCGGTGAATTAAGTGCCTTCACGTTTCTTCATTATTTTACCCCTTTGCAAAGATCACTGTCTAGTAAAAAATGCCTAGTACGCATGAAACTATTCTCATCCAAGCACCGTGAACAGTGGCTAACACTCGCCCTCGCTGGCGAGGCACTTGAGCAACCGCAATGGGATATTTTGAATTGGGGAAATTGGGGTGATTCCCTACAGCAAAGGCTTACACTCTTACGCTCTATCGATTTGCCAATCGATCCGCTCATTCTTTGGGATCTCTGGTTGCCTTTCGCCCGCGAGATCGCGCGCAAGCATTCTCCTGGACAGGTTTTCTGCCAAGGCATCCTTGGCCCACAGGGCAGTGGGAAGTCTACCCTTGCCAACGGTTTAGTTCCAATCCTTGCCCAGTTGGGTCTGCGGGCTGTCGCTCTTTCGCTAGATGACTTTTATTTGACTTGGGCAGAACGTCAGGATACTGGCGATTCAGAACTGATCTATCGCGGCCCTCCCGGCACCCACGATGTCGATCTTGCTGTATATACCCTCGAAAGCCTCAAAAAACAGCAGCGCTTCACCTGGATTCCCCGCTTCGATAAATCTGCCCATGCAGGTCAAGGCGAGCGTTGGGCATGGCCTCAACTGCCCAAGGGAGCTGTCTTGGTCGGTCGGATTGTTGAGGATCACTTAGCGATTTACCTCTGTCTCTGGCAAGGTCAGCGCATTCCCCTTCCAGAAAAACCAGGCGAACCGCTGCTTTTGCCGAAGACTGGGCTGCCGGAGGGAACGTTTGTCCGCATTCAAGTGAAACAAAGTGGTGAGCTTGAAATCGTGAGCAGGGGGCAGTCGTCGCCGCTTGCCCTCGATCTCCCACCGACAGCTTGGGAGTTGCTGGGGCAACCAGTCGATGTTGTTTTGCTTGAAGGTTGGTTTGTCGGTGTTAAACCATTACCAACCCATCCAAAATTGAGTGATTTGGCGCATCGATCTCATCAGCGTCTTGCTAACTACTTGCCCCTTTGGAAGTACTTAGATCAGCTTTTGATCTTGCAACTAGAGCATCCAGGATTGAGTCTTGTCTGGAGAACTGAAGCAGAGCAGCAGCGCCGCCTGACTGGCCTCGGCGCAATGGCGGACGAGCAAATTGCCCAATTTGTCGATTACTTTGAGCGCGCCCTACCCAGTGAACTGTTTATTAAGCCTCTGATCGAAGGGGCAGGCTATCGCGTCATTACGATTAATCGCGATCATCTTCCTATTGATCTAACAAACTGTACCGACTAAGCATTTTCAGGCTACCCTGGGAAAACCATGATTGAGCAAATAAGCACCTGTGAGCGAAACTTTCGAACTTAAATTGGACAAGTTGTTTCCTTTTCCACTCGATACTTTTCAGCAAGAAGCAATTCAGGCACTCAACGCACAAGAATCTGTTGTTGTCTGCGCACCGACGGGTTCTGGGAAGACAGTGATCGCTGAATATATGGTCTATCGCGCGATGGCCAGAAAACGGCGCGTCTTTTATACAACACCGCTTAAGGCACTTTCCAATCAGAAATATCGCGACTTTTGCAGTCAATTTGGTTATGACCAGATCGGTCTGTTGACAGGAGATATTTCTGTAAATCGAGATGCGCCCGTGGTCGTGATGACGACGGAGATCTTCCGAAATATGCTCTATGGGATGCCCTTAGGAGATATGGGGACTTCACTAACAGCCGTCGAAGCCGTCATTCTCGATGAATGTCACTATATGAACGACTCCCAGCGCGGAACAGTCTGGGAAGAATCAATTATCTACTGTCCCAGCTCTATTCAGTTGGTCGCCCTCTCGGCAACGATTGCCAATTCTGGGCAATTAACGGACTGGATTGCCCAAGTCCACGGCCCAACCCGTCTGATCTATTCCGACTTTCGGCCTGTTCCTTTAGAATTTTATTTCTGTCTACCAAAAGGTCTATTTCCATTACTAGATCACAACAGTAAGCGCATTAGCCCCCACTTTAAAAATGTCAAAAAGCGACCACGGGGAGAACCAAATCGCGCCGAAGAAGCACCTGCCCATTCCTACGTGGTCAGCCAACTCGCCAAGCGCGATATGCTTCCGGCCATCTACTTTATTTTCAGCCGGAGAGGCTGCGATCAAGCTTTATCAGACTTAGCAAACCTCTGCCTCCTCTCCCCAGAAGAAGCCGAAAATCTCAAGGCACAGGTAGATCACTTCGTCGCCGCCAATCCAGAGGCAGTGCGCGCTGGTCAACTCCAGCACATTTACAACGGTTTTGCTGTGCATCATGCTGGCGTATTACCTGCTTGGAAAGCCCTCGTCGAAGAGCTGTTTCAGCAGGGCTTGATCAAAGTTGTTTTTGCCACCGAGACCCTGGCCGCTGGAATCAACATGCCAGCGCGCACGACGGTGATTTCTTCCCTTTCAAAGCGCACTGACCGTGGCCATCGCCTCTTGACCGCCTCAGAATTTTTGCAGATGGCGGGTCGCGCCGGACGGCGGGGGATGGACGAGGTTGGCTATGTGATTACGTTGCAGAGTCCCTTTGAGTCGGTTCATGAAGCGGCTCAGATTGCAACTTCGGAGTCCGATCCCCTGGTCAGCCAGTTCACTCCCAGCTACGGCATGGTCTTAAATCTGCTCGAACGCCACAGCCTCGAAAATGCCAAACGCTTGATCGAAAACAGTTTTGGTCAGTATTTGGCCACGCTTCACCTCGAACCGATCCGCCGCGAGTACGAATCCGTCGTGGCTGAGTTGCGCAGGCTTGACGGGGGCGATGCCCCGGTGAGCGATGAAGAGTTAGCCATCTACGAGAAATTGCGTGGCCAACTGCGCGAAGCCCGCCGCCTATTGACTACCTTCAAAGAACAATCAGACCGTCAACGCGAAGATGAACTTACCCAGCAGCTCAAATTTGCACTCAGTGGATCTTTGTTGGTCTTAGTAGATCCAGGTGATCGCGAGCCGAAGACAGCTGTGATCGTCCGCAAAGTCCCAGGCCCACCACTGATGCTCATCTGTCTGACCGCCGAAAATCGCTGGATCGTGACTGGGGTCGGTGGCGTACTCGCCTATCATCCAGAGACAAAAGCCTTCGACGAAGTTGAGCAACTGATTACACCGGGCTATTTGAGCCTGCGCCCCGGTGGACATATTGCTGGTGTCCAAGAGAGCGCTGTTCTTGCCAGCCGGATTCCGAGCCTCCCAGTACCACCACCGCCAGAACATGTCAGCGCTCAAAAAGCAGTGGCTGAACGCCTACGTCTCGCCCAAGAAAGCCATCCGGCCCACCGCTGGGCTGGTCGTGCCCAACACCAGCGCCAACTGAGTCAGCGCGAAAAACTTGTCAAGCGCGAAAAAAATCTCAAGGATCAACTCGGCAGTGACGCAAGTCCTTATTGGCAAAAGTTTCTGCGGCTCGTGCGCGTGCTCGAACGCATGGAGTTTATCGTCAACGACAAGCCCAACGAATTGGGGGCTGTGGCAGCGGCTCTGCGGGGAGACAACGAGTTGTGGCTCGCGCTTGCTTTGATCTCTCCGGAGGTAGAAACTCTCACCCCCATTCAACTAGCAGGACTTGCCGCTGCTCTCGTCAGTGAACCACCCCGCCCCAACACCTGGGCAACCGTGGAACCCTCCCAGGCTGTTGAAGAAACCATCCGTGCCCTTGCAGATGTGCGGCGCACCCTGATGCGCGTCCAACGCCGCCAGCAAGTGGACATTCCGATCTGGCTAGAAGCCCGAATGCTCGGCCTCGTCGAACTTTGGGCCAGCGGCGTAACCTGGGACGAACTGTGTCAACACACCAATCTTGATGAAGGCGACCTCGTGCGCCTTCTCAGGCGCACATCGGACATTCTCCGGCAAGTTCCCTTTGTGCCGACGATTATCGAAGAGGTGCGTCGCAACAGCGCGGAAGCCCATCGTCTACTAGACCGTTTCCCCGTCAGTGAATTAGTCTAAAGCCCTTGCGCAGTTTTCAGACCTATGGCACTGTGAGATTAAGCACTCTCGGAGAGAGGGTGTTTTCATCTCAGGGAGTCTGCGATGCGAAAGCGATACGATTTTTGTGTCTATATTGGGCGTTTTCAGCCGTTCCATCTTGGCCATCTTGAAACTGTCAAGATTGCGCTCCAAGAGGCAGAACAGCTGATTATTGTTGTAGGCAGCCACATGACGGCTCCTAACATCCGCAACCCCTGGACTGCGGCCCAACGCGAGAAAATGATCCGAGAATGCTTACAAGAGATCCCAGGAGCACTGGATCGCGTCCACTTCGTCCCCGTGCGCGACCAACTCTACAGCGACAATCTCTGGGTCGCTGATATTCAACAAAAAGTACTCGATATTGCCGGAGAAAGTAGTGCGATTGCGATCATCGGACACCGCAAGGACAGTACTTCGTACTATCTCGATATCTTTCCGCAGTGGAGCTATATCGAGACTGGAAACTTTCTGAATATCAATTCCACAGAACTACGCTCTACCTACTTGAGCCGCGCTCCCCAATCTGCTTACTTCGACGAGTTACCACTCGGAACCCAAGATTTCTTGACCGCTTTTCAACAAGAATCTGTCTACGAGCAACTCTGCGAAGAATACAGTTTCATCGAAGGCTACAAAAAAGCTTGGTCCGTGGCTCCCTATTCCCCGACCTTTGTGACTACTGACGCAGTGGTTGTACAGTCTGGCCACGTCTTGATCGTTCGTCGAAAAGCGCGTCCCGGCCAAGGACTCTACGCCCTTCCTGGTGGTTTTCTCAATCAGAATGAAACGATCCTCGAAGGGATGCTCCGCGAACTCAAAGAAGAAACAGGCTTGAAAGTACCTCTACCTGTTCTACGCGGTTCGATTGTCGATAGCCATGTCTTCGATAATCCAGGTCGTTCTTTGCGGGGAAGAACGATTACCCACGCCTACTTCATCCAACTCAAAGCAGGTAAATTACCCCCTGTCAAAGGCAATGACGACGCAGACAAAGCCTGGTGGATGTCCCTAGCAGATCTCTACGCCCACGAGAACAAGTTCTACGAAGATCACTTCAGCATCGTTCAACACTTCGTCAGCCGCGTCTAATCAAAGCATCGGATAGACCGATGTTTCGCACCCGCTACTTCCTCGGAGCGAGGAAAAGGAACATGATCATGCAGTACAACCCGATTCTGGATACCGATAGCTACAAAGCAAGCCATTGGAAACAGTATCCCCCGGCAACGACTTCGATGTTTTCTTATATCGAGTCGCGGGGAGGGCGTTATCCCCAAACTGTCTTTTTTGGATTGCAATATATTCTCAAAGAATACTTTGCTCGCAAGATCGAACCGTGGATGGTAGAAGAAGCCAAGGATTTCTTTGCGACCCATGGAGTGCCCTTTAATGCTGAAGGCTGGCTCTATATTGCGAACGAGTTAGAGGGCAAACTACCGATTCGGATTCGAGCAGTGCCAGAGGGAAGTGTTGTACCTGTCCATAACGCCTTGATTACGATTGAGTCCACCGATCCGAAATGCTTTTGGATTGTTTCTTGGTTAGAAACCCAACTGATGCGGGTTTGGTATCCGATCACCGTTGCCACCCACAGTTGGCATCTGCGCCAAATCCTTTGGGAGTACCTCGAAAAAAGTGCAGATACACCCGAAGCAGAGATTCCCTTTAAACTCCACGACTTTGGATCGCGGGGTGTTTCGAGTCACGAATCGGCGGGTATCGGTGGCATGTCCCACTTAGTAAACTTTCAGGGTTCAGACACCGTTGTTGGGGTGCAATTCGCCAATCATTATTATCACCACCCCATGGCCGCCTTCTCCATTCCTGCTGCAGAACACTCGACAGTTACGGCTTGGGGAAGAGAGCACGAAGTCGATGCCTACCGCAATATGCTCGATCAGTTTGCCAAGCCCGGAGCAATGGTTTCAGTCGTTTCTGACTCCTACGACCTCTGGAATGCAGTCCGCAACCTGTGGGGAGGCGACTTAAAGCAGCAAGTCATCGATTCTGGCGCGACTCTTGTTGTTCGTCCTGACTCCGGTGTGCCTTCGATTGTAGTCAGCCGCGTCTTAAATATTCTCGATAACCAATTCGGCAGTACCCTCAATAGCAAAGGTTTTAAAGTCTTGAATCATGTGCGCGTGATCCAAGGAGATGGCGTAGATCGCGAGAGCATGATCGACGTACTAGAAACGGCTCTAAAGCTCGGTTTCAGTGCCAGCAATATTACTTTCGGCATGGGCGGTGCGCTCTTGCAATCGGTCAATCGCGACACCCAAAAATTTGCCATGAAGTGTTCGCAAGTAGTGACTGATGGCAAAGAAGTGGCTGTCTTCAAAGACCCGATCACCGATCCAGGCAAACGCAGCAAACAAGGCCGCCTCGACCTCATCCGCGATGCGAACGGCAGCTATACCACAGTGCGTTTAGCAAACGAAAACCCCTTACCGGACAGTGCCATGGTCACCGTCTACGAAAACGGCGAAGTGCTCAAAGAATACACCCTCGATGAAATTCGCAGACGAGTGAACGCAGAACTGCTTGAGGCATTTTCTTTCACCCGATCGAAATGACATTCCACCGGATCTCCGCCCAAACGACATAAACCCCCACAACGCGTAGCGCCATGGGCTGGGGACGCGCAGCGTCATGCCTACCGTGCCACCAGTCCACAGACTTCGGTGATTACGCACCCGTCCGCAACGTGAGACCAAGCCTGCGCAACCCAACAACACCCGGTATCAAGCCACTAAAGTTGCCAAGGGGGTGTGGGGGACAGGCAGTCTGTCCCCCACGGGGCGGGGGTTTTAGGGGGCGGGGCTTGCCCCTGCCCCCTAATGCAGTTCGCCATATTTATCCCACCCACCAAAAAGCAAAAGTTCACTATCTACCATCGACTCAAATCATCTCTAGCCTTCACCAATGTGGTAAAGCTTCTTCTTCTGAATAAATTGATTCACAGAAGGCAGTAGCCAAGATTCAATGCCCAGGCCATTTTTTAATCCTTCACGAATTTTAGTTGACGAAATATCCATAGAGAAGTCTTTGAGCAACCAAAAGCGCCTGCCAAATCGGGCTTCTAACTTCATAAGTAAGTTAAAAAATTCATTTCGATAGTCTAAACGCGGCGCAATGATCCACTCACAGCTTGCAATCAGTTCATTGGCATGAAACCAAGTTGGTAAATCCACCAATGAATCTTGCCCGATTAGCCAAAACCATTGCGCATCAGGGTTCTCCGCCTTGAGCAAACCCAAAGTATCAATGGCATAGGAAGGGCCAGACCGATTTATATCCACAAGCGAAAGCGAAAACTTTGAGTTTCCAGCAATTGTCAAACGCACCATTTCTAGGCGTTCTTCCGATGTCACACCACCGAGCAATGGTTTGTGAGGTGGATGACCCGCTGGCACCCAAATCACCTGATCCAAAGCAAACTGCTCAAGAGCAACTTCCGCCATCGCCAGATGCCCTCGGTGGACAGGATTGAAAGTCCCACCGAATAGACATAGACGTTTCCGCTTAGGCAGCAAAATGTTCCCAGTGTCGCTGCTCTTCAACATTTGAAATGACCGTTGCCTATTCCAGACACCGTTCAGCGCTGAGGCTGAAAGAACGGGCTGCGGTGACTTTTACTTTGACGCAGTGGCCACGCAACCCCTGAATATCACCAGTGAAAAAGACGAGGCGGTTGGTGCGGGTGCGCCCAACCACTTGGTCAGGATTTTTGGGATTGCTATCTTCAACGAGGACTTCGACTGTTTGATGTAAGTACCGTTGGGATCGGGCGAGGGCTTGATCGGTGACGAGACGATTGATGCGCTGGAGGCGATCTTGCTTGACTTCATCGCTCAGCTGGTTCGGCCACTTAGCAGCAGGGGTTCCCGGACGTGGTGAGTAGGCGGCGGTATTGACCATATCGAAGGTCAAGTCTTCGACGAGGGTCATCGTATTCAAAAACTGTTCTTCGGTTTCGCCTGGAAACGCAACGATCAGATCTGCTGAGACTGAGGCATCGGGCATCACGTTACGAACACGGGCGATCACATCGCGGTATTTTTCGTGGGTGTAGCCACGAGCCATGCGCCGCAACACTTCGTTGTCCCCAGACTGAAAAGGAATATGGAAGTGCTCGCAGACTTTTGGCAGTTCTGCACAGGTTTCAATGAGTTCGTCGGTGAAGTAGCGCGGGTGGGAGGTGGCGAAACGAATGCGCTCGATCCCCTGAACATCGTGAATATGGCGCAGGAGCGTTGATAAATTGGTGCCAATGTCGCGCCCGTAGGCATCAATATTCTGGCCAAGTAAAGTAATCTCTTTGAAACCCTGAGCACCGAGTTCTTCTACTTCTTTGCGAATCGCCTCTAAAGTCCGGGACTGCTCAACGCCGCGCACGCTGGGAACGATGCAGTAGGTACAGCCTTCGTTACACCCATAGATCACATTGACCCAAGCAGTAACCGTACTATCTCGACGGGGCTTGGTAATATCTTCAAGAATTTCAATCGGCTCGGTGGCAACGACTTGTTCACCTTCATAGACCCGTTCGAGTAGCTCGCCGAGGCGGTTAACGTGCTGCGGCCCCATGACCAAATCCAGCTCTGGCACCCGACGCAATAATTTTTCGCCTTCTTGTTGGGCAACACATCCTGCCAAAACCAATGTGATGTTTGGATTTTTGTGCTTGCGTCTGGCCTGGGTTCCCAAGTACGAGTAAACTTTTTGCTCGGCATTGTCGCGGATCGAGCAGGTATTAAAAAGGACAAGGTCGGCGGAGTCGCACTCTTCGGTCATCCTGTAGCCGAGGGCGCTGAGGACGCCAGCCATCCGCTCGGAGTCCGCTTTGTTCATTTGGCAACCAAAAGTGACTAAACAAGCGCTTCTCTCAGTGTTTTCCGGCATTACCTGTTCAAAACCCATAACCATATCAAAGGAATACTCTCTCTAGACTACTGTGCAGTCTGTCTGAGTGGGGGCTACGCCTGCTAACCTAGAGGGATGTGCTTGGGATGCGACAAGATTTGATGGAAAGAAAGCGGGTTGTGGTCACTGGAGTTGGTGCGGTTACTCCAATCGGGAATACAGGGGCTGAATTTTGGTCCGGATTGATTGCTGGACGCAGTGGCATTCGCCGTATTACCCAATTTGACCCTTCACAGCACACGAGCCAAATTGCTGGCGAGGTGGAAGGCTTCGACCCTCTCCAGTACATGGACAAAAAAGAGGCAAAACGGACGATTCGGTTTACTCAGTTCGCCATCGCTGCGAGCAAGCAGGCGCTTGCGGATAGTGAGTTTGAGATCAACGACCTCAACAGTGAACAAGTCGGTGTCATTATTGGCACTGGCACTGGCGGCATGGACTGGATGGAACTCCAGCACAGCATCCTGCGCGAAAAAGGGCCGGATCGCGTCTCACCTTTTATGATCCCGCTATTTATTTCAAACATGGCGGCGGGGCAGACGGCGATTATGACCGGAGCCAAAGGACCGAACTCCTGTACCGTCACCGCCTGTGCAGCTGGAGCCAACGCCATTGGCGACGCCTACCGCTTGATTGAACATGGCCACGCTCAGGCGATGCTCTGTGGTGGCACGGAGGCGGCGATTACACCCTTGGTCGTTGCTGGTTTTGCAGCTTCTCGCGCCTTGGCAATTCGCAACGACGAACCAGAGCGCGCCTGCCGTCCTTTTGATAAAGACCGCAATGGCTTTGTGATCGGTGAAGGGGCTGGGATACTCCTCCTCGAAGAACTGAGTCATGCCCTTGCGCGCAATGCTCGAATTTATGCCGAAATTTCAGGTTACGGAATGACCTGCGATGGTTATCACATGACCACCCCATCCCCTGGTGGAGAAGGAGCCGCCCGTGCGATCCGTCTCGCCCTCAAAGATGCTGGCATTACACCCGAAGCCTTGAACTATATCAACGCCCATGCCACCAGTACTGAAGTCGGGGACTTGATCGAAGTGCAAGCGATCAAGACTGTGCTTGGTGACCACGCTTACAAAGTT
>JACMLN010000065.1 GCA_014379585.1 Gloeobacterales cyanobacterium ES-bin-313 | reverse complement strand
TAAATCTTTAGGCACAAATGCTTTTGCTTTTTCCACATCAACTAAATGGAAAGATTGCAGAGCATTGCCATAGAGATTCCAAGGGGCTGGAGGATAATTCATCATGTGAGTAAGCTTTTGCTAGTCCCAGTGATTGAACAAAATCTTGCCAATTGTGTCCGGTTTCCAATAGTTTACCTGTTCTCGTTCGGCCTTGCCGAGTAGGGCGGTATTCACTGTATCTGGAAATACGTCCAAAACTTGAGTGTTCAACACCTCAAATCCTCCCAATGCACTCAAAGCTGCAGCCAATGCGGGTTCATCGACGAAGTGGGGATAGAACTCTCCCTCCTGCGCTTCCAGACCAATAGCAATTAGCGGATGATATGTATTACAGACAATTTGCCGTAAGGTGCCATTTGCAAATTGGATATCGGCCCGACAATAATTTCTGTAGATCATAGCAGTATCAATCTTCAACACCTTTCCACCGATACTGCGTACTGCATAATGACAAACCGCTGTGAACTGCTTTGTATCAACAGTCGGAGGTTCAGCTTCTCCCCTACCGTAAAATCCAGTCACTCCTTTTGGTAATTGCATCTTTCAATATTGAGAACTTGTACGATTTGTGGGTAAGAAATTGTAGTCAGATGGACGTAGCAGCACTGAGTGTCACGGTCGCTTCGTCGCACCAACGCAGCATTGCCTGACTAGAGTGGAGGCCATAGCCGATCACCAGTCGCCAGTAGGGTGCATCTGGCAGGTGCGCAAGGGGACCTTCCATCTGTTCACGTAGCGCTTCAAACTCAGCTAGCAGTTGTTGTTGGCGCTCCTGGAATTGGCGCAGGTGAGCGAGGTTTTCAGCAGGGGCAACTTGGCGGCCAAAGAAAAGTTTGAGCAAGAGTTCGTTGCGCTCGACGGCAGCTTCGATGGGAGCTTTGAGCCAAGTGCGTAGCTGAGCGTAGCCTGCTTCGGTGATGGCGTAGACGACCCGATCCGGTTTGCCCGTCTGGGATTCATGGTTGGATGTCGCAAGTCCCTCGGCTTCTAGTTGCTTGAGGATCGGGTAGATCTGGCCGTAGCCTTCGCTCCAGAAGTGGCCGACGCTTGTGGCAATTTTTTTGCGGATATCGTAGCCCGACATCGGCTGTAGGCTCAACAGCCCCAAAATTGCAAACCGACTTTTGTTCTCCCGCGCCATCACTGCCTTCTCGAATCAATATTCCTTAATCGTCAGCCAAAACCTTTCACTTTGGCCAATTTATTTGCTATATATTCTAGATATATATCTTAGAGATGCAAGGAGCTTGGGATATGCGCGCTTTCGTGACTGGGGGAACAGGATTGCTGGGTAGTAACCTTGTGCGGCAACTGGTGGAGGCAGGATACGCGGTGCGGGCGCTGGTTCGTGATCGTCAGAAGGCGGAACAACAGTTCGTCGGCTTGTCGGTAGAAGTGGTGAAAGGCGATATGACAGACGTTGATGGGTTTGCGGATGCTCTGGCAGGTTGTGACGTACTTTTTCATGCTGCTGCGTACTTTCGGGAGTACTCCCAGCCTGGAGATCATTGGACAACCTTGCAGAAAATCAATGTCGAAGGCACAGTACGTCTGCTGGAACACGCTGAAAAGCAGGGTGTAAGCAAGGCTATTTACGTCAGTTCTTCTGGAGTAATTGGTCCACGCACGGACGGTGGGATGGCTGACGAATCCTGTCCACCGGGAAAGCTGTCCTACGAAAATCTCTACTTTCGCAGCAAGGTCGAAGCCGAAAAAGCAGTTGCCTGCTTCCTTGAAACCCATAGAATGCCTGTGGTGCATATTCTCCCAGGCTGGATGTTTGGTCCAGGGGATGCAGCTCCAACAGACAGTGGCCAGATTATTCTCGACTTTCTAAATGGAAAACTGCCAGGAGTCTTAGAACTGCCAGGTCGGGTGAGCATTGTTGATGCCCGCGATGTAGCAGCAGCAATGATTCAAGCAGTTGAGCGTGGAGTGAGCGGTGAGCGTTACATCGTCTCCGGCCAGAGCTACTCCTTTGCCGAGGTTGTTCAGTTGCTGGCAAAAGCGAGTGGACTACCCGTGCCAGTACTGCGCATTCCCTATCGTGTTGGAATGGCCATGGCCTGGATGATCGAAAATTTCGCCCGACTAACAGACAGCAGGGCGTTGATGACCACCAATGGATTGCGCACCCTGGCCAATGATATTTTCCTGAGTTCGGCCCGGGCTGAAAGCGTACTTGGTTTTCAGGCACGACCCTTTCCTGAAACCCTGCGCGATGAAGTCGTCTGGTTCCGCTCCAAGAAAAGAGCACCTACTGCATCCCAAAAATAAGCACATCACCGCAACTAGAGCCTGCCAGCCACAGTGATTTCTCAATGCAATTGGTCAATGAATCAGCTCCTGTTAGGGCTTGTTTCATAAGAAGACGTTAGGCTATGCTGTTTGGGCCAGGGGTTAGAACTGGCCTTGTTCCTGTATACACTCCCACCGAGGGGCTGCTATGGTCACGGCAAAACCAGAAAGGCGTTACGACCTCGACTGGTTGAAAGTGATTACAACACTACTAGTATTTTTCTTCCATGTGTCTCGCGTTTTTGATACCGAAGGCTGGAGCGTCAAGAACGACTATCTGCTCGAACGGGAGGGGTCAGTCTATGCCCTGGTCAAGAGCAAACAGCATACACAGCCACCGCTCAATCATGATCTACCACCGGCGACCATGGAGGCCCTCCACAGCCTACCTCAGCACGAGCAAGAAGTGATTCAAGCACTCACGAAAAGCCAAGATCAAATTCTTTTGGCACCAAGTGATATTCAAAATAGCCTCATTTACAACACGCAACCCCTTCAGACAGTGGGTGTTCTTGCCAAAGTTATCCAAGCATCCAGCAAAAATGTGCGGGCTTTGCTGCCTGACGAATCAAAGGCCCGAAACTTTGCAGAGGGGTCCCAGGTGACGAGCCAGACGCTCACGAGCTACCTCGCAGCGCAGCCATTGCCGCGTGAGGAATTTCTGATTGTCGATGGAGCAGCCTTGGGCAGCGGTGAGCAGGGACAAGCTTTTCTAGAACGTGCCACAGGATCTGCGAATCGGGTGCTTGTGATTGGTAGACCCGTATTCTTCCCGATTGAGCTGTTTATCTCCTTCCTCAATCAGTGGTTTATGCCTTTATTCTTTTTCATTTCTGGAGCGGGAACCTATTTTGCCTTGAATCGCCGGAGTGCTAGCCAATACGTCCGTGAACGTTTCACTCGTCTGTTTGTTCCGTTATTGTTCGGTTGCTTGGTGGTTGTACCACCCCAGGTTTACTACGAACTGCGCAGTGATCCTACTTACCGAAGCTCCTATTTACAGTTCTACCCAAGTTTCTTCTCGCATTTCACCTGGGCACATCTATGGTTCATCATCTACTTATTCGTATTCTCGGTCATTGCCCTCCCGCTATTTGTTTACCTGAAAACGCCAAGTGGGAAAAAGATTGTTGACTGGATAGCAGACTTTTGTCTCCTTCCAGGAGCGATCTTTTTGCTCGGAATACCGATGGGTCTCATCGAAGCTGCGCTCAGGGGAAAATGGGGATTTGGCAATTACAATCTCATCGATGACTGGTCTGATGTTTGCTACTACTTAGCCTTCTTTATCGTGGGCTATTTACTGAGCATGGATCCACGCTTTGGCAAAGCTGTAGATCAGCAATGGAAAATGGCTTTAGGTCTGGCGATTACTTTGATGATTGTGATGTTCACAGCTTCCTTCTTAGGCTTTGTACCACCCCGTGGATATTCACTGAGCTACATGGGGTTTATCTTTGTACATGGCGTACGTGCCTGGTTATGGATTGTTGGAATCCTTGGCCTTGCCCGAAGCCGATTCAATTTCAAAATACCCTTTCTCACCTACGCAAGTGAGGCTGCTTACCCACTCTATATTCTGCACCAGTCAGTCATCATTGCTGTGGCCTTCTATGTTGTTCGTTGGAGTGTTGGAGCTCAAGGGAAATTTCTCGCAATACTGACCATTGCCCTCGTCGTGACCATTGCCCTCTATGAACTGTTCGTGCGAAGAACAAACTTCACCCGCTTTCTGTTCGGAATGAAGAACTTGTGAGCAGGGCGTGTCATCCATTTAGCCAGCCTTTGACAATCGATAAGTAAAGCGCTTGCAAGCGGGTCTTGGCCTTCGATTTGACCAAAATATTGCGAATATGAAACTTGATCGTGCTCTCGCTGACACACAAGTGGCTGGCGATATCGCGGTCGCGCAAACCCTGGCCGAGCAACACTAGAATTTTTTGTTCGCTCTGCGTCAAGGGATTGGTAGCGATCTGCTCCGAGGCTGCATGCTGCCAGCTTTTGCGTTGAGTGACCGCTTCGACAGCACTGCGCAATTGCGATGGTGTGGTCGATAGGTCGAGGGCGGCACCGACCCCCAGGGGAGCAGTTTGGTCATCGGGGACAACCAATAAAGTAAATGCAATCGGCTGTCCTTGGATAAAAGTATCGGTAATAAGTGGAATGTCTAGGTTTTCTTCAAGATAGAGGGTCAACCCGGCAAGATGTGCAAGTTGAGTAAAAGCGAGCTGTAGAACAGAAGATTGGCACTGAATGCGCACTTGGAGGCCGAGCAAGCAGGTTGGGTAGGGCAACTTCAGCAACACCTGAACGACATTTTGACTGGTGCCTGTCAGGGTATGCAGTGTTCCACCGAGACAAGTGATGGCGAAAGTCAGCTCACTAAAAGCGGTGGCTGCCCAATCCGGCTGATTTGGCGATTCGCAGGTAACCATCGCATCTAGGCCAATATAATTCGCACTGTAATTGAGCTGGCAATAACTACATTGCAAAGTATTGAGCGTCTCAGCTACCCGCAAAAAAAGATAGACCAGGGAAGGAACGATCGGTCGTTCTGTACCGACGAGAATCAATTGCGTAGTCTTGAGGACACTCGCCAACTGCTCTGAAAGAAACCCAGAGGAGTGAAAAAATCCTTGACTAGAGAGTTGCCTTTGGTGCAACAGAGCATTTTCAAGGGAGACAGCCACTGTGGTACATAAACCCTGCAAGACTTGAAGAAACTCAGCCGCCATGGGTCGCTGACTGAAACTGACGAGTACCCCAATGACCTTACCATCTGCCACAAGTGGATACCCAGCAAATCCGGATATCTTTTGATGAAGCGCCCACTCACGATCTTTGACCCAAGATTCTTCGGCAAGTTGATTGCTTAAAAAAGGAATGCAATATTGGGCAATTTTGCCAACTTTAAAAGCACCCATGGGCACCCTAGCAAAAGAACCATCTAGGCGCGTATAAAGACCAGAAGAAGCAACCAGTTTAAGGGCTGTTCGATCCGCTTCAACAAGCCATATGCGGGCAAAGGCACAATCAAACTTTTCGACCAAACCGTCGGTCACTCGGCGAGCAATTTCTTCAGGCTCCAGACAACCACTCAGACGTTGTGCAATTTCGTTGGCCCGCTGCAGCTCAAAGAGCAAACCCGTGAGATGAGAAAGTTGGGGAGTTTCATCGGGCACCTGAACAGTTTCCAGTGGTACTGATGCTATTGAGCCGCAATTACCTCTAGGAGTTTGTATCTTCAGTTACTCTGTAAAGAATTAAGCCTGTCTGCGCAAAACAAACCGACTTGCACAAGTCCTTCACTTCTGGGCGCCGTTTTCGAGAACTTTTAATTAGAGCTAATTCGTAAAGTCCCCAACTAGTGGCCAGGAACCCTGCCCGGAGCTGATCTCAGCGTTAGTTGTATAAAATACGCGCTTTGATGCTGAAAGGCTTGCTGAGACTGGCTTCTGTGGTATCCAAACCCAGCTTTACGAATCAGCTCTAACAGTACGTTTGGAGCAATATCTCGAACTCAGACGAAAGCTTACAGAACAAGAACTATAGTTGGTCATTTTACCCCGAATAAGAGTGGACTGAGACTCAGGCAACGGTATACTCGCAAAGCCTACCCATGTTTTTAGCTGGAAGAGAGATTGGAAGATGGTTTTAACCCTCTTTTGTAAGGCTCGTTGCGCCCGAACTTGGGCCTTATTCTGAGAAGTGACACTGAGCGTGGCCTGTCCCTCAAGCCGTGGCCGTACTGCGCGTGAATTCAGCAGCGTGCAGTTTCACGAAGTCGTACAAGCTCGTGGGCGTCCTGCCGGTGAGCTTTAAGAGGTCATCCGAGATGCGGTCATACCGCCCCTGTACATGTAGTTCGGCCATCACAGCGAGATGGTGAACGAGGTGGGCTGGCACAGCGAACTCACGAAGGCTATCGGTCCATCCAGACAGCGGCACGTGACGATAGCGGATCGTTCGACCGAGTGCCTCGGAAAAGATGCGCGCGTAGTGCTCTAGATCGGCAGACTCAAATCCAGTCAGATTGTAAATTTGGCCAATGTGAGAGGCAGGGTCGTCGAGGATGACGCAAACAGCCCGCGCCACATCGACAGCCGAGATCGGCGAGGTCTTGCTATTTCCCATCGGCAGTGCCAGTTCGTCGCTATCCCGGATGCCAGCAGCAGCGAGACGCAGGAAGAAGCCCTCGAGGAAGACCGTGGGTCTCACTGTAACGATAGGCAGCCCTGACCACGCCAGTGCCTGTTCTGCAAGCCAGTGCAGCTTGTGCTGCGGGCTTGCGGTGGTCTCGGTGATGCTCATCTGCGTCACCGTCATCTGTGACATGTTCACGAAGGCCTCGACGCCGTGGTGGCGTGCCACTGCAGCG
>JACMLN010000064.1 GCA_014379585.1 Gloeobacterales cyanobacterium ES-bin-313 | reverse complement strand
TGGCGACTGGCTAGGGGAACAACTGGGTCGATGGTGGCTCACCACCCAGATCCGCGCCTCCGATTGGTGGGTGAGCGCCGTGCCCCTTTCCCAAGAGCGCTTCAAGAAACGGGGTTACAACCAAGCGGAGCGGGTTGCTCGTGCTTTTTGCCTACGGACAGGTCTGCACTTTTGGGATGGTTTAGTGCGCACCCGCTCAACCGTGGCACTCCACGGTTTTACCCCTGAGGAGCGTTCCGAAATCTTACAAAATGCCTTTCGTACCACCCGATCTTTGAAAAATCGCCGGATCTTGTTGATCGACGATATTTTGACCACAGGCACGACGTTGCAGTTGTGTGCGCAAACCCTGAAAGCAGCTGGATGTCTTCAAGTTGAAGGGCTAGTTGTTGCCCACCCAAAATTCTTGAAATCTGCTGCTCTACAAAGGTGATGCGTGGTTAGCCCAACCATTTCCAAAGCGATCTTGGCCGATTTCAAAGCCGACCCTTGCGAGGATTGGGGAAAGGGGGTGTACTTCCTGGGAGTTGGAGAGCATACCGCCCTCGTCGCAGTTCACCAGCTCAAGCCAACACGCGATACCTTATGGCTACGCGTCTTGGGTAGAGGTAAGATCCAGAAGAAGGCCATCGACGAAGTACTTGCCCTTCCCAAAGATGATCCCCTGCGCAACTTGGCTCTAGAACTCGTCGCTCGTGGACAATCAGAACAGAGCAACGATCAGACCTTTCACCAGAAGACCAGGAGCAACTCATGAACGTCTCATCTGCATACGCTGAATGGAAACAGCAAACCCTGCAAGAGGGCGAACTCAGAGGACGGCGTGAAATGCTCCTCAAACAGATGACCCGGAAATTCAGCTCTCTAAGCGCCCAAGTTGTGTCCCAGATTCAAGCCATCACTGATATTGAGAAGCTTGAACAGTTAGCTGAAGCCCTGATCGATACCCCCGACCTGCAAACCTTTCTTCAGAGCCTTTGATCTCTCGGAATAAGCGAGGCAGAGTTCATTACTGAGCACCCCGACGAAGACTGTCTCACCTGCAGGAGACACTCCAGTTGAATCACACAGAAATCTAGCCCGATGACTTTACACTGCACATAGCTGTTTCATCGTGGTTATGTTTGCTTTCAACAAAACCTATTTCTATTTCGCGCTTTTATTATTTCTAATAGAGGTCGGCATTGCTGTTTTTACAAATGATAACTTCATCCGCCCTTTTGTCGGTGATGTTTTAGTCGTCATCCTCATTTACTGCTTTGTCAGAGCTTTCTGGAATGTACCTCCGTTGATTGTCGCCTCAGCCGTATTAGCATTGGCCTACACTGCCGAGATTCTCCAATATTTTAATTTCCTCAGCAAATTGGGAATGCAAAATAATAAAGCCTTCACGCTTGCTCTAGGAAGTGTGTTTGATTGGAAAGATATCTTTGCTTACACAATCGGTATCATTTCGGTCATCTGCTTGGAAAATATAAAAACAAAAAACAAAAGCTAAACTGCTTGTCAATTTTTTGTATATTGCAATCCAATTGTCACCGAAAAAGCCGGAACGATGGATCGACTCGACCCAAAACAGTCCCGGCCAATGAAGTTCAATGATCGCCTTGTGATAGCGAAGAAGTCTGATGAAGATGGCCATTAAAGTTTCGTTTTAGCTAATTCCTGCAACCCCTCATCGCGTTTCGAGCACAGGCACAGGATCAGGGGTTGGGACACTGGGAATCGGGGTGCTGGTGAATGTTCGGTTGATCGGCTGACCATTGTTGCGGGTGCCTGTGATCGTCTTCGTCCAGCCTTGGCCAGGGGTGTAGCTATAGCCAATATCCTGGGTACTGCCACCGACGACTTGTCCAGCACTGTTGGTTCTGGTCGTTGTCTTGTCGTAACCCCCGGTCGGATCTTTGACTACCGTTGCATTGGTGGTGTAGATCTCGCCACTCTTGTTGGTCGTGGTCGAAGTTCTGTTCAGGCCTGTCGCACTGTTGTAGGTGGCATCGGTGCTGCGGTTGCGCACAAGATTGCCGTTGCTATCGGTGATGGTTGTCCCGCCAACGCGCCCGTAACTGCCATTGCCAAGATTGGTGGTCTGGCTCTGTTGGCCAACGTTGTAGGTGTTGCCATTGTTGGCATTTATGGTGCCTGTGTAGGTACTGTAGCGACCTGAAGAAGTACGACCGTAGGTGCCCGTACCTGTGTAAGTACCGGAGCGGGTGCCTCCGTTGACACCTGTGCCTGTGTAGTTGCCGTAGCGACTGTAGGTTCCAGAGCCAGTGCGGTTGGTGTAGTTGTTGACACTGAGATTACGACCACCACTGCCGGTGGCATTAAAATTGCGCCCACGGGCGAAGGAAGGGGTAGCTAGGGTAAGGCAAAGAACAAAAGTGCTGCTCAGGGCTAAAAGCTTGTTCATGATCATCTGCAGTGGATAGGACATTCTTTTGGACTCCCAGGTTCCCAAAAAGGTTCAACCTAGTGCAAGAAATGTCGAATACCCGTGAAGACCATGGCAAGACCCAGTTCGTCACAGGCTTTGATCGAGTCTTCATCCCGAAGGCTCCCCCCCGGCTGGACAAAGGCACGAATCCCAGCAGCAGCAGCGAGCCGTACCGTGTCATCGAAAGGAAAGAAGCCATCGCTTGCCAGGACAGCACCCACCGCATTTAATCCGGCTTGGGCGAGGGCAAGTTGGGCGGAGCCGACACGGTTCATCTGACCTGCACCGACACCGAGGGTGGCCTGATCTTTGGTGACCACAATCGCGTTGGATTTGACGTGTTTGCAGACTTTCCAGGCGAAGGCGAGTTCGGCAAGTTCGGCGGGACCCGGCTGAGAGGCAGTGACAACTTTCCAGCCAGCACTGGTGACAGGTCCATCGGGTTGCTGGACGAGGAAACCACCGCTGATTGGCTTGATATCCAAGGCAGGACCAACGCCAAGATCCAATAGTTGGAGAAGGCGTAGGTTTTTCTTCTTGCTCAAAATATCCAAAGCTTCGTGGGTAAACTCCGGGGCAACGATGCACTCAAGAAAAGTTTGGGAAAGCAGTAGGGCTGTGGGGGCATCACAGGCACGGTTCAGGGCAACAATCCCTCCGAAGGCTGAGACACTGTCAGCAGCGTAGGCGCGTTCGTAGGCTTCGCTCAGAGTGTCAGCGATGGCAACGCCGCAGGGATTGGTGTGTTTGACTATCACAGCAGCAGGTGTCTCTGGAAATTCGGCGACGAGGCGGCGGCTCGCTTCGAGGTCGATCAAGTTGTTGAAGCTGAGTGCTTTGCCCTGAATGATCGTGCTCGTTGTCCAGCCCAATGGTTGATCGACTTGGTACCAAGCGGCCTTTTGATGGGGATTCTCGCCGTAGCGCAGGGCACTGACCTGGGTAAGTTTGAGGTTCAAGACTTCGGGAAGTGCACTGGTTTCAGAATGTGCTGCAAACCACTGGGCAATGGCTTGGTCGTAGGCAGCAGTTCTGGCAAAGGCTCTTCCTGCACATTGGCAACGAAATTCGAGGGTCGTTACACCCTGATTGCAGTTGATTTCATCGAGGTAGGCGGTGTATTGATCGGGGCTGATCAAGATCGTGACAAAAGCATGGTTCTTGGCGGCGGCCCGCACCATGGTTGGTCCGCCAACATCGATCTGCTCAATGCGGGGATCTTGCTCGAAAGGATAGAGATTGACGACGACCAAATCGATGGCAGCGATTCCCCGCGTCTCCAGATCCGCAAGATCTTCCGGCAGATTGCGGCGGGCAAGGATCCCTCCATGAATCTTCGGGTGTAAAGTCTTTACCCGTCCACCGAGCATCTCAGGTGCGCCTGTGTAAGCACCCACCTCCTGAACAGGAATTCCCGCCTCGCTGAGGGCACTCGCCGTACCACCACTGCTGATAATCGTAAAGTTATACACAGTTACGAGTGCTCTGGCAAATTCCACCAGACCCGTCTTATCGGACACACTGATCAGGGCAGTCGGCATCTTCAAACTCACAAACAGACGAAATCCATTAAATCCTGCAACAGGTTGATTTGGTAGAAACGATTACCCTTTAAGGTGAGAACCAATCCCAAAACTGCTTGTGGAGCACCCCCAATGTCCTATATTTTTCTTCCTGATCCGCAAAAATCCCTGACCGACTACGATCCTGACTACCATGGCGAACTTGACAAGGCAGAGGGCAAAGCGAAATTGGCAGAATTGGGTGCCCAACTAGACGATATGCAGGACTATCTCTACGCTTCTAAACAGCACAGTGTGCTCGTCGTCCTTCAAGGCATGGATACAGCCGGAAAAGATGGCACGATCCGCGATGTTTTTGGCTATTTCAACGCCCTCGGCTGCAATGTCCAGGCATTCAAGGCACCCTCAGAGGAAGAACGGGATCACGATTTTCTCTGGCGCGTCCACAAAGTCGTTCCACCGAAGGGTATTGTTTCTATTTTTAACCGCTCTCACTACGAAGACGTTTTGGCCGTCAGAGTGCGCAAATTAGCGCCCAAGTCAGTGTGGGGGAAGCGCTTCAATCACATCAATGCATTTGAAAAACTATTAACCGATAGTGGCACCCTGGTCTTGAAATTTTTCCTACATATCAGCAAGCATGAGCAGTACGAACGCCTGAAAGCCCGCACAGAAGATATGGAAAAAGCCTGGAAAGTAGCCGCTTCGGACTGGGAAGATCGCAAACTTTGGGACGAATATCAAGAAGCTTATTGGGACGTACTCTGCAAATGCAATAGCAAAGAAGCGCCTTGGTACATTGTTCCGGCCAACCGAAAATGGTATCGCAATCTTGCAGTTGCTAGTGTCCTGGTAGAACACTTTAAGCCCCACGTCGAAGCCTGGAAAATCAGTTTGCAGGATCGAGGTCGTGAAGGGCTAGCCACGATCTCCAAACTGGATACTGAAGAATGAACCGTTAAGACAAGCGGTTTTCCATGGCCCAGCGGGTCAGTTCAGTCCGGTTGGACAAATTGGTCTTGATCAACATATTGGAAACGTGGGATTCGATGGTGCGTTGGCTGACCATCAGTTCCTTGGCAATTTCTTTGTTGGATTGACCACGGGCAACATGCTGGAGCACTTTTTGTTCTGTCGGTGTGAGCGCAACATCGAAGTTGACGAGCATCGTCTTCTCGATTTCGCCGTTATTGCCGTTACCGCCACCGTTGCTGATGATCCGATCAGTACGGCTGAGTAACGCTTCAACCATGGCGACGAGTTCTTCTGGTTCGAAAGGTTTGACCAAGTAAGCGTCAGCACCGCCCTTTAGACCTTTGATCCGGTCGTTGACTTCGCCCTTGGCGGAGAGAAAGACGACGGGTAGCCAAGAGAGTTGGGGATTAGCGCGCACTTCTTGGACGAACCGATAGCCGTCGAGACCCGGCATCATGATGTCGCAGACGATCAAATCAGGCACAGATTTTTCGAGAACAGTGAGCGCTTCACGACCATTGTGGGCGCGATCTACGGAATACCCTTGTCCTTCAAGCAGATCCCCTGCTAGCAAAAGGAAGCTCGGCTCGTCGTCAACCAACAATAATCGTTTCATTGCGCAAATCTACTCCGACATATTTACTTGGAATCACTGTACCCACTTAGGAGGATTTTATAAGTCCAGATTTACAAAGTTTACTTGTTATTCTGAAAATAATGTAGATAAAGATAATTATTTTCAGAATATGTTCAACTACTCAGCGCAAATTTTTCCCCAACACTGGAAATTCGGGGCAAAACTCTTGAAATAGAGGTACCTTGCAGACAGAAATAGCCGTGTGTAGCGATGGATTCCTTCGATAGTCAATCACCTCCTGACCCCCAGTTAATTGATACCTGCGTCCACTGTGGTTTTTGTTTGGCCACCTGTCCGAGTTACCGGGTGCTCGGTTCAGAAATGGATTCGCCTCGGGGGCGCATTTATTTAATGGATGGCGTGAATGAGGGAAAGATTCCCCTCTCGGCCACCACAGCCACGCACTTCGACTCCTGCTTGGGTTGTCTGGCTTGTGTGAGTACATGCCCTTCGGGGGTCAAGTATGACCAACTGATCACCGCTACCCGTCCCCAAGTCGAGCGCAATGTCCCTCGGAGTGTGTCGGATCGGCTTTTCCGTGCCCTGATCTTCAATTTGCTTCCCTATCCTGGACGTTTGCGACCTTTGCTCTATCCTTTGGCGGTCTATCAAAAATTGGGTGTGCGTAAGCTTATCAGGGCTAGCAAAGTTTTGGATAAACTCTCGCCAAGCTTGGCGGCCATGGAAGCGATTCTGCCCGATGTACCAGCGACAGCCTTTCATCATGGTTTTGCCGATGTGATCCCAGCCCAAGGCACGCGGCGCTTTCGCGTCGGCATGATCTTAGGGTGCGTCCAACGACTCTTTTTTGACCGCGTCAATCAAGCCACCGTCAATGTCCTCAGTGCCAATGGCTGCGAGGTCGTGATTCCGAAATCTCAAGGTTGTTGTGCCGCCCTTCCCCAACACCAGGGCCAAGAGGAACAAGCCCAGGAAATGGCCCGCCAGATGATCGATAGTTTTGCGCAGAGTCAGGTCGATTACGTGATCATCAATGCGGCTGGCTGCGGCCACACCCTCAAAGAATACGGTCACATCCTGGCGAAGGATCCCAACTACCGCGCGAAAGCGGAAGCTTTTGCCAGCAAGGTGCGAGATGTACAGGAATTTCTGTGGGCTGTTGGTGTGGTTACACCCTTGAAACCGATCAGTGAGACACCCCTGAATGTCGTCTATCAAGATGCTTGTCATCTTCTACACGGTCAACGCATTAGTCTCCAGCCTCGGCAATTGCTCGCGTTAATCCCCAATCTCAAGTTGAGCGAACCGATTGATGCAGCGCTGTGCTGCGGGAGTGCGGGGGTATACAACCTATTGCAACCTGAAATTGCCGAAGAACTAGGGCGCCAAAAAGTTGACAATCTTCTGGCCACAGGTGCGACAGTGATCGCTTCCCCAAATCCCGGCTGTGCCCTCCAGATTCAGAAACACTTGGGTTTGCAGAGCAAGCAAGTACCTGTACTTCATCCGATGGAACTGCTCGATGCCGCGATTCGTGGGGAATACTTTTTGGCTGATCATCAGGCGTAGTCTATTTGATTGCCTGAATAGCCAAGTTGTGCAGCGATCCTGAGGCAGCACCTGAATCTTGGCAGTGAAATGAGCAAGTTTCAGACATAAATCGGAATGATTAAACTATTTATCGTGTTTTTTTCTCCAGAGATGGATGGTTTGGTCTTTGCTAGAGCTGATCAGGGTTTGACCATTAGGCGAAAAAGTCAGATCAAGTACCCAGTCGCGGTGGCCTGTGAGCGTGTTCAGGAGTTTTCCCGATTGCAGATCCCAAAGTTTGACATTGCGGTCTCGCCCGGCTGTGGCTAAAACTGCGCCGTCTGGGGAAATGGCTGCACAAATAACTCGGTCAGTATGACCACCAAGCACCCGAACCAGGTGTCCGTCCGTCATTCGCCAGACTTTGACGGTGCGATCCCAACTGCCGCTTACCAGCCAACGTCCCTTTGGATCAACAGCAAGGGTACGAACCCCGCCAGTGTGGGCTTTAAATTGAAGTGTGATGCGCTGGAGTCTCGCATCCCAGAAACGAATCCTACCATCGCTGCTACCAGCGATGAAAGATTGTCCGTCGAGACTTAAGGCTCCAGCAAACAGTGGCTGCTTCCCAGCGCTTGTGCGAGCAATCTGACGGCCTTTGTCAATATCCCAGAGGTGCACTGCGCCATCGCTACCAGTGCTATAGAGCATAGAATGCTTCCCCCAGACCAGCTTCCAGGCCGTGGGCGTTATTCCAGCGAACTGGCGGGAGGTGCGCCCATCCAGTCGCCAGATGCGTATGGAACCTACGCCCCCTGCTACGAGTTCTTCCGGGTCGTCGGGCCGGAAACTGAGTGCTTGCACCCGTTTGCGTCCAGGTGTAGCCAGCGTCGAAAGCAGACTGCCATCGGAAAGCCTACGTAGATAAATCCGTCCATCGTTTCCTGTGCTCGCGAGCAGTTTGCCCTGCGGATCCACTGCTATTGCCCAGACTGAACCTGCGTTGTCCGAAACAACCTGCCCGACTGCATTGCGCCACTCCAAAGCAGTGCAGGCAATCTGACTGGGATTCGAGGCGGGTTGGTTACCGACGAAGCAGTCTTGCTCACCGGATAAGACTGAATAACGTACAGAAGGCTGTTCGGACTTTGGAGGATCGCGATGGAATGCTTGGCTGACCCAACTCAATCCAGAAACGAATACGAGGAGAACCATGACACTCGCAAGGATGGGCATCACCCGACGCCGCTTGGTATTTGGAGGTGTGGAGATGACTGATTCTGCTTGGTACGTGTTTGATCGCCCAGGGCTCCACAGAACCCCAGAGGTTAGATAGGTAGCTCTAGCCTCAGAACGTCTCGCTTCATTGAGGGGCACGCCTAAACGGAATGCTGGCTCGTGCAAGACCACCGGTAGCGGCATCGCCGGCGCACTCCAGCGGTTTACGAGGGGTGCAGTCGGTCCACGTTCCAAACAAGTCAAGAGTTGTTCGAATTGCAAAGGGGTAAGCGGGCCGTACGCGAGATAACAAACGCAGTAGGGTACGTGGGCACGACCGAGATCATCTGGCCCATCATTGTAGATCCAGCCGAAAAGCACTGAATCTTCTGAGATTGTAAGTACAAAAACTGCCTTAAAATCCAATGGGGGAGGCTCGTAGACATTCCACAAAGGTATGAAAATGCGTTCGAGAAAGACCTGCCCAAGGTCTGGCTCAAATCCTTCACTTGTAAGTAGCTGAAATCCCTTGTCAATAAAGCTTGTGTAGACCAACTGCCCGGCAACCACCAGTGGATCAAGATCAGGGGAATCAGGTGCCCCTGCTGCAATGAGCCGCTCTCCTTCTGTCATGGTTCGTTCCTGTCTAGACCAGATCGAACCACTCCCTCAGGACTGTGAGGGAGTTTCTGACCACCCAGCAACCGCTCAATCAAGCCCGGCGCAAGGGAGCCAGCTTCCTGATTGCTTCGTTGGCCTAAGGCACGTAGGACACCCATCCATTGTCGTGGCCAGGTTCCGACATGGGCTTGCCAGGTCTGCTGCATGAGCCATAGAAGTGCTTCTGAACAGCCACTTGGCCGCAATCGATATTGATCTCCCAAGAATGCAATCGGTGCCTGGCAGCAGACGATCCGGCAATCAGGTACAAGCGAAACAATTGAACCTATGAGGTCGTTCAACTGTTCGTGCAGACGCGACTCCTCCCCAGCATTTCCCTCAAGTAAGTCGCACTTAGTCAACACCACTACAAAGGGCATGACCAAGCGGTTATTTGCTGCCAGCATCGCAATTGCCATTGCCTGATCGACAATGTTGGAGTAAGCCTCAAGTTTTTGCGTATCTGCAAGGGCAGGCGCCTCTACAAACAAACAGCAACCGTGAGCTGCCATGACCATGCTTCTAAACTGCGGGTTCCACTCTGCACATAATTCGCCCGGTACATCCTGCCAGCGAAAGCGACACAATGTTCCGAGTTCGAGGGGTGGTGAGCCCAGATGCAATCGTAGTGCAAAATCGCTTACGGCTGGGGTCGGTGGTGGATAGGCGCCTGTACGCTCAATTGACGCGATCAGTGAACTTATATTGCCTCGCGAGCGCTCGTCGTCAAAATTGAATCCCAGCCATCCCTTGAGCGCCTTTGCCTGAGAAGAGATCTCCTCTAGTTCTCTAAAGCTTGCAGCCAGAAAGACCGTCTTGCCGACTCCCCTTGGCCCAAGGCTCAACAGGCTTAACGTCTTTTCGATGTTTCCCACACCGGACTCCTGTTTCAAAATATCTCTCAAACATACGCCTCCCAAAGTTAAATGGTTACTCCCCAAGTATGTATTGAACCAAAGATTTCGACTGTTGTATTCTTAGTCGCTTGTGCAACAGTAATGATTTTATTGAGAAATACTGGATTGTTTCTGTATTGCATCGGGCGAACCAAAGGTTTCGGGAGCCACCCTGCAATCGGACATGCTTCTAATTTCCACGTTTAGTCTGCAGACTAAGTAATGCCTTTATTTTTTTAACTCAACTGGCAGTCGTTAGTCCAGTTGCAAAGTGATAGGAACATAGATATCGTTGCTAGAAAGATTCACGCATTTCAGCGCTTTAAAAGCAGACCCCCAGTAGAAACAAATCCAAGTGGCAATGGTGGTGAGTTTTTCTCCTTGGGCAATTTGAGAAGCACGACTCCGTAGGGAGAAATCACAATTGGATTGCTAAGTTTAGATAGTTGAGTGGTCAAGGTACTGGTTTCGAGGCGCTCGGTAGCAACTATTCCGCGTTCGCCCTGGATCTGGATGTTTGCAGAACCGCCAGACTTGTTAATTAGCAACAAGGAACGCAGGCCATTTTTTTGGCGTACTGCGAAAGCTTCAATATTGAGTTGATCGCTTGTAGTACGGATCACGTCCCCCACCAAGTTACGATTCGCCCAGAGGAAAACCTGGGCAGAGGGGCGCAGATTGGGGTTACGGGCATTGTCGATCAGACCATAAAAGCCGTCCTTGGCATTCCAGGAAGTCGCCATGTCGATGCCTGATTCGGCTAAGTATTTCAGCACAGAGGCAAACCAAGCTGCCCCTTCCTGGGTATTCTGACGATTTTCGCCGGAACGGTAATCGTAATCTATGTTGTATTCGCCAAGGAGCAGGCCAATCTTGCGGTTCGGTTGAGTGCGCTGAGTGAGGCTGCGGAAATTGTTGATCTGTTCAGCATACTTGGGAGTGTAGGCCATAATTTGATCGGTAGAATCTTTACTGTTGCCACTAGCGTAGCGATGCCAAGAAATGAAATCCGCATTTCCACCGCAGGCTTTGAGAAAAGAAATCAAGGCATTGGTATCGTCATAAGTGAGGGCGGGTCCTCCAACTTGAATACTGGGATCGACAGCTTTCATCGCTTTCGCTGTCTTATTGTAAATATTCCAAAGCTGATCGATTTTCCCAGCCCGCTTGTAAGCAGTGTCCTGCTCATTAAGTGGCTCCCAGTAACGAATGCCACGATGTTGATCCCGATTGATAATCCGAACAAGATCGGCAGCGAATTGTGCATAGTTATCCACTTCACTGGGGTCAAGCATCCCCTTGTCTTGCTTCATCCAACGTGGCCAACCAGGAATATTTTGGATGATCACGGGTGGGTGTGGGCCGTAAGAATCGTAAGCAGCAGCAATCACATCGCTTTTCCAGCTGCGGGTGCTTGAATCGCTCCAAGCATTGCTTAAATTGCCGTGGTGAAAGCGTAGAAAACGAAGTCCAATCTTGCCGAGTAAAGCATGATACTGAGTATCTGCGTTCGCCTGAGGATAGATAATCTGAAAGTCGTTTGAGCCAAAAGTAAGTGGAGTACTGCGGGCAATCTTGGTTTTCCAATCGATCCGAATATTTGCAGCAAGAGGAGCTGTATTCGATGGTGTCGGCCCTTTCTGAATGGGTGTTTCGATTAAATTGGGGAAGGCCGTAACAGGATCTAGGCTGCTGTTACTGGTGATGACAACGGCATCGACACCAGATCCTGCAGTGGCACTACTACCACGCATAATTAAAATCTGATTGCCCAATTCGCTGCGGGTATGTTTTCCAAAGGATGCCCACCGAAAACTACTAGGTTGATCGTAGATCCAGTTCAGCGGTTTTTGGCTCCCATCGCCAGCCACTCCCTTTAACTGAACACCAGTACCTCGATAACGAACCCAGATAGTGAAAATATTACCGTCTGCAGGTAGAGGGGTGATCAGTAGTGGCTGGTAAGAACGATCACTCGTTACATATTTACCACCAGATGCATTGGAGTCACTGACAACTGTCCCTTTTGGATCTGCTTCGGCCTCGATCAAATTTGGTGTTTGTGCCCAAGCAGCCGTACTGAGACAAAGAAGAAAACTATAACTAAAAACAAGCTTTAAATAACTATGCATTGAGAGCATTACCCATCCGTTTCTCTCACTGATAATCCGATACTCTCTTTTGTTCCCGAAGTCTACTTATGAAGATCTCAAAATCCCAAACGTTGGGTTTTCATCATTTTTACCCATGGCAATATGGCGTTGCATTTGCTTATTCAATGGCCGCAAAGTAGCTCATCGAACACCACGTAAAATATTTTCGATAGCAAAAAATACTTCTGTCAGCAACCTGTCTTTTTTTACTTCCTAGCCAATGACCCATTCCCAGGTTTTGGGCTGATTGTGATGATCTGGCATCACGAGACTATGAAGATCCTTCAGCACCGTTGCTGCATAATTGTCAGGGTGGTGAAATTGAATTAAGCGAGATGTCCTTTCATTCACATGGTAAGCCTCGCACGCTTCCAAGCTTTTCCTAAGCGTTGCGACTAATGCTTGATGATCTGACACATCACAAGACCATCCGATATCAAACCGCTTTACCATCATGCCTGTATAGCCATAATCATTCGCAATCGCCGGTCTTTGGGCAGAAACTGCCTTCAGTAAATTAGCGGAGAGATTGGCACGCTTGTAGTACAACAAGGAAACGGCATCCAAAGCACTATATCCCAAATTGATTTCCTCTAAATCTAAATATCGGTCGATAAGAATTAGGCGCTTATGTTCGATGAGCGCTTTGAATTCTTCTTCAAGGAGTTTCTTGTATCGGGGAAGGATTCTTCCAGCTAAAAGCAGACGATCGGTTGGATTGGATGTTGCAGCGCGGAAAGCTGCAATGAGTTCAGGAATTGCCACACGGGCATCAATACTGCCAATAAATCCAATATAGCGTCCTTCCATTGGGATTTTGAGTGCCTTACGAGCAGACGTTTTATCAACTGAAGTAAATGTCGGAACAGGGTTTGGTACTAAATCGAATCGCTTCGCAAAAGAGGTTCCTTGCTGTTTTAGGTGCTCATAAATTAAAGGATTCACGAAAAGTAAACGGGACCAAGGTGAATGCTTCCACATGGAGCGATAACAGAGGTCTTTTATCGTATCTACTATGCTGGTGGCTGTACCTCCAGATCCGTAGTGAAAAATGCCTTGTGAGCGGATATGCTTCGGCAGAAATTGTCTTCCTAGCAAAGACTTTAGACTTCCAGTAATACTACTTTGGGTTTCTGCTGTGGTTGAAATCAGGTAATCTGGTTTGATCCGGTGAACTGAATTAATTAAGTTAGTTTCAATCTGTGTACGTCGCTGTAATGCGGAAATAAATGACGTGGGGCTCTTAACAAGAAGTCTAGGATCCAGACTTAGGCAAGGATTTACCTCTTGCAAGCAAGGATCGAAGTGAACCGACGAAGAAAACTTGGATAACTGATGTTGAAAGGAGTCCGATTTAAGGTGCTTAGGAGTAATAGTAACTACAACTTCATTGATGAGCTTTTCATCAATAAGCCTTACAAGGGTAGGCAGCAGATAGTGGATATATTCTGTATAGTGTCCACCTGTCAACTGTTCAAAAATTTGTACTTTCATTTTTCACCTATCACGAGTTAATTTCGATATGAGGAGAGATTTTTAAAATATAGTGCAAGTAATTTTCTGACTTTTGAAGAAGCATTCAAGCTAAAGTTTGCAAAACTACTCACTCTCCCATCCCAAGAAAGCCTCAAAGATAAGCTAACCTGTTCCTTGCACCAGATCAACACTTCTTCTGATAGATATCAAGGATCTGATCAACTTTTTTCTCCCAATCGAAATGTTTATGAACGCGCTCCTTACCGGCGCGACCCATCTCTAAGCGCAAGTCTGGAAATTGGGCTAATTTAAGCATCGCTTGAGTGAAATCGCGAACAAACACATCTCTTGAAACAGGGTCAACAAGAATCCCGCAGGATGAATCGACATAGTCTGCGGGCCCGCCCCAGTTAGAAGCAATAACAGGTAAACCCATTGCCATTGCCTCTAAGACAACTGCACCACCGCACTCGAGTAAGCTTGGAAGGACAAAAACGTCAGCATCACTAAGTTTTTCGGCGCACTCTTCGTGAGATAGCCAACCTAAGAAGCGAACTTTTGTAGACAACCCCATTTCAGCCACTTGATTTTCAAGCTGTTGTCGAAGTTCACCGTCACCGACAATTTCTAAACTAGCTTCTACTTTCGATACAACTTCTTGGAACGATTCAAGCAATAGATCTAATCCTTTCCATCCGACTAATCTTCCAATATAAATAAATCGAATTGCAAGTCTGGATGTGTCTATGACCGAATGATGATGCTTCCAAATAGATAGATCAACACCATTTTCAACGAGTGTAAGCACTTCTCCTTCTGCTCCCCTTGGAAGTGCCTGTCTAGTTCGATCGTTAGCAACCAAGAGGATCTGTGCTCTCCGTTTGCCTGGGAAAAGGAAATTCAAGAAATTTGATGAGAACAAACGACCTAATTGCAAAAGCAATTTGGAGAGTAAGCTCTGGCGCAATTGCATTCCCGGTGGATAGTTAATATTGCCGTTCATCGGCCCAATAACAACTGGTACACCAAGAGCAAACATCAATGAAGGCATTTTAGGAGAAACAGAAATCGGTTGGTGGACAATATCGATCTCAAGATCTTTTGCTAGTTGTCGGGAAAGCTGGGCAAGCAGAAATTCTGTTTGCAATTGATTAAAGAACCACAGGATTCTCTCTGCTACCCCCTGAAGTCGATTTCCCCCAGCCCTCAGCAATGAATGAATCCAGTTCCCTTTCACATAGTAAATGTAGTTAGAGTCATCTGGGAATAGCTTTTCTAGCTCGTCTCTCGCATCTTCATGGGTAACTAAATAGGCATCTAGATGCCGCGAACGAAGAATCCGAAAATACTGCAGAGGAAGCAGTGCTTCTCCACCACGTTTAGCAGAAGCGTAGTGTGCAACAACTAACACACGTATCGATGTATGAATCATAACTTCTCTCCTGTACCGCAATTTTAATTGAGCTTGAATTCAAGGCATAGTAAAAGAATCAAATCTTAGTCATTAGGGTTATATGAATTGGATCAAAACTCTATTTTCTTAAGCAACAGGCTTCTCTACCTGAACCTTTCTTAGTCGAAATTGTTCCCGAAGTCTAGTTGTCGGCTTCTCAAAATAGTTAAAGCATAACCATGAAAGAATCAAAGAGAGGGCAATATACAACATAGAGAAAAGCAGGGTGTTTACACCGCTATTGTGCAAAAATCGCTCTCGAATACTCATCACTAAGCCGAGGATCTCCCGATGACTGAGGTACAGAGAATATGACCAGAGGCTGACACAGGTAACTGTTTCGGCAATCGGTGACTTAGAAGATGAACTCCAGGTATTCAGCAGGGGCAAGAAGCAGAAAATTGCCAAAGAAACTGCACTAAACAACAGAGTGCGTCCAAAGTAGGAGTGATCTAGGGAAAGCTCGAAGTAAGCATAAATACAACTAACGAGCAAACCAGTTCCAACTATAAATGAAGTGTACCGCTCTCTATGCCAGAATTGTTCATGATACCGAACCAGGTATGCCCCGAAAACTCCGTAGATCAAAGCGTCAAGACGCAGCACGACGATGCGCCGCACTTCATTATCCCAAGCCGGATCTAACCAATAAACATAAGCACAGCGCACAGCAGTAACGGCAACAACAACCGATAAAATCGTCATCAACAAAGTAGCCTGTTTGCTCTCTTTAGTCAGGCGGCTTCGCAGAAAAAGCAGAAGCGGTAGCAAAAGATAAAACCATTCTTCTACCGCCAACGTCCAAGAAATTGTAAAAAAGTCAGACTGCTTCCAGCTAAAGTTTTGTAAGAATAGGAAGTATTTCCATATGTCGTTGACGCCATTGAACAGATTGCCATGCTTATAGGAAATAAACATAGCGATCCCTAGAAAGAGCAGGTAGTTTGGAATCGTCCGAAACCAGCGCCGAATCCAGAAGTTCCAAATATCATTTGGAGTAAAACGTTCTTCAAATTGGGCAATTAAAATACCCCCAATCAGAAAACCACTGAGGACAAAAAACATCTCTACCCCGAGAAAGCCAAACACATCCAAAAATTGTGGCCTTGGCTCGTAGAGAGGTGCGGCGTGATCGATCAAAACAAGCGATATCGCAGAAGCGCGTAAAAGATCTAAACCAAAAATTCTTTTCATCGCCTTACCCCGCGAGCTGACGGTAAATGACTTCCAATTTTGCTGTTTGCTTACGAATATCGAAACAGTCCAAGATGTGTTCTCTTCCTCTTCTGCCTAACTCTTTACCTAGGCCAGGATCGCTTAGCAGCAGAGCCAAATGATCCGCTAAACGTACCGAATCTTTTTCAGCACTAAGCAATCCAGTTTCTCCGTGGAGAACAATTTCGGGAATACCACTGTGCCAAGTAGAAACAACAGGTATACCGGAAGCTGATGCTTCGCCAAGAACCATCGGCAGTCCTTCGCTATCTCCATCGGGAGCCGTTTCGCTAGGCAGTACGAAAATTTCGGCTCCACGCATCCACTTCTGGACCTCACTGTGGGGTTGTGCTCCCAGAAAGCGGACTTGTTTTGTGATTCCTAATTCTTTTGTCAGGGCAACAAGACTTTCTGTCAGTCCCCCCGTGCCGATCTGAATCAATTTTACATTCGGAAACTGCCAGGTGATCCGAGCAAAGGCTTGTAGCAGGGTAGCCATTCCTTTTTTGGCAGTATGGCGACCAACACTCAAGATATAGCGTTCTTGAGAGGGAAGTGTTTTGGGGTTGAATTTTTCGACGTCGATCCCAATGTGATGAACGACAATTTTTGATTCGGGAAAACCTTTACTTAAAAGCTGATTTTTGATGTGTTTTGAGACAGCGATGAAAAGTGAACCTTTGCAACTTAACGTTTTTCGACCCAGCAGATAATGCCAATTTTTAACGCTGCGGGAACGCAAAAAAACGCTATCTTTTGTGGTGGCATCGTAGCCATGAAAGGTTGTTACTAAGGGTATGTTCAGTCTTTCAGCGAGGGGAAGGGCGTAGACAGCATCCGGCCCAAAGTGGGCATGGAGGATCTGTAGGGATTTTAATGCGTGCTGGTCTTGAAAACAGGCTGGCGAACGCGATAGAGTAAACCACTTGCGTTGCCACTCTTCTCCAACGCTGATCCCAGCAAATGCTTCCATCGGAGTACGCACAACAAAAATTGGCTGAAAGTGCCTAAGATGCGCCGCTTGTTCCCGAATAAACGTTTCTGAGGGGGATGGAAAGTCAAGTCGAAAAATGCCGACATGGTTCATGACTTCTGAAGAACTGAAATCGGTTGGATTTCTAGACGCTCGGAGGGATGGGAGGAGACGCGGGCAAGGGCGATTTGGAGTGCAAAAGCAGGATTGCCAAGCAGATAGCGAGCCGAAAGTCGCTTGGGTTCTTGACAGAGGCGATAAAACCATTCCATGCCAAGATTCGAGAGAAAATTGGGGCAGTCCGGCACGATGCCCGCCAGTCTGTCAATGGCAGCTCCACCGGGCAAAATGGCATTGACTTCGAGGGCTGCACGATTTTCAAGAATCCAGCGCTCTTGGCGAGGCATTCCCATGCCAACCATCAAAACCTGGGTGCCAGATGCGTTAATTTTTTTAACAATCTCACGACTATCGCCGAAGTAGCCATGATGACCAGCTAAGCGAATGTTCGGGTAGCGTTGGCGCACATTCTGTAGGGCGAGAGCCAAGATCTCTGGTTTTGTACCCAATAAGAATAGGGAGAGTTTGTTGGCATTGCAGTGTTCCAAGAGTTTTGGCATTAGCAGAGTGAAAGAGGCACGGTAAGCTGAGGGCACATCTAAACCCATGTAGCGAATTGCCTTAAGGATGCCAACACTATCGCAGATTGCAAACTCTGATTCTTGCAGAAAATTATAAAACCAGGGCAACTGCATCGAGAGATTAAAACTGTGGACATTGTAGTTTGCAATGGTAACCTTATCGCGCTCCATGCAGGATCGATGTACTGATTTAATAACCGCGTCCACGGTCATGCAAGAAATACGGCGACCAAGCAGATGGACTTCAAAGCTTGGGTATTCCTCAGTCGGATTGCTCCGGAGAATGGATGATTGTTCAAGCATAGAACCCCCTAAGAAATTACGAGCGTTGGCTAGTGCCAAGAATTTGACGGATTCCAAGTTGAGCGAAGGGTGAAAGACGAACAGCTGCCAAAGTAAGCAATGAACGTGGGTCTTGCCAGAAGATCTTTGGATCGGATGCGAGGGCGCGATCTAAGTAGATACGAGCGGATTCGCTATCGTTAGCAGTTAAAGCAAGACGCGCTAAATAGCGATACAAGTAAGCCCGAGCAGTGGGCATGGCTTTTTCTAAGCGTTGAGGGGAACGCTGGTAAGCACTTTCGAGTACCTGTTCGCCTGAGCGCTCCATCTGGGAAACGTTGAAAGACAACCCGGAAGGGCGGACTCGGTAGTAGGCCAATGGTTTGC
Source organism: Gloeobacterales cyanobacterium ES-bin-313 (assembly GCA_014379585.1). GTDB lineage: Bacteria > Cyanobacteriota > Cyanobacteriia > Gloeobacterales > Gloeobacteraceae > JACMLN01. Next base: position 26,983 of record JACMLN010000064.1, on the reverse strand, counting down.
GAACACGCCAGAATTGGCCGGTCGTTGCAGCAATTCGCAGCCAAAAATCGACATCTTCTGCGCTGCGTAGGGCTTCGTCGAAGCTTCCAACCTGGTCAATCAGTGAACGGCGGAAGATGCCGTTGGAACCGTGGCCCAGGAAGTTTTTGTAAAGTAGGGCAACGAGAAGATCTTTGTGAATGGGGCGGCCACTGAGGGTGAAACCAGTCAATTTGTCGTCGTTGCGCATGATCCGCGAACCACTGTAGACAACGCCGACATTTGATTGGCTTTCCAGGATTTCAATGTGGGTAGCTAATTTTTCTGGGGCATAGGCATCGTCACCGTCGAGCAGAGCAATATATTTGCCTCTAGCATGTTGGATACCGTAGTTGCGCGCTGAAGAAAGACCACCATTCTTTTTTGATAGTAGACGGAAGCGATTGTCAGCATTGATGAATGGTAGAACTTTTGTACAAGTTAAGTCTGTGGAACCATCATCGACAACCAAAGCTTCAAAGTTTTGGAATGTTTGACATTTGAGGGAATTGAGTGTTGTTTCGATGTAATCATCGACATTGTACGCAGGGATAATTACGCTGATTGTTGGCAACATTTTCGATCCTTCTGAATACCTAAGAATCCAATGAGTGAATTTTCGTGAGTGCAAGAAATATGGCGAACTGCATCAGGAGAAGGGGGAAAACCATGGTGCACCCACCCATAGACTGCACCGCTGCTTAGGTTGCAGCGGGTTAGGTCATGGAAACGGTTTCATCGTAGTTGTGAGCTAGGCTCGTGATTCAAACAATTCCAGATCGTGCTTTTTGTTGGGGCGTTGGAATGGGGGTATTGCCTACTAATGCAGACAATATTTCCTCGGTCTGTTGGCCGACGCGCTCCCAGTTGTAATAGTTGGTAACGGCTTGTCTTCCTTGCTTGCCTAACTGCTCTTTGAGGGCAGAGTTTCGCTTTAAGTGCAAGATTTTTTCGGCTAGGTCGTCTCCGTCACCAATGCCGATCGGTAGACCGAAATCCTCGGCTACGCGAGCTAACTCGGGTACGTTGCTGTATAAGACAGGAACTCCACTGGCTGCGTAATCGAACAGTTTGAGGGGGGAAAAGAAGAAACCGTATTTTGACCAGGAAATTGGGTGGTAGAGGCACAGGCCAACGTGGGCGGAGGCAAAGTAAGCAGGAACTTCTTGATAGGGGACGGGTGGAATAAAGTGGATGTTGCTGGGTAGGGGGTAGGTGATCCATTCAGGGCAGTTGCCGAGGATGACAAAGCTGACGCCTGGATCTTCAAGGAGCAAACGCTCTGCACACCGTAGGACAATCCCGAAGTCGTGCCAACTGTATTCGGTAGAACCTGCCCAGAGCACTCGAAATTGGTTTTCGAGACCTGGATAGCAAGCTGGATCTTTGGTGTTGGGATGGAAAAGCTGGGGATCAGATCCGTTAGGAACGAGTAGGGTACGCTCCACACCAAGATCTTGGGCGTATTCCATCAAGGGCTGGGAAACACAGAGCGCGGCAGAGACATGCTTTGCGCCGAGATGACGCAGGGGTGCACCTAAGCGATCTCGCCAACGGACTGAGCCCGACTGTGCACCAAATTCTTCGAGGCTGGCGTTTACTTCCCAGACAACGGGTTTGTGTACATCAAGGAGTTGGGAGACTTCCCAGCCAAGCCGCCCGTCGATGCGCACGTAGAGTAGATCCGATTCTTTGATCAGTCCGAGCAGACCGGAAATAGAACGGGGGAAACGTCTGGCGAAGTGGGAACCGAGTTCATTTTCGAGGGCAAAGAGTTTGTGCCCCTGGCGAGCGAGGTAAGTGGACACTTGATAGGTGTGTACCGAACCACCACTCCGGGGCGGTGTCGTATTGACCTTGTGTAAAAAGCCAATTTTCATGGGCGAGCCTCCTGCAGCGGGGTAGTTGGACGGGCGCGCAGCCAAAGTCCGGCGAGACCACGACTTTTCTGGATGACGGAGTTCCAAGGAAATTTAAGAGCCACCACACTCATCTTGTAGCGGTCGCCTTCTCCCAAGCGATAGCGAGCATATTGATAAGGAAAGTGATCTTCTAGTGAAACTCTGGTTGTGGAACCGAGGGTTTCGAGGGCACGGTTGAGTGCCCCGTGACGCAAGAGATAGCGCTCAATCACCATTCGTTCACTGCGCCCGGAATAGAGGTTATTGCTGTGTTGACGGTAGTCACTCAAAACCTTTGGAATACCAATCACTTCACCCAAGAAAGGAGCAAGATCCGCAAGGTAAGCGTCAGCACAAGTCCGAAAGTCAATTTCCGGAACTTCTGGAATGGATTTAAGGAAGCTGCGTCTAAAACTCAGTGCCGTGGTCGGTGGATACGGCCACCAGCCTCCCGAACGTTGGACAACTGGTGCAAGATCGCCACCATAAACCCTTTTAGGCCAGGGAATCCCTAAAGGAACACCGTCGCGATCAACATTTTGGACACGGTGATAGATCAAGTTGGCTTTTGGGTGGGCGTTGGCTGTTTGAACGACCCAATCCACTTTGTTCTGCAGCCAATAGTCGTCAGAATCAAGCATGCAAATCCATTCGCCTCGACAAGCCTGAATACCGACATTAAACGCAGAAGCTTGGCCACCATTTGGCTTGAGAATGGTGCGGATTTGGCCTGCGTAGCTTTCTAAAATTTCGCGAGAGGAATCTGCTGAACCATCATCGACGACGATCACTTCGAGATTTTTATAGGTCTGAGTGAGAGCGCTATTGATCGCACATTTTAGAAAGGCCGCGTAATTGTAGTTATTGATTAGGACACTGACTAAGGGTGTGGATTTCATGAAGTACCTCTCTGGGGTCTTAAGATGCGGGCGTATTCACCCAAAAGTTCGCGTTGGGCAGGAAAGCCAAAAGGTAACAGGGGAAGAAACAGCGCTAAGACCTGTAAAGGTTCTGGTAAAGCTGTGGCGATGAGCATTGCGACCGAAATGCTGTACCAAACCAAAGCTGATGTGTACTCAGGGGCACCAATTGCATTCTTAAGGAAATAGTGAATGAGTGGATAGCTAAGCAGAGCGAGTAGTTCTCCATAGCCATAGCCGACAAGGCCAAATTGGGGGACAAAGAAACAGGCTCCTGCCACGAATAAAGCGACGTGGAGGAGATGAAATTGGGTGACGAGTTTGTTCTTTTGCAGTAGATAGAGCACTGAGCAGTGGAGGTTGAACATCGCATTGGTGAGGTAGCCCAAGGCTATCCATGGAAAGACGGCGAGCATGGGCATCCAACGTTCGCCAAAAACGAGGGGGAGGAGAATAGGGGCGGCCAGTGCAAATAGGGAGAGGGGAAGGCCAACGGCCATTGCTTGCAAACCCATGCCCTCTTCGATGGCGCGACGGAGGCGATGGGGTTCTGACTGCAGCTTGGCAAGCGCCGCGAGGGCAATGCGCCAAGTTGCATTTTTGGCGAAGGCCAACACCTCCGTGATCCTTATGGCAAGGGCAACATAAGCGACGGCTTCTGCTCCAGCGAAACGCCCAACCAGTACTGGGTTGATCAAGGTGCGTATTTGCCATACCCAGAGCGAACCAGAGTAAGCAAAACCGTAGGTGAGCATCTTTTGGATCAGTTTCTTGTCCCAATGCAAACCGAAGGGCATTTTGGCGCTCCAAGCACTGAGAGCAAAGAGTACAAACTGCTGAGTGACCCAGCCAGCTGCTGGTGCCCAAGCACCCATATCTGCGAAGGCGAGGGGGAGGGCAACCACGTAGTAGAGCAGTTGACTCGTTAATTCATTGAAAGCAACCTGTTTGAAGTTGAGATCGCGATCCAATCGGACGACGCTCGGCAAATTCATCAAGCTAAATGGCAAACCGAGAGCCAGAAAAGTTAAGATTGGTGCCATTGCCTTTAGGTGCAATGCTTCGGCGATCAGGTTATGGCCGAAAAGTAGTCCTAAGGTAAGTAGGCTGCTAAATGCGAAGAGAAGGGTAAATCCTTGTTGGTATTCTTCTATTTCTGGCTCAGTGGCCTTGCGCAGCAGATAGACATCGATCCCCCAGTTTCCGAGGGCGCAGCAGAAACAGACGATCCCAAAGGCACTGGCGTAGAGTCCGTACTGGGTAGGACCAACAAGGCGAGTGATCACGAGCACCCCGACCAAACTGAGTAAAGTACCCACACCTTGGCGGATTACCATGATCGCCCCACCCTGAAGGGCACGATTGCGTAGACCCATTACACTGCCTCCCATTGAGCGTCTTGGAGCACAGTACCCAACCACAAGAAGTAGAACCAGAGCACTGGAGCCATCCAGGTGAGTGGAGTTGAAGCGCAGCAAATGTAGAGTGCGACGAGTGAAGCTGTTGCCCAAGCCGCATCCACATTTCCTTTAAACGCGAGAGCCGTAAAATGCCATAAAGTGATCCCCATCGCAGCGATTAAGAAGCACAGGCCGAGAACACCGTGGAGATAGAGCACCGCACTGTAGGTTGAAAAGGAACCAAGGGCAATGTCGTAGGTATGCCAACGTACCGAGCCTTGAATAATTCCCCAACCTAGCCAGGGTGATTCTTCCCAGGCTTCGAGGGTTTTAGTAATCACGCGATTGCGATCTGTAGAAGAGGAAGCGCGTGCTTGATTGACTACACCCAAAATGGTATCGATCAGTTCATTGGGTGCGAGACTGACTAGCCCACAAATCATTGACCCAAGCGCACCCAACCAGAGGCTGATGCGCATCGCCGTGCCACTGCGCAGGCAAAAGTAGACGGTAAAGATCACAGGCAAACAAAGCCATGAAGTACGGCTAAAACTAAACAACAGAGCGAGAGATGCACCAGTAAGGGCGAGCGCCCGTAACCGCTGATCTTGCTCCTGGCAGCAAATGCAGATAACCACAAGGGCACAGATCCCCAGTATTGGAGGATCTGCCGTAAATAGCGCAGTTCTTGGAAACATCACGCCAAAAAATGGCTGCAATCCCATACCAATAAACACCCGAAGACTAAGAACCTCTCCAGGGGTCAACTGAGAAAGAATTGGATCGTAGTAGTGAACCTTGAAACCAACCAAAAAGGCGAACAAAGAGATCACGATCGTGATCAAGTAGAGAATGGCGAGACCAACGACTGCTCTTCGGATATGGACAGTACGCAACTGCCAAAGACAAGGTAATACCAGGCAGGAAAAGATCAAGAAGTAGCCTTTGATAAAAGCGAGAACTTGAGCCAGCACTTTCATCGGCTCAAAACCGACACTTCCAAGGCCGATAAAAGCTGTGAAAGCCATGACTAGAGCCATGGCCAGCCAACTCCATCCAGGCGCAGGGAACTTCACGTTGGGGAACTTAATCACGCCAAAAGCCATCGCTCCCACAACCACAACAGGGTAGAGAACCACTTGAACCCCAAGCAGCCACCAGACAGGCGTGAGCAGAAGCAAGATCGTGAAAAGCATCTCCGGCTGAGAAAGCGTAAATCCTTCTCTAAAGCTTTTTTTGAGGGAAATGGTCATCGTTTCAGTCTTCTTAGGAAACTTGAGAGGGAACGTTCAAAGTCTTGACAATCTGTTGCGGGTTACCAATGACGACCACTCCAGGGGGAACCGATTTGCGCACCACCGATCCCAAGCCGATCACACTGTCTGAACCGATCTCGACCCCTTTCATCACTGTCGCCCTCGCCCCAATCCAGACATTGCGGCCAATGGCAATCGGTGCTGTCACTTTTGGCCCCGGTGGCTGGTGTCGCAGTTCAGGTTCGAGATTGTGATAATCGGTATCGACGATATAACAGTCGGAGATCAAACAGTCGTCGCCAATCGTGATTCGGCTGTAACAACCGATCCATGGGCCATTCAACAGCGTATTGTTGCCAATGATCATTTCTCCTGAACCACAGAACACCACCCGCTTGCGCAGGCGACAGCCAGAACCGATGATCAGTCGTGTTCCCCCCTCTACCCGAAACTTTCCGGCAATTTTCACTCCGGGGGCAATGGAGATAGTCGGGTAGCGCCATTGAAAATAATGGCGCTTGATTTCGAAGTAGAGATTGACAAGCTGTTCTTTCATCGATTTTTCCGTAGTACGCGATGGGAAAGCGGTTAAACAGGCAGTTTGCTGCGGGTCTGGTAGCGGCGATAGCTTTCGCGGCCATTGGCTGTCAGGTCGCGGGCACCGTTGAGGACGCAGCCCACCAAGTTGGCATTCACCTGGCGCAAGAATCGTAGGGAACTTTGGGCGAGGGGCTTGGAGACATAACCCCTGCGCATCACAAACAGCACATCGGGGACGACTTTCAAGATCGAGACAGCGTCGGCAGTCAGTTGCAGGGGGCCTGTATCCACCAAAATCAAGTCGTAGAGGTTGCGATTCTGCTTGACCAGATTTCTCAGTTCACTCAGATTGCGAGCACGCACCTGCTCGACAGGCACTTCAGGGCGTTCCATGTGGTCGGGCAGATCGAACAAAGGCACCACTGGAATTGTAAATTCCTTGGAGAAGTCTGCGTCGATCACCAAGATCCGTCTTCCCCACTGGCCAAGGGCAGAGGCAAGGTGGGCCGTGATCAAACTTTTGCCCTCACCAGCCGTGGAAGATGTCACCAGCAGCACTTTCAGCTCTGGCCGCAACAGGGCAGCAAGCATAAAGAAGTGCACCGGTGGTGGTGGCTGTAGTTCGGGGATCTGAGCCAAGATCTGAGCATCGAGGCTGGGTAGATCGGTTTCGAATAGCGGCGGATCGAGGCTGCGTGCTCGCAAGAGCAAGGCCAGTGAAGCCAGCAGTCCAGCGCCAATTGCGCCACCAGCGATCAAGGGCAAGCGCGGGAAACTCGGTTCGCTTGGAGTACTCGGTCCGTCGATGACTTGGACATTCGGGTAGCGCACAAACATGTCGAGGCGAGCTTGTTGGGCCTGAGAAGTGAGGGCATTGAAAGTCACTTCTGCAACTAAGAAGCGGCGCTGATAACGAACCAACTCAACCTGGGCAGGACCGAGATCGCGCATTTTCGTTTCCAGGGCATCGATGCGGGACTGAATATTCGCTGCCCCTTCATCCATCGCTTCGCCTTCCGCCTCGGCTGCGATCATTTTGCCGATCAGATCCATGCGGGTGGCATCAAGGCTGCCGTCAGCACCTTGGGCCGCAGCTTCGTTGATCCGCCCCTGAACAAGCGATTGCAACTGAAGGCGGCGGTTGAGCAAGTCTTTAACTCGAGGATTTTCGTCGGTGTAGAGGGCACGGGCTTCACTGAGACTGCGCTCGATCTCGTCGAGTTGACTGCGGGCTGTCACGTAGGGGGGATAATTGGTAAGCCGCAAAGAACTGACGGCTTGAGCCGGGGTCATGCCGATGCGGGTGCCGAGGGTCTGGGCACGGGCTTGGGCTTCGCGAGCTGAAGCGTGGGTTTCCTCTTGGACTTTGATCAGTGCCCCAATCGCCTCCAGGGTCGTCTTGGTCTGCTCGTCGTTGGCCACTAGTCCGGACTGGCTCTTGAAGCGGGCAAGATTTACTTCCGCTTGTTCAAGCTCAGTCGCAGCATTGCCCAGTAACTTACCGAAAAGTCCTTGGCGCTCTTGGTAGTCGCTTTGGCGCAATTCACCGATGCGGCTGCGGTAGGCGGCGATCAACTTTTCAGCGCGGCCATGTACACCTTCAGCAGTGCGATCTGTGACTTTGACCAAGAGAATATTGGACATCTCTTCGGGCTTGACTTTGATCGCACTGCGCAATTGGTCGGTGCTGACGGGGGCTTTGAGTTTGGCGAGGACTGCGTCTGAGAGCAGAATTTGCTTTTGCAACATGCGCGGATCCACCTGGGGGGTGAAACCGGACTGCTCTTGATCTTGGTTGACGTTACCAAAACTTGTATTCAGGGCACCACTGGCCTGGGGGACTGCCAAGACGAAATTCGATTCGTAGGAACGGGGCAGCATAATCCAGGCGGTAGTGGCAATGGCGGCCAGAAGGCCATTGAGCAAAAGCAGACCAAGGAGAGTCGGTTTGCTGATCATTGGGCAATCCTCAGCGAAACAAGTACAACAAGGGGGCGAGTGGAGAAAAGAAGCCTTTCAAAAAATCCATCGCGTTCGAAGTGGCACCCTCGCGAACGACGACCGTATCCCCCTGCATCAAGGGCGGGCCATCGGTAAGGGCATCGACTGCAAACACTTTGGAACTCAGTTTGCCAGTCTGGAGATCTCGACGAACGAGAACCGCTTCACGGTTGGATTCGGTGATCCCACCACCACCGGCACCCGCCGCTGCGAGGCCATCGACGAGTCGGGCGCCAATCGGCAGGATCAGTTGACCGGGATTGGGCAATTTTCCAGCGACATTGATCGTCAGGTTTACTGGGGTGAGTTGGCTAGGTCGCAGGAGGGTTTCATCGATTTGGTCGGTGCTTGGAACGTCGATGACATCCCCAGAGACAAGCGCGACGTTTTCGAAGCCCCGATTGTCGAAGGCACCGCTGACATCGATGCTTCGCGTCGTGCCGTTGCGTGTAAGGGTAAGCATTTTGCTCGCTTGAGGCCGTAATCCACCAGCGGTGCGGATCGCCGCCGCTAACGTACGAGCCGGACTGACATCTTGGGAGGAGGTCGAGGTTTTATCCGCAAGGGTAATGGCTTGCGTCGTCAGCACTACAGGGCCGGGACTGTAGACAGCACCGTTGACGTTGACCGTGATCGCTCCAGCTGCACTAAGGCGAAGATTGACCTGGGGATCTTTGATGTATTTGCGCAAGGCTCCGCTGATCTTCTGCTGGACTGCACTTTCTTCGAGTCCAGCGGCTTGAATACTGCCGATCATCGGCAGTTGAATCGTGCCATCGCTGCGCACGATCTGCTCCCCCGAAAATTCTTCACCGTTGGTGACGGTGATCTGCACGCGATCCGCCGGACTAAGCACATTGGCCTGGGCTGCGCCTGGAAAGAGCAGTAGAGCAACTATCAAAAAAGCTTTGCGCTTCATAAAAAATGCCTCGCTTATGCAGAAAGTTGGAGTGGTGCGACTTCGACGATCCGGTCAGGGAGAACAATTGCGCGGCGTAGACGGGCTTGGGCACTCACCGTTGCACCAGGCCAGACAACACATTCTTCCAAGTGGGCATGGGGAGAAATTTGCGCGCCAGCACCGACCACAGTCCGATGCAAATGGGCGGTTGCGGGCACCTGGGTTGCACTTGCAATTGCATTTTTGTCCCCTGCGAAGTGCAGGTGGGCATCTAAGTAACTCTGGATTGTGCCGATGTCGTTCCAGTGGGCAGCCCGATCCATGGGCCATGCGTAGATAGCCTGTTTACTGGCTGCTAGGGCAGGCAACACATCGCTGCCAATGTCCTTCCAGTTGACATTCCAGTTGTGAAAGACTTCTGGCGAAAACAGATAGATGCCGCAACTGATCAGCGAACTGGGCGGCACTTGGGGTTTTTCGTGAAAGCTGACGATGCGCTGGAGGGGATCGGTGACAACCACCCCAAACTGTTGGGGATTGGGGACGCGCCGCACAGCCACGCTGACTAAAGCTTTTTTCTGCTGGTGGAAATGCACCATGGCGGCAATATCCCAGTTGCAGAGCAAGTCACCGCAGAGCACCAAAGTGAGGTCAGTGCCGCAGTAGTTGCGTTCTTGGTAGAGGGTTTTGGCAGAGCCGATCGGCATCGGCCCCTCTTCGAAGTGGGAGACGCGCTTGCGGCCATGGAGATAGGAAATTAAAGGATGACGGTTGTATGACACGTTTAGGCGCGTTTCACTCACGTGTGGGGCAACGTGATCGAGCAGATAAGACACCAAGGGTCGGTTCATAAAAGGAACCATTGGTTTAGGAAGGCGTTCGGTGAGGGGTCTGAGACGGCTCCCCACTCCTGAAGCTAAAATATAGGCTTTCATGATTAGCAAGCTCCTCTGCCAGTGAATATTGTCACGACGGTTTGCCAAATAATTCGCAGATCGAGGGCCAAGGACCACTGCGCTTGGTAGCGCCGATCCAAGGCAACGACTTGCTCAAAATCGAGAATTTCTGAGCGACCAGACACTTGCCAAAGACCAGTGATCCCTGGCTTGACGGCTAGCCTAGTCCAGTGGGTCGGCGCATAGCGCTCCACTTCTTGGGGACGAGGTGGGCGGGTACCCACCAAACTCATCTCTCCTTTCAAAACGTGCCAAAACTGGGGAAGTTCATCGAGACTGGTGCGCCTCAAAAATCTGCCAACCCGCGTCACTCGCGGATCGGTAGGACTCTTGAAGAGCAGACCATCGGGGGAAGCGTTGGCCACCAAATGCTGCTTGGCATCGGCATTCGTAACCATCGAGCGGAACTTGAACATCCGAAATCTGCGACCAGAAAGACCGACACGTTCTTGGGCATAAAGTATGGGGCCAGGAGAATCGAGAAGGATCATCATCGCTATGAACGGGAAGAGGGCTGCCGTAAGCAGCAACCCAACACAGGCTCCCGCAATATCGACCAAGCGTTTCGCTGGGGCATAAACAGAAAGGTGAACATCCCCCACCAGAATTTCTGGTGAAGACAGAGGTGTCTGAGTCATTTAGTATTCTCCAGCAAGCCAAAAAGCAGCCTAAGCAGGGAAAAGTATTCCTGCAGGTCTGCTCAAGTGCACTCAGAGGTGTCTTCTCAAGCTTTTGTGGGTTGTCAGCTTTAGTGAAATTTCACAAAACTTTTATTACAACTTCACAATCTGCAACTAACCTAGCGGCAAAAAATGAGTTCGACCGTATCAGTCAACACATATTACCAAAATTGGTATGTGAGCGCAAAACTGTTAGCAATATCTACCCAAAGATAGATGTTGAAAGGATTTTTTATTGTCTCGATAGTATTTGCGTGAATGCACGGAATGCAAGCCCTGGGGATTGTGTTAGCTATCTAGTGAATGAGCTATTTTGAGTATAATTACCTTCGGAATCGACTAATTCAGTAGTCAAAGCAACACTTTTGAGAATGTTCATTTGTATGGTACTTTGCAGGACTTGACATTCCCCCCAGTCCTGCGAGCCACTAGCCTTAAGGGAGTAGACCTATGCCTGGAAAACGCAGCAAACGCAGTGATACAGAACGATTCGCCTGTCCTGATTGCGAAAACCGTCTATGGCGAATCGGCAGTGAAAAGTACTTAATTTATTGCAGCGAAGCTTCCGACTTCGTCCATTACATGGGCATGTCGCGCAGACAGGCAGCCATGTCTATGGCTCAAGGGTATCGTCTTGACCGCCACAGCTGGATCGAGGAATTCTTTTGTGGAGAACATGGGAAGATGTGGTTACTTGTCCGAAATCTTGAATCCGGGAAAATTGCAACGACAACTGCAACAGCCCACGACTGGAAACGATCGACAGGCACACCAAATCCAGATTCTTCTAACCCTTCCGTCAGTGAATTTACACAACGGATGAGCCGCAGTCCGCAGGTTTTTTAGAAAGGATATTTACGGGTCAGAACAATTTATGGTATTCCGTAGATTTGCTTACTGAGTAGTTAGAAACTCTCCTCCGCACGATTTTCAAGCAAGCACAATCGGCTCTTGGCATGGAGATATGTAACACCTTTAGCACTGCATGCGATAAGTAAAGGTAATTTGAGAAAGCGCAACCCACTGCTTGCAAAACTGCTTCTTGCCGGAGCCTGCTAGACTACTTACCATTGCATTGGCGAGATGACCGTGACCTACACCCAGCAACTAGCCGACATTAAAGGAATGGACTACGTAGTGATCGGGGTGGCTGTGTGCTACCAAAAAAATGCCGAAGGCAAGACCGATCCCGTCCATATTGTCGAGCCGATTCCCTCCACCGCCCTTGAATCGATGAGCCGAGGCAATCGCACCTCATTTATCAAGATCTATGCCACGACCTACGCCGACGTGATCCAAAACGATAATCCGGCGATCCCCACGGATATTTTGGGGGAGGATCTTTACGCCTGCAATGCTTTCGTCGATCGCACCCAAGCGGCAACCAGAACCTATAAGGCCAAACCAGAACTGCGCTTGCTGCCCATCGGTTCAACGGCGACCCCCGAAGAAGGCCCTTTCAAACTGGTTTACGATCCTGCCTTTCGGCGGGTACTCGGTGGGGATCGCATTGTCAGCGACAGCGATAATGTCAAGCAACATTCCCACACCCACCAAACACTCGTCTAGCTCCGTGGATCTCGCTGGGTTCAGGACTTTTCTAAAATTGCAGGGGCTGGCTCCGCGCACCTGTACGGTCTATACCCAGGACATTTCTCAGTATCTTGAGGCAATAGGCGATCAAGATCCGAGGCAAGTCAGCAGCACGAAACTTCAAGAATTCTTACTCCAACTGCAACTGCGCCAAAGCACTTTAGGCCGCAAATGTTCAGCGTTGCGGGCTTTTTACCGCTTTCTGGCTGAGACAGGCGAACTACCGAGGGATCCGACCTTAAATTTGCCCACTTTCGCTTCCACAACAGGCAATCGGGAGCTTTTAACGGTAGCGCAGGTCGAGAGCCTTTTGAACGCAGCCCCCGATCCTGCCACACATTTAGCATGGCGATTGCTCTATGGAACTGGCATTTCTGTTGATGCACTGCTTTCGCTCACAGTTGAAGACATCGATTTTGCCTCTGGCGAACTCTGCTTGGCGAAGGGGCGCATTCTCCTCGATAGCCCAACTTGGAAACTTTTACCCCAGCAGCAGTTGCCGTCTGGACGGCTTTTTGGTCTCAGCGCCACCCAACTCCAGCAACGGCTCACCACCCTGTCGAAAGCGCGTCTTGGCTTCGCTGTCACTCCAAGGTTGCTGCGCAATAGCTACATTGCTCACCTCTTGGGGACTGGTGCAGACTCACGCATTGTCCAAGCTCTCCTCCATCACGGCTCCCTGGCAACCACCCAAGTTCACAGTGCACCAGAACATCTGCCTGTAATGCGTGCCTACAACCAAGTGCATCCCCGCGCCCGCCGGAACTGAAACTTTGGCCTAGGTCTTCTTAGCGGTTCGATGCCACAATTAGTGCATGATTGACCAGACTTCTGTCGGCGAAAAGCGAAATTGGCAACTGCTCCAACGCATGTTGCCCTACGCCAAGCAACAAACCCGACTCTTTTTTATTGCGCTTGCCTTGCTACCTGTGTTGGCAGTCTCTTCGGCAGTTGGGCCGATCCTGATCCAAAAAGCGATCGACGGCCCCGGCAGACAGGGCGACATTGCCGGACTGCACTGGCTCGCTTTTTTGCTGGGTTTAACTGTGATCGTCCGGCTTGGGGTGCAGGCATGGCAGGGGTATCTTCTCCAGCAGGCGGGGCAGCGCATGACGACGGAGATTCGTTCTGCTCTCTTTCGCCACGTTACAGCGCTCTCAGCCAGTTACTTTAGCCGTACACCTGTCGGCAAACTGATCACCCGACTGACCAGCGATGTGGAAGCCCTGGGAGAAGTGTTCTCGACCGGGGGCGTGGGCATCGTCAGCGATGCGGCTTCCATTGTGATCGTGGCTGGATTTATGTTCTACCTGAGGGCAGATCTTGCCCTCGTGGTCACAATCTTGATTTTTCCGATCACGGCTCTCGTGATCTGGTTTCAAAAGATCTATCGAGAAGCCAACTATCGGGTGCGCGAACAGCTATCGGTACTCAACGGCATTCTGCAAGAAAATCTTCTGGGTGTAAATGTCGTTCAACTGTTTCGCCGCGAAGATCAAAACACAGAGCAGTTCAGTACCGTCAACCGCACCTATATTCAAGCTGTAGACGAAACGATTTTTTATGACAGTGCGCTCTCGGCGGTGATGGAATGGATTTCCCTTGTAGCCATCGCTGGGGTGCTCTGGTACGGCGGTGGCAAAGTCCTCGAACAGGCAATTACCTTTGGAACGTTGGTCGCCTTTATTCAGTACGCCCAACGCCTCTTCGATCCGATCCGCCAACTGGGTGAGCGCTTTACCTCGATTCAGTCGGGCTTCACTGCACTGGAGCGGATTACGGATATTCTCGATACCCCCATCGAGGTCAAAGATCCTGTCAACCCGGAACATCTTGACCCCGCTGGCAAAGGCGAAATCCGCTTTGAACATGTCTGGTTTGGCTACAAAGCGGACGAGTACGTACTTAAAGATGTCGATTTCACGATCCCACCTGGACAGACTGTTGCCCTCGTCGGCCCTACCGGTTCTGGCAAAAGTACAATCATTCGTCTGCTCTGCCGCCTCTACGAACCAACACGGGGACGGATCACCATCGACGGTGTCGATATTCGCAATTTGACCCAGGAAGAGTTGCGCCGCTATATCGGCGTGATTCTCCAGGAGGGTTTCTTGTTCTCTGGAGACATCAAGTCGAATATTGCCCTCGGCGAAGAGTATAGTTTGGAGCAGGTGCAGGCCGCTTCTGTGGCAATGAATGTCGATAGTTTCATCCGAGACTTGCCCCAGGGCTACCAGACGGAAGTCCGCGAGCGTGGCAATAACCTTTCGGGTGGACAAAAGCAGTTGCTTGCCTTTGCCCGTGCCGCCGTCCGGGATCCAAGAATTCTGGTGCTCGACGAAGCGACAGCCTCTCTCGATGTCGGCACTGAAGTCTTGGTGCAGGAGGCGTTAAATAAGTTGTTGGTGAACCGTACCTGCATGATTATTGCTCACCGTCTGAGTACCATTCGCAACGTAGACCGGATTCTTGTCTTGCGCCAAGGTGAACTGATCGAAGATGGCGCACATCAGCAATTGCTCAATAAAAAAGGTCTCTACGCAACGTTGTACAGCTTGCAAATTCTCGCCAGTTAGGGTGGTTTATGGCGCACCGTTGGCACTTTCCACAAGCCGCTTCATCGGAGCAGTTGCGTCTTCCAGAACCCACATATCAAGTGGATCAAGCAATCGTCGACCGCCTTCTAAGGGCAAGGGCGCAAGCAGAACCGCTCTTGATTTGGGGAAGTTTCGACTGCGACGGCATTGTTGCTACAGCGCTTCTGATCAAGGCATTGGTCGCTTGGGAAACGACCTATTTTCTGCCCCAACGACGGCTGCACGGCTACGGGTTTCAAACCGACATACTTGAAACCTATCGTCAGCAAGGCATTCGTCTGATTCTTAGTGTCTGTCCGAGTGCGCCGATTTCGGTTTTGGATCTAGAAGTCTTAGCCCTAAGACCAGGAGGGATCTTGAATGCCACGGGTCAAGCCTACAGACTCGTCAGCGAACTTTATCGCCGTATGGATCAGCCAGGAGTCGAGACATTTTTGGATCTTGTGGCCATTGGGCTCCTGAGCGATCCGGTTTCTTTGGCAGGAGAAGCGCATCTCCTTGCACAACAAGGATTGACTGCTCTGGCCCAAACTTGCCGTCCCAGTCTGCAAGCCCTGCTCAACCAATTTGGCGAAAAGCAACCGACTATCAGAGCCTTGGCCAATCAAATTGTGCCGAAACTGAGTGCCATCGGGCGGCTCGAAGATGCTTCTTTGGTCGTTGAACTGCTGATTGCTGACGATCCGGGTATGCTTTGCGAAACTTTTTTGCAACGAAACAAAACCAACCGCGAGTACGCCGAGCCGATCATGCTCGAATCTGCCCAACAGATCGAAAGTCGCTTAGAAATTCAAAAGCCGATTGTTCTGGCGAGTTCTCATTGGCAGGCGGAGGGATTGCCCATCGCTACCGCTCGATTGGTCGAGCGCTTTCACCGTCCTGTCGTGCTGATTGTTGTCGGCAAAACGACTGCTTGGGGTTGGGGGGTGTCTATTCCTGGGGTCGATCTTTGGGAAGCACTAAAAGCCGTTACTCCGCTTTTAGAGCGTTCCAGTGGTCATGCTCAGGCAATTTGCTTCGCAGTGGAGAACAAAAATCTTCCTGCCCTCCAAGTGGCCTTGAGTCGGGAACTTGCCCAGCACACTCCCACTCCTGCCCAAGAATTAACGATCTCAAAAGTAGTGGATAGCAGTCTGGTTCTGGATGCCGCCAGGGAATGTGACCGAGTTTATGAAGAACTGGCTCCCCAAGAACCCTTTGGCCCTGGGCACCCGCGTCCATGCATCGCTCTATTGAACTGTACACCCAACCACCAGATTTCCCGCGATGGTCGCCACCTCGACTGCAAGATCGGGGGTCGCACCCTGCGCCTGCGCAATCAAGCAGATCGAAGGGAAGAATTGGAAGCCCATCCAGCCCTCGATATTGTCTTTGAGATGGAATATTGGGTGCAGGGCAAAGTGCTTTGGTGGGGCAGGATCCACGACCTCCGTCCGAGCCGTCAAAAGCGCTCCTTGACCAAACCGTTCGAATTAACATTTTTAGATTGGCGCAAGGTCGAGACTGAAACTATCCCTGATCTCGTCATTCGCGATTGGCCTTTGATCCCCGATGCCCTGGCTGCTTTGTTGCGCCTCAAAAAACCGCGCATTGTTGCCCTTGTCCGCTGTTCTAAGGAGTGGGCAAGCTTAGAACAGCAAATTCTTGGCGCAACCCCAGAGTCGGACATGCTGTCCGCGTTTTTCAGTGCGCCGCCCTCACTCTTGGAACGCAAAACCTTCCTTCGCGAAGCCCGCGCGTTTCACCGATGGCTCAACGATGCTTCCGCCCAAGCAATCTTGGAACTTTGCCAACGTTTGATGGTTTGATGCCATTTCACCAATCTTCTCGATGACGACTCCCCACCGTCTACGTTTTTTGTGAGAATGATCGCCAAAGAAGCCGAAAACGCTGCACTTTTTCAGCGATTGTTTGCACGAAAAGTACACCTATAGGGTGTGAAGGGAAAGACGGAGCGAACCAAAGCCTGGTTTAACTAAGCGATTCGTAAGGATGGCTGAATTGATCGACAAAGACATTGGCAGACAAGGGTAAGCGTCCAGGATTAAGGCGCGGATCAGCAGCGTATCCGACTGGCACAAGCACAGCGATCCCAATGTCGGGGTCTTCTCCAGCGCCAATGACCTGTTTGACCTGAGGCTCTACCCAACCGTTCATAAAGCAAGTAGACAGACCTAGGCTTTCGGCGGCGAGCACGAGATGGGTAGCGGCGATCATGGCATCTTTGAGGGCGTACTCGCGGGCTTGGGCACCGAGAGATGCTTGAAATTGGGGAATCGCTTTTTTGAAGTAACCAACGGTTCCCTCAGGCCATGCACCATTGGCCAGGGCTTGTTCATAGACTTTTTCCATGGTGTACTTCGCCCAAGCCCGACTATCGGCAGCAAAAACAAAAGTGACAGGCGCTTGCATAATCATCTGTTGATTGAAGGAGGCTGCACAGAGAGCTGCTTTTTGGGCCTCGCTCTGGACAAGCACAATCCGCCAATCTTGAATGTTGTAACTACTGGGTGCAGCTACGGTCAGTTCAACCAGTTGTTGAAGCAGTTCGGGTGCAATCGGGTCGGGCTTAAAAGTCTTGATGGAGCGGCGCTGAAGAATGGCAGCGGGAACATTGAGAGCAGTCATTGCGATGTTTCCTCTAAGAAGGACGAGAACGGCGTAGATTCAGGGCTTCGCGGGCTTCCTCTCGGTCGTCGAAGTGGATCTTCGTGGTGCCGAGGATTTGATAGTCCTCGTGGCCTTTGCCAGCGAGCACAACGCAGTCCCCCGCTTTTGCTTCGAGGATGGCCTGACGAATAGCGGTGCGCCGATCCACTTCTACAGTAGGGGATGCCGTTGCCGGAATGCCAGCCAGAATGTCGCTGAGAATACCTGCCGGATCTTCCGTGCGGGGATTGTCGGAAGTAACGACGGGCCAATCGGCAAGTTGGGCAACGATCCGACCCATTTGGGGACGCTTGGTACGGTCACGGTCTCCACCACAGCCGAAGACGCAGATCAGGCGATGGTGCACAAAAGGACGGGTGGCTTCTAGGAGTTTATGCAGACCATCGGGGGTGTGGGCATAATCGACGATCACCGCAATGTCGTCGTCCCCTGTACTCACCCGTTCCATCCGACCAGGAACCCCACTAAATCCACCGAGATTGGCACAGATCGCTGCTAATGGCATCTCGACGGCGAGGGCTGCACCGACGGCGGCCAGCAAGTTTGAGAGATTGAACTGGCCAACGAGGGGACTAGCAAAAGGGTGACTACCAACTGGAGTTTGCAGCGTGCCACGGATGCCTTCCGGCGTGAAAGTGACATCGGTGGCGTAAATATCGGCATCGCCCTTCACACTGTAGGTCCAGATCTGGGCATTTTCGCTGGCTAGCCGCTGTCCCCAAGGGTCATCCTGATTGATGATCCCTCGTCCTGTGCGGTACTCATCGCGAAACAGTGTTGCTTTTGCTTGATAGTAACTCTCCATATCTGGATGAAAGTCCAGGTGATCTTGGGTCAGATTTGTAAAAACCGTCGCGGCGAACTGGCACCCAGCCACTCGGCGTTGGGCGAGGGCATGGGAACTGACTTCGAGCACAGCATCCTGGCACCCTGCTGCCACCATCTGGGCGAGCAATCCTTGAATTTCAAGGGCAAATGGGGTGGTGTGACGGGCTTCCACCGATTGACCCGGCCAGCGACTATACAGCGTACCGATCATGCCTGTGGGCACTTGGGTACAGAGCAGATGTTCGATAAGGTGGGTCGTCGTCGTTTTGCCGTTGGTGCCTGTAACGCCGACGAGTTGTAATTTACGAGCCGGAAAATCGTAAAAAGCGGCGGCAAGTCGGGCGCAGGTGCCTGTGACATCAGCGACCCGAATCACCGGAACTGCCGTCGTCACCCCTTGCGCCTGTTCTGAGAGCACCAAACCGACAGCACCTTGGGCTACGGCTTGAGGCCAAAATTCGCTGCCATCGACCCGTGTTCCTGGTAAACCGATAAACAGGCTTCCTGGTTTGACCTGGCGGGAATCGGTGGCCAGATCGGTGATTTCTTGCTCTGGGATGTGTTGGGGGTCTAAACCGGTTAAGGCCAGTAGTTCGCGCAGTTGCATCGGGTTCTCGGCAATGTCTTCGCCTATGATACCGGGAGCCACGCTCACGCATTAAGGCGCAGTGTGGGAAGTGCAGCTCATCCGTTTGCACATTAAATGCAATTCGGTGGATCGACTATCTGACTCGTCAGATTCTGAAATTTGTCTTAAGATTAACTCGATACGGACGGTTACGCCGCGATCTTGACGGATCGAGCGGCTCATCTCTAGGAGGATTTTATGGCAATCGTACCCTTGAGGGTTCTGCTGGACCACGCCGCAGAGCACAACTATGGCATTCCGGCGTTTAACGTCAACAATCTTGAACAAATTCGCTCGATCATGGATGCGGCGAAAGAAGTGAACAGCCCCGTCATCCTGCAGGCTTCCCGTGGTGCCCGTAAGTATGCTGGCGAAGCTTTCCTCCGCAACATGGTGCTTGCAGCAGCTGAAGAGTATCCAGATCTGCCGATTGTCATGCACCAAGACCATGGCAATAGCCCAGCAACCTGCTACTCGGCGATCAAGAATGGCTTCACGAGCGTGATGATGGATGGCTCGCTGATGGAAGATGCGAAGACTCCAGCCAGCTACGAGTACAACGTCGAAGTGACCGCCAAAGTGACCGAAGTCGCCCACTCTCTCGGTGTGAGCGTTGAAGGCGAACTCGGCTGCCTCGGCTCCCTCGAATCCGGCATGGGCGAAGCCGAAGACGGCCACGGCGCAGAAGGTGTGCTCTCCCACGACCAACTGCTCACCGACCCCGACCAGGCGGCTGATTTCGTCGAACGTACAGGTGTCGATGCCCTCGCCATCGCCATCGGTACCAGCCACGGTGCTTACAAGTTCACCCGCAAGCCCGACGGTGCGATCTTGGCCATTGACCGCATCCGCGACATCCATCGCAAGATCCCCAACACCCACTTGGTCATGCATGGTTCCTCCAGCGTTCCTCAAGAGCTTCAGGACATCATCAACGCTTACGGTGGAGCGATTCCTCAGACTTGGGGCGTTCCGGTATCTGAAATCCAAGAAGGGATCAAGAACGGCGTTCGCAAGATCAATGTCGATACCGACAACCGTCTGGCGATCACTGGCGCAGTCCGCAAGGCACTAGCTGCGGAACCCAACGAATTCGATCCCCGCAAATTCCTGATTCCTTCCATGAAGGCCATGCAGAAAGTTTGCGCCGAGCGCTACGTTGAATTCGGTTCTGCCGGTCAAGCAAGCAAAATCAAGCAGATCACCCTCGAAGAAATGGCCAAGCGCTACATTGCAGCGAGCAGCGTGAAAAAAGCGGTCACGGTCTAATCCGGTTTCGCGGCGGTAGGGCTTATGGGGGCAAACCACCGTGTGCCCTACCACGTATAAGTAACGAAAGAAGGGGGCGAAAGCTTCCCTTCTTTTTTTGGCTCCTGCACATTCCCTATGAACCAGCGCAAATCGAGGTTGCAAACAAGTTAAGATGCTGACTATGACCTGTGCTACGGACTCTCCCGTGACTGACTCTGCTGTGCGCGAGCCTTTGATCGAATTGCGCGGGATTTGTAAATCTTACAATGGCAAAGCCGTTCTCGATCACGTCGATCTTCAGCTATTTCATGATGAAGCACTCGTGATCGTCGGGCCGAGTGGTACAGGCAAATCGACGATCCTCCGGATTATGTGTGGCCTGACGGAACCCGATGAAGGGGAAGTCTTTGTTGGCGGCCAGAAAGTTAGCGCGGGCGACGCAGGCAATTTGTCATTACAGATTGCCATGGTCTTTCAGCAGGCAGCTCTGTTTGACTCTTTGACAGTCGAACAGAATGTTGGCTTTATGCTCTACGAGCATTCCAAGTTACCCCGTAAACGCATCCAAGAATTGGTTCAGGAAAAACTCAAACTCGTTGGACTTGATCCAGCCATTGCCCGCCAGATGCCGGCTGAGCTTTCGGGGGGACAGCGCAAGCGGGTCAGTTTTGCACGGGCGATCATGGAAGATCCCGCCAATCCCGACGACGATCCCCAGGTGATCTTGTACGATGAGCCAACTGCGGGTCTCGACCCGATTGCTTCGACAGTGACTGAGCAGTTGATTCGTCAACTCAAGGATCAGGGCAGTTGCGACAGCTTTGTCGTGATCACCCACCAAGAAAGCACGATTCGCAATACAGCGGATCGCGTTGTGATGCTCTCCCAAGGAAAAGTACGCTGGCAGGGAACGGTTCCCCAAATCGACACCTGCGATAATCCCTACGTCCGCCAATTTTTTGAAGGCAAAACGACTGGTCCCATCAAATAAACCACTGAGGAAGGCTATATGACGATTCGGGGAGCGCGCGAAGGTTTAGTCGGACTATTGATCCTGGTCGGGATCGGTATCTTTATTGGTTTATTTATCTGGATTTCGGGAGGACTGCGCCAGAGCGATTATCGCTTTACGATTTCCCTCGCAGATGCCAACGGTTTGAATATCGGTGCGCCTGTGCGCCTGCGGGGCGTGCGTATTGGCCAGATCACCAAAACCTTGCCCAAAATTGCCAACGTCGAGACAGAAGTGGTCATCGACCGTACCGATGTCGTCATTCCCAAAAACTCGCGGTTTATCGTGTCCCAAAGTGGTCTGATCGGCGAAACCTTTATTGAAATTTTTCCACCTTCCAACGCCAGTGTGCCTGAGAATGGCGATCTCAAAACCCTCGAAGCTGCCTGCAAAGACAACCCGACCGGCCAATCCCTCGTGTGTCCTGGTTCACTCGTGGTTGGTTATAGCCCGACCCGTTTCCAGGAACTTGTCCGCTCCCTAGATGAGCTATCCAATCGACTCGACGAAAAGTTCTTCAATGAGTTGCAGCGCACCTTGGTCAAATTTGGCAAGACAGCGGACGATGTCGGCTTCTTGGCGCGCAAAGTGGCCGTGACAGCAGATACCCTGACAGCCACAGTCAAAGGTGCTGGCGATGAAGTCGATTCCATCGGCAGCGCAGCCCGCTCCCTCCAAAAAACGGTCACCGATTTGGATGTCGTCATTGCCGAAGATCGAGGTGCAGTCAAAGATGCCCTTAACAATGTCGCTGCGACCTCTAAGAACTTCAAGAAGGTTTCTGAAGAGTTGCAAGTCAGCATCAATCAGGACAGCATCAAAAAGATCGTCGCCAACACCGACGCTACCGTTACCAATCTTCAAACCCTCACCAAATCTTTTTCTGATCCTGGTACTATCTCATCCTTACGGGAGACCCTCGATTCGGCCCGCGACACCCTGGCCAACGTCCGCAAGATCACGACGGATCTTGATGAACTGACAGGAGATCCGAAATTCCGCACCAACTTGCGCAAACTGATCGATGGCTTGGGTGGACTGGTTTCAAACAATGAGCTTGGAAACCCGCAACAAGCGATTCCAGCGCTCTTCACCTACAATCCCGACACATTTTCAGTGCCGCTTCCGCAAGCCCAAGAAACCAAAAACGCTCCCTAATACCGATTTGTTATCGAAATGAGTGCCTGAGGTATCAAAACCCAATGCGTCTCCCATCGGCACTCAGACCTCTCCCGATCCCCCTGCAATTCCGCATCACCACGCGTAGCGCAATATGCTTTTCCAAGTATGAATCCGTAAAAGTTGCCAAGGGGTGCAGGGGTACGGGGGACAGGCAGTTTGTCCCCCACGGGGAGGGAGTCCAAAGGGAGGGGCGAGCCCCTTCCCTTTGGTGCCGTTCGCCATCTTTATCGGATCAGCCAAAAATCTTTTCCTGAATGCCGTTCGCCATCTCTCTCCCACGGGCCAAAAACTCTCCACTTGCACATTTCCCGACATTGGGATATCATGATTTGCAATCGCATCTCCCAGTCATGGCAAGAAACCGTCGCGGGCTGTCATTGATCGAAACCATGGTCGCAGTGGCCATTCTTGCTTCTATTGGTGGCCTGACATCTCTGGTGATCAATGCTCTCCAAGCCCCAAGCCTCGCCAAAATCCAGCGCCAGTACGCCATTTTCATCACTGGATTCGACAACTCCGCCAATCGTGCAACCGCCAAAAATTTTGGCAATTTAGCCTTTTCAGCCTCTAGCCTCGCCCAAGACTATCCGCTTAACCCAGAGAGTTCTTTGATCGTCTCAGTAAGTTTCCAAGGCTGTATCGCTTCAAGTAGCCTCCTGCAATTCAACACCCTCGCCACTGCCGATCTCAATGCCCTAACCACCGAAAGTACCGCCCAAACCCCAGCCGAAGCAATTTCCAACGGTACAGGCAAAACCGGAGGAGTGATGATCAACGAGTTTTATAACCGTACTCTCGGAGCAGATACGACAATTTTTGCTTACTTAATCACTGGTCCCACCGGGACTCAACCCCACACAAGCTATATTGTCGGGGAGGCATCCCAGTGCAAATAGCAACGTGTTTTCTGCTCTTAGTTCTTGCCCTACCAATTCTGACTGGCACCCTAATCTCCACCCAAAATAACGTTCAAGAAACCCAAGGTTTTGCCAATCAAGAATCAGAACGCTTTGCTTTATACGAAACGATTCAAATTGTTTATGCCGACTTGGCTACCGAGGGAGCTGCCCAAGAAATGCAACGAGATATCCCCGATCTCAACCTTCGGATCTACGCCCTCACCAAGCCAGAAACGATTACAGGCCAATCCTATAATGTCGTACGTATCTGGGCTACTGCTCGTCCTCTCAATCCCAACGCCCAAATCCTTACCAACAACAACCTCTCAGCAACCGCCTACTACGATCCAATCCTCAAAATCGCCAGCAACGTTCGGTACATCGAAAAGAAAAGGAGCCAATAATTTCTATTTTATAATGCGAGTTAACGATGCCGCTGACGACATCGAATCGACAGAACATCCGCCATCTTGCTCATCTGCGCTGTTACTTGATCGAGTTGTTGTTTGCCTGTGATATCAATGCATAGATCGATCATTGCAGTTTGATTTGGGAAGGTGCCAACTTTTGCACCACGGACATTGATGCGGTCTCCAGAGAGGCGATCGAGGACATCTTTAAGAATGCCAATGCGGTCGATGGCTTCTACTTGGATATTGACTGAGTAAGTGTGGGGACGTGCCTGGTTATAATTGCTATTCCAGGCGATGGGAATCAGTTGATCTGGGTCTACTTTGGTGGTATTTGGACAACTGTTGTGGTGGACGCTGATATTTCTATTGAAACGGGTCACGACCCCGATAATTGGTTCCCCAGGTAGGGGGTTACAACACCCAGCAATTTGATAGGGCATCCCTTCAATTCCAAGGATCGGTTTGTCACTTGGAGCGGGTGCAGGTGTAGTGCGTTGCTGTTGGGGTAAGGGAAGTTCAAGTTCAGTCCGTGGAGCACTCTCCTGAAGTTTGTTCAGGACGCTCATGACCGTTGTTTCGCCGTAGCCTAGAGCAGCGAGCAAATCATCCACAGTTGTGTAATTCAACTTCAGTGCTACTTTCAGCATTCGGTCAGAACGCAACACATTTTCAATATTGTTCTTGCCAAGTTCGCGGGCCAAGGATTCGCGGCCTTGGTCAATATTCTGGTCGCGGTGTGCCCGCTTGAACCATTGCCGAATGCGGTTTTTGGCCGAAGAGGTAACAGCGAAATTGATCCAGTCCAAGGAAGGATGGGCATTTTTGGCGGTTAGGATTTCAACAATATCGCCATTCTTGAGATTGGAATCCAAGGGAACCATGCGGTCACTCACCCGCGCACCTACACAGCGATTGCCCACTTCTGTGTGGATGCGGTAAGCAAAATCCACTGGAGTTGCACCCCGTGGCAGCTCAATTACATCGCCTTTCGGGGTAAAGACATAGACTTCTGAGTGGAAAAGCTCTTCTTTGACCGATTCAAGATATTCACTGGCATCTTCAAGGTCACTTTGCCAGTCGAGAAGTTGGCGCAGCCAAGTGAATTTCTCTTCTTGGCTAGAAACTGCAACGGAACCTGCTTCTTTGTACTTCCAGTGGGCGGCGATCCCATACTCGGCGATTCGGTGCATTTCTTGGGTGCGAATCTGCACTTCTAAAGGTTTTCCACCGGGCCCGATCACTGCCGTATGCAAGGACTGGTAGCGGTTCGGCTTTGGTAGGCCAATGTAATCTTTGAAACGACCCGGAATTGGTCGGAAATTGCTATGCACAATCGAGAGGGCACGGTAACATTCGTCATTTTGGCCGACGATAATGCGTAGGGCTGAAACGTCGAAGATTTCGTGGAATTCTTTTTGCTGGCGCTGCATCTTCTGATAGATACCCCAGAGATGCTTGGGTCGCCCAGTGATTTCGCCTTTGATACTTTGGCGCTTGAGTTCTTGGCGCACCGTTTCAACGACAAGATTGATCGATTCTTCCCGCTCTGCCCGCTTCTGGGAGACGAGACTTTGCATATTGCGGTAAGCCTCAGGGTCGAGATATTTGAACGAAAGATCTTCGAGTTCCCACTTAAAACGCCAAATCCCCAAGCGGTTGGCGAGGGGAGCGAAGATGTCCATGGTCTCTTGGGCGATGCGCTGCTGCTTGGCGGGGGCGAGGTGTTCGAGGGTGCGCATATTATGGAGGCGATCCGCCAACTTCACCACGATGACCCGAATATCTTGGGCCATGGCCAGGAACATTCGTCGGAAATTCTCGGCTTGGCGCTCTTCTTTGCTGTCGTACTTGAATTTGGAAAGTTTTGTGACCCCTTCGACAAGCAAACGGACTGGGGCACCGAAGCGCTTTTCGAGATCTTCAGGAGTAGTTTTCGTGTCTTCGATGATGTCATGGAGGAAACCAGCGGCGACCATGGCGCTATCGCTACCGAGTTCGCGGAGCATCCCAGCCACTTGCACCGGATGAATGATGTAGGGTTCTCCAGAGGCGCGGCTTTGCTCTGCGTGAAGTTCAAAGGCAAACAAAAAGGCACGGGCGATTAAACCGCGATCCAGACTCACCGTGCGGCTCTCGGCACCAGCGGGATTAGCGTATTCCTGAAAACCCGTGGGATTCTCCAGGCAGTCAAGCAGCCATTCGGGAAGGTCTAAAGTTCGCCATTCAGCAGTAGCTAGTTCCATACCGCTCTTCCCCATCTAATAGGACACAAGAGCCACTGCGGGGACATCCTCCAGCAGCTTAGCTCGACCATTGAGAAAGGTTAACTCTATGATAAATCCGAATCCCGCCAGTGTCCCGCCTGCCTTTTGAACCAGTTTGCCCGCAGCTACGGCTGTTCCACCGGTGGCCAGCAAATCATCAATAATTAAGACACGGCTTCCTGGGATTCCAAAAGCATCTTGATGAATCTCAAGTGTGTTTTTACCATACTCTAGGGTGTAGGATTCTGAGAAAGTTGCGGCAGGCAACTTTCCTGGTTTACGAATCGGCACAAATCCACACCCGAGTTGCAAAGCCAGGGGTGTTCCAAAAATAAAGCCCCGTGACTCGATTCCAGCCACATAGTCAATCTGCTGATCTTTGTATTCCTCAACCAAACAATCGAGAACATGCTGAAAGGCTTTTGGCTCCCTGAGGAGGGTTGTAATATCTCGAAAGAGAATACCGGGTTCAGGAAAATCGGGAATGTCGCGGATGTAGTCTTTGAGATCCATCTGGAGGCGTATGTTGTGTTTAGGTTAGGGCAATGGTATCGCATCCCAGTGCGAAAATTTCTTCGGATCCACTTCCCCTCAGCGATCCTGGACTTCCTCTTCTCGCTGGGCTGTGATCCTCAGTACACTGGTAAAGCTGCAAAAACATGCCTCCATAGCTCAGGGGATAGAGCAGAGGTTTCCTAAACCTTGTGCCCAAGTTCAAGTCTTGGTGGGGGCATTCCGCGAACTGACTCAGAGTACCAACAGCAGTGTGAAAATTTCCTTCAAGAGTGCGGGAAAATTGCTTGTGCGACTGCCACACTGGTTGTACTCCCAATCAAGAAGTAGTCTTTTTGTTTGTATGAATCTGGCAAATACAGACTTTTCTGAGCGTAATTAGACAACAGCCAGGCTTGGAAAGGAAATATAAATTTTGGCTTCAAGATCGCTGAAATAATCGCCGATTTCTGCATGAAGAAAATGCAGAAAGTTAGCATGGAAGGTAGATATAGAGCCTAGAGCAATTCGCTGAAGTAATCGCCGCACTATGATTAGACAAGCATGGATGATTTTCAGGA
>JACMLN010000063.1 GCA_014379585.1 Gloeobacterales cyanobacterium ES-bin-313 | reverse complement strand
GAACATTGCCTCGTTCTGGGAACTGTATTCAAAAATAGGATCATAAAAATATGTTGACGGCTGCTTGGGTAATTGCCGGAGTATCCATGGCTTGTGGCTTGTGGGCAGTGATCACGATGGCGCAAGCACAACGGCTGGATGCGAAAAACAGTCTTGCGGCTTGGCTCGTTGCCCTCTTTGCTTTCGTGCTCACTTTGCCCGATTCTCCAATCCCACCGTTTACAGCAGGCGGAAATCTTGGTCTTGGTATCTTGCTGAGTGCTGGCCTCTGGCTTGTTACTGTCCGGCTATCCGACCTCAAAATAGCTGCTCTATTACCGCTCATTGCTCCAGGACTGGTAACACTTCTGGTGCCAGCCGGGCCACAGCCGATCCTCTCCGGAATTTTCATCGGCACAAGCATTGTCTGGTGTTGCTTAGGAGCACAGTGGTCTGCTTTAGCCTTGGCTCAGATCGCTTTTTGTACGGCCATTGGCATGGTGTTTCAGGCAGCGCCGCCCAAAGGGGTGCTTTCCGCAGCTTGGCACCTTGAGCCGATCTGGATTGCACTATCGGTTGCCTTCACGATGGCGAGTTTGCTCGTCACCCGCCGCAATCCTGAGAGTTCGGGTTGGCTGAGTAGTCATGCTGTTCTGTGCATTGGGCTAGGACTGAGTGTGGCATTGGCGGCTTTTCTCTGTGGGGATCGCGACCTCTGGCAATTGGCTCTGGCCACTGCTGGAGCCACAACCCTTGTCGGCTTGGGCGGCAACGATCAAGAATCGCGTTTGCCTGCTCTCGTTTGGATCGGTCTGTTTGCCTTCGTCTTTAGTGCAGATCGCGGCTATGGAGTGGCAGTCGTGGCGTTGATGGTCGGCCTTTACACCGCTGCACTCGCTGTCTCTGAAACGAAAGTCAATCTTGAGAACTTTTTAACCGGTTCGGCTTTATTGACAATGACTGCGCTTTTTCGGTTGTTTGTCGAAACCTATCCCCTGCGCACCCCACGGGCAGATCTCTACACCCACACAGCCCTGCTCGGCTTATTGCTGGCCATTGCAGTTTTGGCCAATCTTGCTTCCTGGCAGGGTTCGATCGTGCGCAGATTAAACGGCGGATTTTGGGCAGCAGCCAGTCCCCTCGCCCTCGGCGCGATCTGGGGGGTGCGTTCAGTGGCTGGATGGATGGGTGGCAGTCTTGCTGTGGTTCTCGCTTTACTGGTTTTACCCCTCTCCAGTCGCGGAAATCTACCACAGTCCACATTGCCCTTGGCCTTTACGGGCATGGCTGCCGCTTTGCCTTTAACCGCGCTTGTGGATCCCCTTTCTGACGCACCCCGCCTCAGTCGAATTTGGGTGCTGATGATTCTCGGTGGACTGCTTTGTGTGAGTTTGCTCCTTGAATGGTTTGCTTCCCGCCAACGTCCCGTTCCATCCCTCGTCGATGCTGAGTGAGGTTTTCGATCATGACCCAGGCAATCCCGCAACAGACCCCTCCGAACTGGAAAAATGCACTTCTCATCTTGGCGCTTCTCGGATGGATGTTCGTTGGTCTGATCATTCTTGTCCAAAAAGAAACGCCCCATGGCCGCCTCGCCATCAAAGTCGTCGCCCAAGAAAGTGGCCTCCCCCTGGCGAATGCCAGTATTTACTTGACGCAAGGGGAGCAAAGTTGGACCTACACCACCGACAAGACAGGCAGTTTTTCTCTAGCTTCGATGCCATCCGGGAGCTACAAAGTGACTGCGGACAGTCGCGCCCATCGCCTCCAAGAAAGTAAATTTATTCTTCAAGAAGGCGAAGAGAAAGCACTAACACTGGCTCTACCCCCTGTTCAGCCCTTTTTAGAATTGATTCAGCCTCAGCCTGTTTTCTTGCCAAACGAAAAGGCAAAGATCGGTCTACGGGGCTTCACGCCTGCCGCTCAGATCGGGGTTGAAGTATTTCGAGTCAATGTGGGTACCGATGCCAATGTTGCGGTCAGTGACATCTTCGGTTTGCTGGACGATATTCGCCTGGGCTGGTGGCAAGGGGACAAAGAGCTTCAAAAGAAATTACTCAGCCTCGGTTCCACCCTTGAATCGGTGCAACGTAGTGCGGTGGGAATCGTAGGACGGGATGCTGAGGGCGTATTTTTGCAGTACATCGATTTTCCACTGCATAGCCCCGGCACCTATCTCGTTCAGATGCGGGCTGGTGGTCTGCGGCAAACCGCTTTGGTGATCATCACCGAAACTGGATTGGTTCTCAAAAGTACTGGCAATCAAGAAATACTTGCCTGGACGAGCCACCTCAAAACAGGGATACCAACCGCAGGATTACAAGTGTCTCTCTGGGGGGATCGTCGGCTTGCTGGAGTAACCCACTCGGAACGCCTTGCGACTTCAACGACCATTCAGGACGGCTTGGCGCGTCTGCAAGTACCTGTGAACCACGAAGGCGTGGAGCGGGTCTACGCTGTTGCCTACCAAAAAGGACAGCCCGTTGCCTGGGTCAGCCAGTCCCTCAACGATGCTCCCTCAAATTTGAATGGCTATCTCTATTCGGAACGGCCTGTCTACAGACCGGGCAATCTCGTTCACCTCAAAGGCATCGTCCGTCGCCAAGGGGAACAGGGGTATGGCCGCCTGAGTACTGGAACCCCAGTTGCATTGATCGTCAAAGATCCTGACAACAATATTCTGAAACGCAGTGCTCTCAAGTTAAGTGCTTTCAACTCCTTCGCGGACGACGTGCAACTTAACGAAGAAGCAAAAGTTGGGTACTACAGCGTCACAGCTGAAGTCGGTGGGCAGGAGATCACGGGTTCCTTTGAAATATCCGCCTACAAAAAGCCTACTTTTGCCATTACCCTTGCCCCCAAAAAGAAGTTTTACACGGCCAAAGATCAAGTCGAGTTGGCCCTCGATGCCCGCTACTACTTCGGTTTACCCGTCGGCCAATCTCAGGTACGCTATACGGTCTATCGTTTGCCCCTCTACGAATGGGCGAGCGCTGATGATGCCGAAGAAGATGCCAATGCTGACTCCGAAGGAAACTACGGGGACTACGGCGAGTACGTCTTGGAAGGCACCACGACAACCGATGTAAATGGCCAAGCCCAGATTCGGTTTAAGGCATCCGATTTTCCAGCCCCGAAAACGACGAGTTACTGGTCAGACAGCCCCAAGAACTATCGCTACACAGTCTCAGCCACAGTCCAAGCAGCTGGGGACGAGTACGCTGAGGCCAAGACAGGATTTTCGGTGGTGCAGGGCAATCTGCGGGTGAGCCTGTCTACGGATCCTTACTTTGCCCAGCCCAACACACCGATCAAAGTCAAAGTCAATCTTCAAGACCGCAACAGTGGCAAGCCCCAAAGTGCAGCGCTGCGCTGGCGGGCCGGAACCTTCAATTGGAATGGCAGTGGTGGGCAAGTCACTTGGCAAGGTGAGAGCAACGCGATTCAAGCCAGTGGCACCGGAGAAGCAACTTTTCAATTCACTCCGCCCAAAATTGGCGATTGGGTGATCGAAGTCCAAACTGAAGACAGAGCAAGAAATACAATTTCTGAGCAGACCAGTGTTTGGATTTCTACCTACGGTGAAGGCACTCCCCAGGCTCCCGATGCGCCTCCCCTCAAAGTTTTGACCGATAAGCGCAGTTATCAGATCGGCGAGACTGCAAAAGTGGCTGTGCGTAGCCAGGTCAAAAATGCCTCCGTCTTGATCACTGTCGAAGGTGAAAAGCTTTACAGCGCCCAAGTGGTTCAGCTGCGCGGTGGCATCGCCACGGTTGCGCTTCCCGTGACGGCCAAGTTGATGCCCTCAGCGACGATCAGCGCGTCGTTGGTGCAGGACAAGCGTCTTGCCCAGCAGAGTGTTCCCCTGCGCATTGGCACCCAGGCACGCCAGATGCAGGTGACGATCACCAGTGACCGCCAACGTTACGAACCACGCCAGCAGGCCGAACTGACAGTTCAAACCCGTACCGCTGACGGCAAGCCTGTGCAGAGCGAACTCTCTTTAGCGGTTGTCGATGAATCCCTCTACGCGATTCGCGAGGACAACCCCAAAGGTCTGTTCGATACGTTTTATGCCCGACGCCCCAACCGGGTTGAGACGCAGTACTCCTTTCCCTGGATCGCCCTCCAAGGAGACAAGGGCGGCGGAGATACTGTGCGGCGTAACTTCCCCGATACGGCCTTTTGGCTTCCCCAAATTGTGACCGACGCGAAAGGCTTTGCCAAAGTCAAAGTGACACTCCCCGATAACCTTACCCAATGGCGCGTGACGGGAATGGCTCAGAGTCAAGATCTGCAAGTCGGTTATGGGGTACAGCGCTTCGTCAGTGCCAAAGAACTTGCAGTGCGCCTCTCTGTTCCCACGGTGCTCACCGAAGGGGATGAAGTGACAGTCAGCGCGGTGATCAGCAACAATGGCGAGCGCGAACACGCAGGAACCGTGAAGTTTTTGGTGGGGAACACGGTTCAAACCAGCGAAGTGCGGGTTTCCCCGAAAGCTTCCCAGACAGTTCAATGGGTCTACAAAGTTGATCAAGTCGGCCAGATCCCGCTTCAAATGCGTGTGAGCAGCCCCGACGGTTTCCAAGATGCTGAGGAGCGTACTGTTTCCGTGCTTCCCCACGCCACCCAGCAACT
>JACMLN010000062.1 GCA_014379585.1 Gloeobacterales cyanobacterium ES-bin-313 | reverse complement strand
GTGGCTACGAACGGCAGCGCCTTAGTCAGCTTCGATAAAATTCGCTACAGTACAAGTCTGTTTAGCGACAAACTCCGGGTCTTCTTTGGTCCACGTATCGATCTCTTCGAATACATCGATACCAACTCTTTTGCAAACAATGCTGAAGTAGACTTCTCCAACGGCGGATTCATTAACAATCGGTTGTTGACCCCCTCCTTCCTCGGTGCTGGTGGCGGTTTCGATTACCAGTTCAATGATTTCCTCGCACTTCGCGCCGTCTACGTCGCAGCCAATGGTGGTGCGGCAAGTGGCAACCCGAACGTCAACTTCAACCCTCAAGGAGTCCCCTACGGTGCTTTCGGTGCTGGTGGTCTCTTCGGAGGTAGCACCACTATCGCCGCTGAACTAGAAATCAACCCGATCAAGACTGCTTCTATCAAGTTGCAGTACAGTCGCTTCATCGAGCAAGGTCAACTGCTTGGTACAAACTTAGCTGCTCTCGGTGCTGGTGGTGACTCCGGTTCTACGGATGTCTTTGGTGTTAACGCAGAATGGGCTATCGTCCCTGGCATCGCTATTTTTGGCCGCTACGGTACTGCCAGTACTAGCCTCAACCGGACGCCAAATTCTCCCCTCAACGGGTTAAGCTTTAACTCCATTTCCTCCAGCACATGGCAAGCAGGTTTGACCCTGCCCAACCTACTGGGCACTGGCAATGCCTTTGGAATCGCCTACGGTCAACCGATCCGGGTTAACAGTGGTTCGCTTGCTGGTTTCGGCTTCACACCCAGTGGTACCGAGCAGAATATCGAAGCGTTCTTCCGCTTTCAGTTGAATGATCGCCTCAGCATCACGCCGGACTTCCAGTACATCATCCAAGCCGCGAACATCTCGAACAACGCCGGGATCAGCATCGGCACTCTACGCGCTGTGTTCAATTTCTAAGTCCGAGTTCCTTCGGTTCTCAAAGCGCCTAGCCTTGCTAGGCGCTTTGTTTTTGGGAGACAATAGGGCAAGCAATCCTGGGTTTTAGATCGATGTCGGATCTCGAAGAAGCGATCTTGCGCTACTTGCTGGCTGCTCTCCAAAGTGAAGATCCCCTAGAACGCCAAGAAGCCACCCAACGCCTCTGGGATCGCTGGTTCAGTGCCGAAGGCGACGAAGCCCGCCAAATCCTCCTGCGCATTGGCCAATTGATCGAGCGCAGGCAGTTACTCTGGGCAGAGGACAAGCTCACCCAACTGATTCGCAAATTTCCCGACTTCGCCGAAGCTTACAATCAACGCGCCATTGCCCGCTACTTGATGGAACAGTGGGAGGATGCCGTCGAAGATTGTCAACGTGTCATTGCCCTCAATCCCCACCACTTCGGCGCGTTCCATGGACTGGGGATCTGTTATATGGCTACCGAAGACTATCGACTGGCTCTCACAGCCTTCCAGCAAGCCCTTGCCATTCAGCCTTTTGCCCAGATCAATCGCCAGTTGATCGCCGAGTGCCTGAACCACCTGGAGTGAAGCGACGTACCATGAAGAGATGAGTGCTGAACCTGAATTGCCAACGGTCGAATTTCCGCCTACGCGGCGGATTTTGGCTGGAATTGGCTGGGGATTGATCTGGGGAGGCGGCATTTCAGTCGTCATTTTCCCGATTTCTCCGACCAATTTCACCTTGATCTTTTTGATCTGCTGTATTGTGTTGACTGCCCTCACCCTGGGGATTTCTTTGTACTGGAATGCCGCCCGCGAACCTTGCCCAAGTTGCGGTACGATTTTTACTGCCACACCGAATGGGAGTCGCTGCCCAGGCTGTGGCCAGAAGGTGCGGGCATCGGATCGCAAAATGTTGCTGCGCTAGTTTTCGCGCAGTGCACTGCGCACAGCGAGCAGACTGCCAATCACCCCAAGTCCAGTGCCCGTGCCCAGCAAGATCAAGCCTAAGGGCAAATGAATGGGCTCTGGAGCCAGAAAAGGCAGAAATTCTTGGCGCTTCTGTTCAACAAAACTACCTGTTACAAGAAGTAATCCCCAAGCAAAGCCTGTCCCAAGCAAGCCGAGGGCAAAGCCTTCCAAGACAAAAGGAATAGCAATACGCAGGGGGGTGGCTCCGACCAACTGCAACACTTCGATCTCTTTGCGCCGCGAGAGCACGATCAAGCGGATCGTCGTCGTAA
Organism: Gloeobacterales cyanobacterium ES-bin-313; assembly: GCA_014379585.1. Lineage (GTDB taxonomy): Bacteria > Cyanobacteriota > Cyanobacteriia > Gloeobacterales > Gloeobacteraceae > JACMLN01. The sequence goes on along the minus strand of JACMLN010000062.1, from coordinate 6,260 downwards.
TCACGGCAACGGTCGAAATGCCCAGGATGGAGGCGAGGGTCAAAGCGGCCCAGCCGAGGGCTTTTTGAAGACTGCCCAAGCGTTCAGCCGCTTCAGAACCATAGTTCACACTCTCGACACCCTGGAGGGATTGTATTTGTTGCGCTAGATGAGCAACCACGGTTGGACGGGCAACTTGTACCCGCAAAGTATCGACGAGGGGATTACCACCGAGACTTTCAGAAATATCCCCTTGTACTCCCAATTCTTTTTGCAGGGCTTCCCATGCCACTTCTTTGGGAATGCTTTGCACCTGTAAAACATCGGGCAAGCTGCGGAGTTTAGGTTCAAGTGCGATAGCACGCACTTTGGGCTGCAAGTAGACAGAAATTTCCAACTGGCTGCCCAGTTTCGCCAAAGCACCATCGAGCTGGGTTGATACTTGGAGTCCTAATCCCAAGAGAAACAGCAAGGCTGTCAAAGTACTGATCGCGGCCCAGTTCATCCAACCGCCTCGCCACAGACCGATCAAGGCTTCGCGCAGCAGATAATCTGATTGGGTCGTAAACCGGCGGATCATAGTGCTGGGGTTAATTCGCGCATGATGCCTGCTTCAACCCGTACAACGCGCTTTGCAAAGGTTTTGATCAGTTGCTCATTGTGGCAGGTAACGACCACTGTGACTCCCAGGTGATTCAGCTTTTTGAGAATCTGGAGAATCATCCAGGCGTTGTGGACATCAAGGTTCCCCGTCGGCTCATCTGCTAGCAGCAGTGGGGGTTCATGAACAATCGCTCTGGCGATACTGACGCGTTGTTGCTCACCACCAGACAATTCCTCAGGAAAACACTTTTCTTTGGAAGCAAGCCCGACCATTTGGAGGGTGGGAGCGATCCGCTTTCGCACCTCAGCGCGGTCAAAACCTTGGGCTTTGAGTACCACTGCTATATTTTCTTCGACAGTGCGCTTGGGAATCAGTTGATAATCCTGGAAAACAACGCCCATGCGCCGCCGCAGATGCGCCAGTTTTGCGCCTGTCAATGAGTTGACGATGGTTCCTTGCACCTCGACGGTACCCGTGGTAGGCTTCTCCGCCCCATAGAGCATCTTTAATAGAGTGGATTTACCTGCCCCGGATGCTCCTGTCACAAACAAAAAGTCTCCCTTGTAGATTGTGAGGTTCACCCGGTCAAGGCCACAACTGCCATTGGCATAAATTTTGCTGACATCCACCAATGAGGCCATCACCTCATGGCTTGAGGAGCCAAGACCAACCATTTCAAGCTCCTTTGAGAACAGCTAAAGCAAATTTGGGCAGTGCTAACATCCGCTTTGCCCGCCAAGGTTCTTTATAAAGACGGTAGAGCCACTCCAAATAGTTTTCCCGCAACCACTTTGGCGCGCGCTCCTTGGTACCAGACCAAATATCGAAACTGCCACCGACACCAACAAACACCGTACTCGGCAGATATTTGCGCATTTCATCGATCCAGTACTCTTGCCTCGGCACCCCTAAGCCAACGAGCAGGAGGTCAGGACGGGCAGTTTGGAGTTCGGCGACCAGATTTTCTTGATCTTGGCTTTTGAAAAAACCATCTCGGAACCCACAGACTTCCAATCCAGGCAAAGCTGCAGACCAACGTTCGGCAACTAGGGCTGCAACCCCCGGTGCTGCGCCCAAAAAATAGACTCGCTTACCTGATTGGGCAATCTTTTTGAGCACCGCCTCGACCAAATCCACACCCGCACAGCGGCGCACCTGTTTGCCTTGACGTTGCAAAGCCCAAACGACCCCTGCACCATCTGGAACCACCAAATCAGCCTTACTGATCAATTGTGATAAGGCGTGCTCCTGTCTGGCGAGCATGGCCATCTCAGCATTGATGGTAATCACATGCCCACCATTTCCAACTGCAATCAGTTGCACAAGGAATTCAGCGTAGTTTGCTGAAAGGTGAACGGGGAGATCGAGAACAACAGCAGTGGGCAACACAAAACTTGGAACCTAGGTCACGTCAATCAAAACATTTTGACGCAACAGTTGGCAACTTTTGGCGCTATATGAGGAAATCCCAATATGTTTTAAAGCGAGTTCTTAACCCCAACGGTCTAGAAATCGCAACAACCGATCGCAAAACCAAGCCAGTTTTTGCTTCCAGGAGTGTGGATTCACGATCTCTTCTTCAAGAAGAACGGCTTCGCTCTGGCGCACCCAAAGTACCGAACCACGACCCTCTGTCCACTGCAACCAATCTTGCACCCGCCCTAGAGAACAGGGAATGTCGTAGAGAATAATCAGATCAAACTGCTCACTCTCTTGGGCGGCCTCTAAACTTTGCAAACCCTCCAAGACACTGTGGGCCTGAAAGCGTTGATTGATGCCAGAACGGGTCAGCAATGCCCACTCTGCAGTTGAAATCCCCCCATCGACGATGGCGCAACGCCAGCCGAGCTGATTTAGGGATCCGATCAGTTGCGGAAGGCGACGACTCGAACGTCTACCCGTCCAACCTTCAACAAAGTGGTCGAGGAATCCATGGATATGATCCTCAGCCGGACGTACTGCCGCTAAAATCTCCTCTGTTTTGCCAAGAACCAATACCATAGAAGCACCCGATGAACACCTGTTCATATCTTAGGGTGAGTTGGAACGTTTGTCCAGATCTATGGGTTACCACTTTAAAAGATTGAAGTTTTCCATATCGATGGTGTCGCGGTTGCGGTAGATGGCCAGGACGATCGCCAAGCCCACCGCAGCCTCAGCAGCGGCAACGGTAATCACGAACACAGCAAACAGCTGACCGCGAATATTTTGGGGATCCACGTAGTTGGAGAAAGCGATCAAATTTAGATTCACCGCATTGAGGAGCAACTCAATGGACATCAGCACCCGAACTGCGTTGCGAGAAGTGACAAGACCATAGAAGCCAATGCAGAAAAGGGCAGCAGCGACGGTCAAAAAGGCATTTAGCATCACTTGCTCCTAGCGCTTAACGGTTGTGGGTAGAACGGTTTCATCTTCGCGGGGACGTTCAGGCAGGGCAAGAGGCTCAACACCACCTTCCTCAATTTCAGGCACAAATTCCCGCTGAGCCAAGATAATTGCACCAACCATAGAGATCAAGAGCAAAATCGAAGCAATCTCGAAGGGCAGCAAAAATTCGCCGAAGAGGCGTTTACCGATCTCTTTGACGGTATCGAGGGGTGCTGCGGTCTGGTAAGCCCATTTCACACCCCAGATCGAAGAAGAAAGCAAAACGAACAATCCAGCACAGAGGGCGGCTGTAACAGTATTGCGGGGCGAGAGAATGCGATTGTCCCCACCAGTAATCTTGCGGTTCACCAGCATGATCGCAAACAAGATCAAGACGTTGACAGCACCGACGTAGATCAAAATCTGAGCAGCAGCGACAAAATCCGCATTGAGCAGAACGTAGAGACCTGCCATCCCAACGAAGACGAAGCCCAACAAGAAAGCGGAGTGCACCATGCTGCGCAGCAACACGACCCCCGCCGCCCCCAAGAGCACCATGGCAGTCAAAATCACAAATGAGACAACTTGAACACTCTCGGCAAATCCCACAGGACAATTCCTCTTCGCTATTCGTTGGGCTCAGTCGGCTTACTACGGGCGACGATCTCTTCGGGCAATTCTCCTGCACGTCGCGCACCAGGATCGACATCGTGTCCGTCCATCACACCTTTTGGCAAGTAGGCCAATTCTCGTAAAGGACGCACAGCTGGATCGTCAGTGACTTTGGTCGGCAAGCGACCTAAGGCAACATCGTCATAATTGAGTTCGTGGCGGTCATAGACTGACATTTCGTACTCTTCGGTCATCGACAAACAACTGGTGGGGCAATACTCTACGCAGTTGCCGCAAAAAATGCAGACCCCGAAGTCGATGGAGTAAGAATTCAGTTCTTTCTTTTTAGTTTCTTTGTTGAAGTCGTAGTCTACTACGGGTAAGTTGATGGGACAGACACGAACACAGACTTCACAGGAGATACACTTGGGACGTTCAAAGTGGATGCGACCCCGGAAACGCTCGGAGGGAATCAGTTTTTCATAGGGATATTGAACCGTGACAGGCTTGCGTCGCATGTGGTCAAAAACGAGACCCATGCCCTGACCGATGTATTTAGCAGAATCGAAGACATCCTTCGCATAACCACCAATTTTGTCAAGGAACTTAACCATAGCCGCGCCACTCAATGGATACCTTCGTTCATATTAGGCTCATTCCGGCGTTCAAGCCAATTGCGCGCTGCTGTAGGCGCATAAAATTGAAAAAGCTATGAATACCCTTGTGCCTCCCTATGTGTTGATCGCTGCTGCTATTGCCCCGGCTCTAGTGCTTTTGTTTGTATTGTCCTTCCAGCCCAAAAGCCTGATCCGTTGGGAAGCAAGACGGCCTTTGGTCAGTATTTTGCTGGCCGTGCTGACAGGTGTTGGTTCAGCGTTCGTGGCCTTAGGGGCAGAGAATGTGCTTACCTTCAAGCAGTGGTCGATTAGCAACTTGGGCGGGTTAGCACTATTTACAGTGATCGTCGCAGGGGTCAGCGAAGAAGGTGCCAAATATCTCTGTGTTCGACTCTACAGTTGGCGCTCTGCAGGTTTTCGCGAGCGCTACGACGGGATTCTTTACTGTGGTGCGGTCGGTCTTGGCTTTGGCGCGGCTGAAAATGTTTCCTATGTCCTGAGTGGTGGTTTGGGCACAGCCTTAGTACGGGCACTGACTGCTGTGCCTTTCCACGGCCTCTTGGGGGTTCTCCTCGGTTATTTTTTGGGTCAATCGAAAGTCAAGCAGCTAGCAGGTGAGCGGTGGGGCGCGCTTCATTGGCAAGGGCTGGCTTGGGCGGTAGCAGCCCACGGACTTTACGACTTTTTTGCTTTTCAATCGGGTTTGCTTTCCATCGGCTTGCTGGTCGGATTTCTCGGTAGTCTGGCGATTTGGGGTGTGGCGGTGCTCCTGAAAGCCCGCAGCCAATCGCCAAGTTGGGGAGGAACGGAGCCACCGCCACCACCACCCTTTGTCGCACCAAGTATTAAAGCCAGAAACCCAATTTTGGCTGGTTTCTTGGGGTTAATCCCTGGAGTAGGGCAGTTCTACAACGGCGAAATCAACAAAGGGCTTTATTTGGCTGCCGTCGGTGTCATCAATCTGTTCTTTTTGGTGGCTGTCTACGCCCTATTGACCGCACCACTTCAGTTGATCACCTTTTTGTTCTTGGTTGCTCAATTAAAGCTCACTGCTGATCCCCAGAAATTTTACGAAGATTTAAGCGCATCACCGATTTTGCCCTTACTGATTACCTTGAATATTGGGCTTTCTCTGTTGAGTGCTTGGGAGGCTTACCGTACAGCCCGTGCCCAGCAGTTTGACTATCTTCAGCCACCAGAAAAGCGCCGTCGATTTATACAAGCTTTCAGTACCTCCTATATGGGGCACCTGCTCGCTGTATTTGCTTTCATCTTGGTTCCGGTTCTAACTGGTGGTGGAGCCTCAGGGAAGAAAGCAGGAAACAATGCCAATGGAAGCAGTTTTGAGTTTGATATTATCAATACACCCACTAAACTCGATGGCTTCAGTGGCAAACCCGAAGGCACTGTCAAAGGAACAGCCAAGCAGAACATGCGGCGGATCATTGTTGCCAAACGCCTAAAGTCTCCTAAAAAGCAGAATGCTGCACCGGCTCCTGTAGTCAAACCCCAGATTGCGCAAGAAGCAAAAGGTCTGCCCAGTTCCTATAACGAATATCTTTCCTATAAAATTCGGCGCTACCACGATCTGTACTTCGACCAGATCAACCAGAACGGTGGAGAGTACACCATCGTCCAGTACGAAATCGACGCGGTCGGCAATGTCACAAACGTGCAAGTACTCTACGATCACACCACTGCTCCTCGCGAAGTGGCAGAGCTCGCCGCCGATACGGTCAGAAGTGTCGATCCAGCCCTTCCCTTGCCAGAGGGAGTGCAGTCTGTGACGATCACGGAGTTGTTCTGGGACGGTACACCTCTGGGAGAACCAGGTTCCTTGGAAAATCGATTGAGCCATTTGCCGGATGGTCGCGAGGTGATTCCCTATCCACCACAGGAAGCAAACAAGCCTAGTATTTCTCAGTAAAGTTTCCACGCTTCTCCAGACATTTTGTAATCATGGAGAGAAGGACAGTTCGCTTTTGAGGGCTGGCACGCATGAACCCGACACTCACCGACACCCTGCTCATCGCTGCTGCTATTTCCCCAGCCTTGTTGCTGCTGTTTTTGTTGTCCTT
>JACMLN010000061.1 GCA_014379585.1 Gloeobacterales cyanobacterium ES-bin-313 | reverse complement strand
TCGTAGGAAATCCCGACACGACCACTGTGAAAGGGAACTAAGGGGTATTGGGTGCCGTTATATGCCTCTTTAAAGCCTTCTTGAATGCGGGCATCGGTGTAGGTTTCCGTCGCAAACAAAGTCCAGTTAGGTACAAATTGCCAGTTAGCGCTCAGTTCAAAACCACTGGTCTTCACCGAAGGGAAATTGACTCGAACCCGGTCGTTTAATTCGTAGCCGTAGAGGGCTGAGAGTTCTTCGTCTTTAGCATTTCCCTGTTCGATCAGGTTGTAGCCAAGCAAATTTTGAATATCGTTCGCGAAGAAACTAAAGCGAAGCAGACTTGTCGATCCAGGTTTCCAATCGAAACCGACATCAAACGTTGAGCCTTTTTCAGAAACCAGACCAGGGTTCCCTTTGATTTCGCCAGTGGCAAAAAGGTCGTTAAAGTTTGGAGTCTTAAAGACTCGGCTATAGGTACTGCGCAAACCAAAACTTGGTAGCACCTGCCAACGCACCCCCACACTTGGATCGAGTGAACCTTCAAAAGATCGATTGAATTGATTGCCGGCTGCCGTACTGCCAAATGTGCTGCGCAAGCCAGCGGTAAGAATCAGATTATCGGCAAGATTTAAGGTATTGAGCAAAAAGAGTGAGGGTTTATCGGTATTTGCCTGATAGATCAGTGGATTCTCGGCACTAAAAGCCCTGCCATTTTCTTGTATGAAATCAAATCCGTAGGTGAGGTTATAGCCAGGAGAGACCTGCCATGCATGTCCAGCCCGAAAGTTGAAAACACCGACATCCGTAGTGTTCGCTTCATCGAAGGCTACCTCCGTCGTCCGCCCTCGATCGTAAGAAACCCGCACCTGCAGATCTGAACCTGAATTTTCTGTCGCACCGATCTTTTTATTGAGGGTGATGGCACCCCCGTAATAATCGAGGGTAAGCCGTGGGATGAGCGTCTCATTTAAACCCAACTGGTTCGCTGAAGCTGTGCGAGTTCCAAAAAGCGGGTCACTTGGATCCGTGATATTCGGATTAACAAACGAAATCCCCTGACGCTGATCTTCGAGGGCAAACAGGGTGATTCCGCGTCCACCCTGGCGATAGTAACTGCTGAAACTCAAACTATTGCGTGAATCGATATCCCAATCGGCATCAAAACCGTAGGTATTGCTATCGACAGCACCACTTTTACGGATGCCTGAAATCTTGCCAAAGGATCGATCTACTTCGTAGTAGTAATCTGCCGCAGTCTTGAAAATTGAGGCAAAGGCATTAATCCGAAAATTTTCGGTGAGTGGCCCACCGTAACTGACTCGATAGTCGCTGTAGCCATAGGAACCAAAAGTGACTTCAGTGTTGCCTTGCGCCACTTTTGGCGGACGCTTGGTAATAATATTGATCGCACCACCCACAGCAGTACTGCCGTAAAGCAGAGTTGCCCCCCCAGTCAGGACTTCGATGCGCTCGATACCGGCGACAGGAAGTTCATTGAGATCGACGTGTTCTTGATTGATATTGTTGATCGATCTGCCATCGATCAACAGAGCCGTACTTGTCGTTGGTAAACCGCGAATGAAGTAAGTACTGTGAACATCTGCTCCCTGACCAAACAGATTGCTCACCACCCCAGGCACATTGCGAAGGGCATCCCCGACTGTCCTAGCGCCTTTTTGCTGCATTTCTTTTTGGTCGATCACGTAGATACTACCGGGATTGTCCCGGATTTTCGTCCTCCGCAGGGTCGCCGTCACCGTCACCGTGTCCAGTTCTTCGGCATCATCAGCGAGCGGTGCGGCAGCCAATATTGAAGGCTGCTGAGAAATCCTTGAAAGCGAAGGAACAGGTGCAAAAAAGGGTTGCGGCAGCGCTTCCTTCGCCACTAAGTCCCGTGCATGGGTACTCGACGTTGGCAGGAGTTCATTCACTGTGGGTACAGCTATGGCCTGTGAAATATTCAGAGGCATCAAGCCCAAACTCCCCGCTAGCAAGGCAGCCCGGATTTTTATTTTCACTATCACTCCTCTCATCCATGCAGAACCTTGCCGATAATAACAGGAACGAGAATGACTATCAATAACAAATTTTGATTTTCTGAACAACCTTATGGATTGGCGCAGCTGCCCCTCCACGAAAAAATCACAGCACAAGTGATGAGGGGAGGAAAAGTGACCAATACCCATCAAGCAGATGAGAACATAGAGCTGCGTTTTGCCAATACAACTGCTCCGATTTCCGATGCGCAGTTGAGCCAGTTGTTCGAAAAATTTTACCGGGTTCCCTCCCATGCACCGAGTTATCGGCCTGGCACCGGTTTAGGTCTGGCCCTGGTAAAGCGCATCGTCAAGCAATTAGGCGGCCAGATCGGCGCTGAGAGCGGTAGCAACGCAGCCCTTGTTTTCACGATCCAATTGCCTATGCTCACTGCACCTGCTTAAAGCTTTTGGCTTTCTCAATCACTTTATTATGCATTGTGTAAATCTCTTTAGGTGCCTATCGCAGCTCACAAATCCCCATAGAGGAAGATTTTGATTCGGCTTGCTTGGGATAGTTTGGTAGCGTTCAATACAAAAATTAAGGAATTACTCATGGCAAGTATTGTCGATACCGCTGTTCAAGCGGGCACTTTCAAGACCTTGGCACAGGCTCTAACTGCTGCCGACCTCGTAGAGACGCTGAAAAGCAGTGGCCCGTTCACCGTTTTTGCCCCGACTGATGAAGCCTTCAACAGACTGCCTGCAGGCACGCTTGCTGATTTGCTCAAGCCCGAGAACAAGGCAAAACTTGCAAACATTCTCAAGTACCACGTCGTCGCTGGCAAAGTGCTGTCAAGTGACATTCAGGCCGGCGATGTCCCAACCGTGGCAGGTGAATCGATCGCGATTCAAGTGAATGCAGGCAAAGTGATGGTGAATGAAGCCCAGGTCACCAAAGCTGATATTGCCGCTGACAACGGTGTTATCCACGTAATCGACAAAGTTCTGCTGCCCAAGGGTTAACGCATAGCTGAGTGATCAGGAGTCCCCACTGGAGCAGTCTGGCGGGGACTTTTGCTAATAGCGTGATCGACTCGGCTGCAACACTAGACCAAACTCTTCCTGCACTGAACGATCTTGCGGATCTTCACAGCGATAGAAGTATGCCTGAAGGTGAGTACTGTAAACAAGCTCAGCAAGACGCGCTTCGCCGGTCGCTTCTAGTAGCCAACTAGCGATGTCCGCTGCTGGAGTGTAGGTCACTCGCTGGCCATGTTCAGCAATGTCTGGATTTTCAAATGTTTTAAGCAGAAACTCGGGTAGATTCGCCATGGCTATTGAGTGGAAATGGGATTACTCTATAGCACTGCATGCCCAAGATTGTCTTCTGGATAACATTTTCACAAGTAACTTCTTAAGGATATGACCGGCTGCAATATATCATTCCGTTTCGCCATTTGAATGAGCAATTTAATCACAAGGTATGTAGGGTAAATCATGGTGCAATCACTATTAGGTCATTGGGATACGGATCAAATTACGCATTATTTCAATTTTGGTGAGTTGCGATAAATATGGCGAACGGCACCAAAGGGAAGGGGCGAGCCCCTCCCTCTGGACTCCCGCCCCGTGGGGGACAGAAGCCTGTCCCCCACACCCCCTTGGCAACTTTAGTGGCTTGATACTTGGTGTTGCTGGGTTGCGCAGTCCTCTTCCCACGTTGCGGGCGGGTGCGCAACCACCGGAGTCTGTGGACTGGTGGCACGGTAGGTATGACGCTGCGCGTCCCAGACTCATGGCGAAAACCATTGAATT
>JACMLN010000060.1 GCA_014379585.1 Gloeobacterales cyanobacterium ES-bin-313 | reverse complement strand
TAGGATCGCTCTTACCACTTCCAGTGCTCAGTGCTATGCAGATCCGCCCTTATCAACCCAATGACCAAGCCGCAGTGATCGCTCTATGGGAGCAATGTGGCCTCGTTCGACCCTGGAATGATCCGAAGAAGGACATCAAACGAAAACTTTCTATCCAACCAGAACTGTTCTTGATTGCAGAGGTAGACCACCATCTCGTGGCGACAATAATGGCTGGTTATGAAGGGCATCGTGGCTGGCTCAATTACTTCGCTGTTTCCCCAGACCATCAAGAAAGGGAATTGGTCGTAGCTTGCTTGCCGAGGCTGAACATTTACTGTGCGCGGCTGGCTGCCCAAAGATCAATCTGCAGGTTCGTGTTAGTAATAAAAATGCGGTTGATTTCTACCTGAGCTGTGGCTACTCAGAAGATGAAGTGATCAGCCTAGGGAAACGCCTTGAGAGTGATCAGAAGTTGGCACCGAAGAGGACAACCTAACGAAGCTACTTCAATGCACCCCTCCCCAACTGGAGAACCCGGATGCGAACCACCTCATCAGCCCCCCGCAGTAGTAGGATCTGTTTATGGCAGTCCAGAGCTATGAATTTTCCAACAGCAGCACCGATGGATTTTGAAATTGAACCAGTGCAGGTACATCTGGAGCGCCTCGCCCAGATCAAGCGTGCGTTGTTGGCTGAAAGGCCCCAGGAGCGTCCTTCGAAACCAACCTTGCCGACAGAGATGTCCAGTGGGTCTCCTCCGAGCAATCCCATGAAAACCAGAGGGACATCTCGGCCTCGGCCTTCAACTCCTGTAGCTGAAGACGAGTTGCCAAGCAGCAGTAAGAGTAGAAGCGATGCACAACAAGTCGTCCGCAATTGGTACAAGACAGCTCAGGCTCATAAGGCTGATCAGGTTGCTGAATCGAAGTGAGATTCCTGAACTGGTAGAGTATTCACAGATTCTAGGAATCGCTGAATGTTAATACAATTTTATGAATTAGAACGCCCTAAGTAGGTGATCAGGCCATTTCATTTGGCCTGATTTTGCTTGCAGGCCATTTCATTTGGCCTGATACTGGCTAAGTAGGCCATTTCATTTGGCCTGATTACGTTTCATAGTTAAGGGCAGAGTTTATGGTGAAGCAAGTTGCCGCTGAAGAACTACAGTAGATTATTAGCATCATTGAGCGCCATGCCAACGGGGTTGGACTTGATGCACTCTTTAAGGAACTGTCTTTCCAACGTCTCGCTATTAGCCAACGAACACTAAAGCGTCGATTGGTGTCCTTGATAGAGCAAGGTCGAGTCGAGCGATTCGGTGATGGTCGGGCGACCCGGTATCGTGTGCCCATTACACAAAAAGCACTGGAGATTCGCGAAAGTTCCAAAGTCGAGGCTGTTGAAGCTAGCATCCCAACCTCACCAGAAGGAAAATTACTCCCTATTGCGTGGGACACTTTTTATGGGATAGATTGAGATACGCTTGTAAGCTACCTCTCAAAGAAGACGGTACCGAGCTACTTGGCGCTTAAGAAGCCTTTGCCCTGCAAGATCGCCTGTCCCTGGGTACTGAGCACAAAAGTCACGAAGGCTTTGGCCAGATCTAGCTGTTTGGCATCTTTGATCACGGCAATTGGGTAGATAATCGGCTCACTGTAATTCGCAGGCACAGGAAAGCCGATGGTTACTTTGTCCGAGGTTCGGACATCCGTCGTATAGACGATCCCCGCATCGACGTTATTGCTCTCAACGTAGGTGAGCACTTGGCGGACATTCTCTGCAAAAATGAACTTCTTCTCGTCTTGCAAAGCTTGGTAGATGCCTGCTTTGGTGAGGGCCTCAACAGCGTATTGACCAACGGGAACTGTTTTGGGGTTGCCAATGGCTAGGGATTTTACCTTGGCCAACTGCTCGAAGGAAGTCACTTTTGCCTCGCCTTTGGGCACAACGACCACGAGGCGGTTGCGGACAAAGGGCTGACTGACACCGAGGAGCAAGCCTTTTTTGTCGAGGTTCAGCATTTGTTTGAGGGCTGCTGAAGCAAAGACATCTACGGGAGCACCTTGCGCAATTTGTTGGGCGAGTTCACCAGAGGCACCGAAGTTAAAGAGGACAGTGTCATTGGGGTGTTCTTTTTTGAACTGAGCAGCAATTTCTGTGAAAGATTCTTTCAGGCTGATCGCCGCTGAAACGGCCAATTCTGCTGATGCTACGGGCTTGATCCAGAACAAGCAGATCGAAACCAAGCCAAAGAACTTCGGTAACGCTTTTGTTGATTTCATGATGATGCGTTTTGTTTCAGGATCAAGGCGTTGTCGTAGTTTGGAGTTTGCAAACTAGACAAATAACTGAGCAATCTTATCATGCCGATGACTGGGTATTTCTCTGGGCGCTTCTCATCTAGCGGATTCCAAATTTACCTAGTGGGCAAGCTTTTTCGCCCCTAGCGCTCCTGTTTTGTATTCAATAATGTCTATGCTGATGAGATACGGAGGCCGTCTGGAAGTGACGATGCCGAATGATCCTGATTGGTTGACCTGGCTTATCTATTTCATGCTCATGCTCGGAGAAAACCCAGCCCAGAACACCTTGGGGAGCAAGGGTAAGTTGCACGATGGTTAGGAATCCGAGGCCAATCAATCCACCGTAGAAGAACGACTGCCCAGGGAAAGAACTGCCCAGCCAACCAGCTAGCGGATAGGCCAATGCCCACCAAAGATGGCTCCAGGCAAAGTGCGCACCGTAAACGCCTCCCTGAATGGCACTTGGGATACGTTCAGCGATTAACGTCTGAGCAGGCAGATTGACCCAATTCTGTCCCGCTCCAGCCAATAGCCAGAGGCCAAGAAGGGGCGCAAAGCCGACAGCATTTGCAGGGAGGAGGGCGAAGGTCGTGAGAACAGCGCCCAGCAAGATGACATTGGTGCGCGTCAGTTTTTTGTCGAGGGTTCCCATAGCCAAAGCTGCGAGGGTTGCACCGATCCCAAAGGCAGCCATGATCCAGCCGTACTGGACATCGCCTTGATGCAGTTCACCTTTGAGGTAACCAACTGTGTTCACAAGAATCTGTGCGCCAATGACAGCGGCAACTAACTCCATGGCCAGGGCGTAGCGAATGGGGCTATCAGTAAAGAGACGAGCGGTTCCTGCTTGAATGCTGCGCCAGATACCTTCTGTCGGCTCAGTCGATTTATCAGGTGTGACTTGCATCTGACCAGGTAAAGAGAAGATCAAGATCGCCGCTACGAGAAAACTCAAAGCATCGAGAAAGAAGATCTGCCGCGCACCGATCAGTACTGCGACTCCACCAGCAATTCCTGGGCCGAGGACTCCCAAAAGTTCGTAGGTCGCACTAGAAAGTGCCAAAGCTTGGGGATAATCGTCTTTACCAACAACGAGGGGAACCGTTGCTTGGTAGGTTGGAGTAAAAAAGGCGTTAAAAGCATTGAGGGCAAAGATCAGCACATAGATCTGCCAGATAGCCCCGACAAAAGGTAGCAGACCGACAATCACCATCCGCACCAGATGGGTGACCACCAAGATCAGTTTGCGATCCAGCCGATCCGCAAGCACTCCCGCCAGCGGAGATAAGAACACAAAAGCTGTCACTCGCAAGGTTAGAGCGGCTGAGAGCACCAACGCTGAGTCTTTACCTGCCAATTGAAAAGCGAGCAGAGCAAGACCTACCCAGGTGAGGGCATCGCCCAAAAGACTGATCGTCTGAGCCAAGTAGAGTCGGGCAAATACAGGATTTTTCAGGCTGTCCAAAGACGGCAAAAACCGTTCAACGATGGCTCTCACGCGTAAATCCTCTCTGAAATTGTCCGTCGTTCCACTGCCCTGCTTACCCATACCGATGAAAGTACCGCTCTGCTGGGCGATTGCAATCCCTGTGTATCACATCCACGGACAAATTACGATTGACGATAGTAGACGAAGATTCTATGCTTGGACGGCGTTATCTAGCAGGAAATGCGTCCGTGCAGAGCGACGAGCAACGTGCCCTTGGTGCTTTGGGAGAACTTGAACAGGCGGTCATGGAAGTTTTGTGGCAGCACTCTTCTCTGTGTGTACGCGAGGTCGGCGAACAACTTGTAGACCGTGGTCTAGCCTACACAACGATCATGACGACGCTGGATCGTCTGTATAAAAAAGGTCTGCTTGAACGGCACAAGCAAGGCCACGCTTTTTTCTATAGCCCCAGGCTAGATCGCAAGACCTACGAGCAACGCCTCGTCACCCACGTCCTTAGAAATCTACCCACCGCTTCGCGTGAAGCGTTGTTGTCCGGTTTTCTCGATTTCGCTGAAGCGGACGAACAGACCCTCGCCCATTTAGAGCGCCTGATTGCTGAGCGCAAGGAGGAGCGCTAGTGCTGGCGTTGAGCTTTGTGATCGATGGGCTGACCCTCTTTTTCCTGTTCGCCTACGCACTTTCTGCCATCGTGTCGTTACTTCCCCTTCGGATTACCGACGCAAGCCCAACACAGCAAGTTCGTGAAGCGCGTCGCCGAATGTTATTGCCGCCTATCGGGGCAGTTGTTCTCGTTGGCATCGGACTTGGCCCCATTTCTGGCACTCCAGTCCATCCTTGGTTTCATCTTGTTGGGACGAGTGTTAGGGAATCCACGCACGATTTGGCTGCCTTGGCAGTGCTTACTATCTGGTGGGGGTGCTTCATTACCTGGCACGCCGACCATGGGGCCTGTCACTGTTGGCATTGGTACTATTTTTCGCTACACCCTGGAGGCAGGGCCGGACTACGATCCAAAAGAGCTGCACACTCTACAAAATTTTCTTGTTAAGCGCCAATTAAAGACAGTCCCCGGTGTGGCCGATGTGATCACCTTCGGCGGACTCAGTAAGGAATATCAAGTGCAGATCGACCCAGATCGACTTGAGAAATTTGGCCTCTCGGTTCAGCAAGTTTTTGAGGCAGTTGGAGCGAATAACGCCAATGTTGGTGCCGGGGTGCTAGAGCAAGATGCAGAAGCCTACTTGGTGCGCGGCATTGGTCTGCTCAAAAACGAGGCCGATATCGGCAATATTGCCGTAAGTACCCGCTCTGGAACGCCGATTCGGGTTCGAGACGTGGCCAGTGTTGTTATTGGCTCTACTCCTCAAGTAGGCACTCTCAGTAAGAATGGCACTCCAATCGAACTCACTTCGGGTGTGGTTCTCCAGCGCAAGGGGGAGAGCACCCGCGCCGTCATGGATCGTGTCCAGCAAAAACTTGAGGAAGTGCGCCGTTCGTTGCCACCGGGAGTCAAACTTGTTACTTACTACGACCAAACCGAACTGATCGGCAAAACCATCCACACGGTCGCCACTTCTTTGATTGAGGGGGGCGTACTGGTCGTCATTGTGCTGGTGGTATTTCTTGGCAACCTTCGCGTGGAGTTGGCGCAGAAATTCCAAAACCACTGGCAACTGTTGTCATTGGCGGACTCGTTTCTTCGAGAATTTTGACTCTGTTCTTACTGCCGCTGCTCTATTTCTCCTTGGGCAGATTATAAAGCATTTATGTTTCTCCTTTGCGTAGTCTGCTTGCTCGTTTTGGGCTACTTCTGATACCAGGCTTTTCGCCAGGTTTTCATTTGAGCAATTTCTTTTTGTTGAGCAACGATGATCTGTTTTGACAACTTCTGAATTTCAGGACGCTTGGACTTTTGGAGAGCATCCTTAGCCATCGTTATCGCTCCTTCATGGTGCGTAATCATTGCATCAATAAAGCGCAGGTCGTAGTTCTTATCACTCGGCCCAAGATCCTGCGTCATGCTCATATTCATGGTAGATGGCTTGGCCATCTCACCACTCTTCATGGGCTTGTCATCTCCACCCATTTGCATATCTTGTGCAAATGCAAGGGTAGAAAGACCAAGCGTTCCAACTGCAAGAGCAGCAAATATCAGACGCATTTTCATCAAAAACTCCCAGAAATAGAATGAGTGAACGGTAAGGCGGATTCTGGATCAAACCCGCCTCACAATGAAAACTACATTGCGGCTGCGCCAACCATGGCAATTTTTTTGTACTCAGCAGCAGCGTTGCGGCAAGCTTCTGCACACTTTTTGCAGTGCTCACTGTCGTGCTTTTCACATTCAGTGGCACAGGCTTCGCAGATAGTGATGCAAGATTTGGAAAGTTCAGCGATGTAGCGGGAACCACGAGCCATGAATGCCGCAAGCAATCGGCAAATATCTGCACAGTCGCGACAAAGACGGGCGCATTCAGCCATCATCGCTTCACCCGTGCAGCGATCTGCACAGTGTTCGCACTCGTCGGCGCAATGTTCGGCAGCCTCAAGACTGGATTGGTATCTGTGTTCGTGGTGTGCCATTGGATTTCTCTCTGAACAACAATTGCAGACTAGCTACTTGAAATAGGCCCACCATCTATCCAGAGGCACAGTTTTGCATAGGAAGCAAAAACTGTGCCTTAAGGCTTCGATTAGATGGAGATTGTAAAGTCAGCAGTGAATACTTTCCCTGCCCTTTGGAACTGGCCCCAAAGTCGATAAGTGCCAGGCCCAGGGAACTGCGTCTCAAAGGTCACTTGACCTGGAACTGGTTTCATAGCCATGCCTGACATTCCACCCATACCTGACATAGCAGGCATTTTTCCATCCTTACCGCCCATTGCAGGCATTTTTGACATATCCATCGGCTTGCTATCTTTGTTGCCCATTGTCGGCATTTTGGACATGTCCATCGGTTGGCTGCCCATGCCAGACATATTCATTCCTGAACTGTGGTCATGATCTTCTGGATGGGCATGGAGATAGTTCGCGGCAGTTAATACTGGTGCCACTTTAATAATCACCAAATGACCCATCGCCCCTAAATAAGGCTGCAAATCTGTAATGGGTTTGCCTGATGCATCTTTCATCTCGAAAGTAATCGGTACTTCTTGGTTTGGACGAACCGTTTTTGGATCAAGCAGCAGCGAGATATCGAGATCTCCAAAAGTTTTGCTCAAAGTCGAATCAGGAACAGGGAGAATGGTTTCTGCGACTGTTTTACCGACTTTCAGCGTTGCAATCTCAACTTTCTGTGTAGATCCCTTGGGTACGTAGTCAACAAAAGCAGTGTACGTGCCATTAGCGGGTAAGGTTGCAGTGACCTGAAATTTGCCTTTGCCCAAGTAGGTAGGGTGTACATGCTGAAAAGAGGTGAGATCGCTATTCACCAAGATTAAGTGCATAAGCTTTTCATGCTGGATCTGGAAATTGTTGATTGGCTTACTGTTGGCCGAGCGCACTTGGATTGTAAATTTTTGAGGCTGTCCAGACATCAAATTTGTTGAAGGCAACATGGTGGTCTTTTGAGCCGTTTTGCTCATGTCACCCATAGGAGCCATGTCGCCCATCTTCTCAGGATCGTGAGCGGAAGCAGAGAGATTCAGGCTGAAAGCCAGGAGCAGAGTAGCAGTTGCGAAAAGGATGCATTTCATTGGGGTTGTACCTATATGAAGAAAACAAATTAACGGCTGAAACTGAAGCGGGAATTGAGTTTCTTGTCACCGATGGTTGCCAGGGCGACGACTTTGTACTCACCCTTGGCGATGTTCGTCAGCGTGGTTGTGTAGTGTCCATCTTCGTACTTGAGGGGCAGGACAATCTTCTGTCCATTGGGTGTTGCGATTTGCAGCTTGGCTGAAGCGTTGGTGACTGTTTTGTCTTTGGGATCAACGATGTAGAAATCCAGATGGGTCGCTTTTGCTTCCGGTTCGACCACGAGTTCGAATTGATAATTTTGGACTTCCACCGCTTGGCCACCATGCTCTGGCTTACCGTGGGCGTAGGCAGTTCCTGTATTCAAGGCGATGAGAACCAGAGGGATCCAGGCGTTTACTTTCATACTTTTCTCCTTGGGAAACAAAACCATTACTCGTGATCGAGGATCATGCCTTCCATGCCCATAGCTGTGCGCTCCTGGTCTGTGATCGCTGGTGGTTCACGGGAGCCAAAGCGATCAAAAAGGGCTGGGATGACCACGAGGGTGAGAGCCGTCGAAGTGAACAGTCCTCCGAAGACGACGACTGCGAGGGGCTGCAGGATTTCTTTGCCCGCTCCACCCCCGATCATCAGAGGCACCATGGCGAGTGCCGCCGTGAGAGCAGTCATCAGCACGGGCGAAAGTCGCTCGATGGAGCCGTCGATCAGGGCGTCCTCGAAATTTTCTCCTGCTGCCATGCGCTGGTAGTAGGTGGTGACCAAGATGATGCCATTGCGGTTCGCCACACCGAAAAGAGTGATGAAACCCACCAAAGAGGCAACCGAGAGCACCCCGCCCCCAAGCCAGACAGCAACGATTCCACCAATCAAGGCCAGGGGCAGATTGGCCAGGATGAGCAAGGTTGAGCGCACCGAGCGCACTGCCTGAAAGAGCAAGAAAGCGACTCCCACCAGAGCAAGAAGGCTAAATACAACAAGTTCGCGGGTGGCCCGCTCTTGGGCTTCAAACTGGCCACCGTACTGGAGATAGTAGCCAGGAGACAACTGCACTTGTTGGCTGATCTTTTGCCGTGCCTCAGCGATCAGCGACCCGATGTCGCGGCCACTGACATTGGCAGAAATCACAATCCGCCGGGAGACATTCTGGCGGTTGATCGTGTTCGGGCCTTTGTCAGTAACGACACTGGCTACAGTCGAAAGGGGGATCTTCTGGCCTGTCGGGGTATCGATCAGCAGGTTCGCAATGTTTTCAGGCCGAGTGCGGGCTTCTGGGGCGAGGATCACCACAAGCTTAAAGAGGCGCTGCTCCTTCAAGACTTGAGAGACGATGCGACCATTAAAAGCAGTCTCGATGGTCTCAGACAACTGACCGACCGTAAGACCGTAGCGGGCAGACGCTAATCGATCAAAGCGCACAGTCAGTTGATCCACTGGCACTTGGGGTTCTACTTGCAGATCCACTGTGCCTGGAACGGTTTTCATCACTGCGGCAATTTGGTCAGCTTTGGTTCGTAGTTCTTTCAGATCTGGCCCGAAGAGTTTGATCGCAATGGCGGCACGGGTTCCCGAAAGTACTTCATCGATGCGGTGAGAGATAAAACCACCGACATTGAAAGCTACACCCGGGAAGCGGCCTAATTCCTCGCGAATCGACCCCAATACTTTTTCGCGGTCTTGAGCCGTTTCAGCAATCTGAACATCGAGTTCGCCAAAGTTAACTCCCCCAGCATCGTCATCTCCTAATGCGCGTCCTGCTCGAAACTGAACCGACGCAATTTCCTGATGACGAATCAGGGCTTTTTCCATGGCAATGCCGATCTGCTGAGTAGAACTGAGAGATGCTCCAGGCAATTGGGAAACCGAGATCACCAGACTCCGCTCTTGAAATTCTGGCAAGAAGGTTTTGCCTAAAGAAGGAAGAATCAATAGAGAAGCAACAAAAGCGAGCAATGACCCAGCTAACACTGGAATCGGATTGCGCAGCGACCAAAGCAAAATGGGCCGATAGACTTGCTTGAGTACCCGAACTGTCGTCGTCTCATCTTCTGGAAGATTCCGACCTGCTAAGAGCAGATAGCAAAGGGCAGGAGTCACTGTTAGAGCAACAAGCAAAGAAGCGAGAATAGCCAGGACGTAGGCAATGCCTAGTGGAGTAAAGATCCGGCCCTCAACCCCTGAGAGCGTAAAGATCGGGCCGATCACAATGCAAAGAATGAGTGTGGCAAAGACCACAGAACTGCGGATCTGAACAGAACCCTGGAAGATTACTTTGAGATCAGGCTGTGGGTCGCCTGAAAAGGCATTTTCTCTTAGGCGGCGATAGACATTTTCAGCGTCGATAATTGCATCGTCGATCACTTCTCCGAGAGCGATGGCGAGACCACCGAGGGTCATGGTGTTTAGACCGATGCCGAATGCATTCATTACCAATAGACCAAGTACGACCGATAAAGGCAGAGAAGTCAGGGTAATGAGCATCGTGCGCCAGTTGCCCAAAAAGAGCACCAGTACCACCGTGACGATGATTGCCCCATCCCGCAGTGCATCGACGACATTGCCCACAGACTTTTCAATAAAATCTTCCTGACGAAAAGTGGTCGTTACTTTTACGTCTTTAGGAAGAGTTGGTCGAATTTCGTTGATCGCTTGTTCGACAGCGCGAGTCACGGTCGGGGTATCAGCGAAAGGCTGGCGAGTGACAGTAATTATCACCGCTGGTTCGCCGTTGAGTGAACCATCCCCCCGCTTTACCCCAGCACCCGTTTCAATCCGGGCGATATCAGAAAGCCGGACGGGAATGCCTTGGCGAACTGTTACTACCGAGCGGGCCAAATCGGTCAGATTGTCGATGCGACCGACTCCGCGAATCAAGAATTCCCGGTCTGGCGTTTGTAGAAAACCGCCAGGTGCATTCACATTCGCCTGCTGTACCGCTTCCGTGACTTGCGTGAGGGTGACTCCGAACTGTTTAAGACGTTCAGGGGTAATCAGTACTTGATACTGGAGTTCTCCACCACCAATAATGAGTACGCGGGTGACACCAGGAACAGCCAAAAGGCGATTACGAATTTGCCAATTGGCAAGAGTTGCTAATTCTAGTAAATCTGTTGGTTTCTCTGTTTTAATCTTCGGATCTATGCTCAGAGCGTACTTGACGACATCGCCGATGGGAGAGCTAACAGGTGAAAGTATCGGGGTAGAGACCCCTTGGGGCAATCTGGAAGTGACTTGTTGAACCCGCTCAGTCACCAGTTGACGGGCACGGAAGACATCGGTAGACCAGTCGAAGACGACAGTAATCACAGACAAACCGATCGCTGAACTTGAGCGAATATCGGTCAATCCCGGTGTGCCGTTGAGCACGCTCTCCAAGGGCAATGTCACAAGGGATTCAACTTCTTCTGGAGCCAGCCCTGGTGCTTCCGTCTGAATGACGACTTGCGGGGGGGCAAAGTTTGGGAATACGTCCAGAGGCAACTTAATAATCGTACTGATGCCAAAAACCAGAAGCGCAACCGAAGCAATGACGACCAACCACCGTTGAGCGAGAGACCAGAGAATCAACCGATTAAGCATCGTCCTGTTCTCCTTAATAGCGCTTCGATGGACTGGGCAGTTTCGTGTCACTCATGGACGGTCGCCCTAAACGCGTACCTGCTAAGAATCCACCAGCCAAAAGCAATACACCGCCAACGCCCAGTAGCCACCAAGGAACCGTATTCTCACCCTTTGGAGTATTCACGATCTTTTCTGTTGGCTCGTTCTTAGCGACATCTGTACCTGCTGGCTCCTTCTTGCCAACATCTGTGCCTTTCAGTGCCTGAGCACGCAACTGGAAAACCCGCTGAGTAACCACCAAGTCTCCTGGAAACACGCCGTCTTTGACTTCGACGAGGTCGCCATTGGTCTGGCCGAGTTGCACCTCTGTGGGTACAAAGGCTTCGCCATTTTGGACGTAGACAACCTTTTCGCCATCAATGTCGAGGAGGGCAGAGCGCGGAATGACACTCACAGCGTGACTTCTACTCCCAGTCACAACCTGCAAAGTCGCAAACATGCCCGGTTTGAGGACTCCCCCAGCATTGGTGAGTACAGCACGTACTCCTACAGTTCGCGTGTCTGGATCCACAACTGGGTCAATACTGACGATCCGTCCACGGAAAATGCGCGCCGGATATCCAGCAACAACGACCTCAACGGTCTGGCCGGGACGCACTTTGGACAGGTCTTTCTCAAAAACCTGCGCTGTTGCCCATACCTCAGAAAGGTTGATCACCTGGTAGAGAGACTTTCCTTGCTCGACTGCTTCTCCCTCAGTCACTTGCTGATCCGAAACAATGCCAGCAATCGGAGAGACAAGCACAATGCTCCCGTCGGCTTTGGCACTCACTCCACGTTGTCCCAATTGGGCAAGCCGACCTGTTAATAAAGAAGCACTGAGTTTGACTTGGGCGCGCGCTGCTTCAAGATCTGCTTGGGCTTGACCTCGTCCAGCTTGAGCGATCTGAAAGTCTTGGCGGGATGAAATTCTTAGTGCTAAGAGATTTTTTTCCCGTTGGTAGGTACTTTCAGCCAAGGTGAATTTAGCTTGAGCCTGTTTGAGCGCCGATTGAGCTTGGGTACGAGCGCGTTGTGCTTCAACAGCCAACTGCCGAATCTCAGCACTATCAAGAACTGCAAGGGTCTGCATCGCCCGCACCGACTGTCCGCGTGTCGCCGCAAGTGTCAAAACACGCGCACTTAGGGGTGCTTTGATGTCTGCGGATTTTGCTGGAATGGCCTCAATTTTGCCATTCACAGCAAAGCCGTTACGCAGGACTTTCTCTATAACAGGGGTGACTTGTAAGCCCATCGCTTTTTGGACATCGGCTGGCACCTCAACTTGACCAGCGGTGGGAACTTGTGGATCTCCTTTGAAGGCATCGCCATGCTCTCCATGGCCCCACACCGGTGTTGCCAGCGATACGAGCGTCACGGTTGCCAAAATCCAGTTCAAAGCAGTTTGCTGGGTTTGCACTTGGAAATCTCTCAAAGAGTTAGCGGGATTCAATTGCAGTTGGGGCGAGCTGATCATCAGCAGCGAGTCTGCGGCATCCGCTTGAAACCCTCAAAACATCGCCTCTCAAACTCTAACGCATTTTGCAGGAGATGCAAATAAAGCAGTTCTAAGGAAATTGCAGGAGGTGAGGAACGGCAAAAAGGAGCCAGGCGAGGGCTGGGGGCAAGAGAAGTGTTAAAGCGGCGATTCGTTTTGGCTCAAGACCAGGAGATTTGGAAGTAGGGGCGCAGTGGTGGAGTGCGATAAGATGCTGAACGCGCTGTTCGACCAATGCAGGATCTAACAAGCAAGCAACCCCAGGCTCATCAATAGATGTCCCATCAGCAACTTTTAATAAGGCGCGAGCGAGGGTGATCGGTTTTCCCGTAACAGCTACAGCGAGCGCATCAGCAGCAAGCTCTCTTTCTGCGAGTAATAAGCGTAGAGAGCGCCAACTGAAGGGCAAAATGGCGATTGCTCCAGTAAGAGCAGTCGAGATAAAAGCAATAAGGTTGTCGGCGCGGGCAATATGGGCAAGCTCATGGGCCAAGACCCCTTCAAGTTCATCCTTACCCAGCCTTGACACCAACCCCGTCGAAAGATAGATGCGTGGTTGCAGGATGCCAACCGTGAGTGCCATTGGTGCCTCTGCGGTGACAAGTTTCAGTTCGGGAATCTTTGCTAGCCGAAAGTGTGGGACGAGGCGAATCAAGGCATACTCGCTGGATTCGGGTGCATTTTCAGACCAGCGGGCTAGGGAGCGGGCAATGATTTGCTGTCTGTACACAAATCCAGCGATACAGCCAATGGACAGCAACCCCATTGCCATCAGTATCCACAGAGGCCAACAGAGCATATCACTGTGTCCCGAGTCTAGAATCATGTCAGTGTGCAGGTGCAAAAGGGCAAGCGCAGGTACCAAAGCACCGACAAGCAGAACGATGTAGCGTGATGCCGTGTTCGCAACCCTACTGCGAGCCATCCACTTGACTGCCCCGACAGTGAAGGCATAGAGAACGAGCGCGAGCAGAACTACGGCAAATCTACCCATGGCTTAGTCCTCTAAACCGCTCAACGTTTGTTTGATTTGGTCTGAGACGTTGGATCGCTCTTGAAGGAAGCAGGCAACCTCAACGGGAAAATCCTGAGCAAGAGAGCCCAGTACATGCTGGATTGCAGACCCGACGAACTGCTCACGACTCAGGATCGCCTCGTAGCGGTAGGGCTTGGTGGTGCTGTCGATGATGTGTAGTAAGTTCTTGTTAGCAAGCCTCGTCATCGTGCAAACGACGGTGGAGTAGGCTAGTTTTTCGCCACCCCGCATTCTTTCGTGTACCTGTTTTGCAAGCACTGAACCACCGATTGCCCAGACTTGCTCCATGATGTCGGCTTCTTGATCTCCGAGCAATTTCTTCAGGCCCGGACGGTTGGTTCTGACAAGATTAGCATCCATGGACTTGTTGCACACAGCGTTTGCCTGTCCAGCATAACCTTGTCACCCATGACCTAGAAAACGGATTATAAAGCACGTTAAGGCGATGGAAGCGGGCGAAGGGGTCTGAACTTCCCCTCACTTACCTTTTTACTTTGCCGCCAGACGTAATCACCTCTCAGGTTGATATGCTCCCACCCCAGCGGAGACAAATGTTTCAGGAGCGTGTCATCTACAGATCGCCCGCTGTCACAAAGAGCCTTAGTGGCTTGCTCTAAGTACACCGTGTTCTAGAGGACGATAGCCGTCCTCTAGAACACCTGTCACGAGGTTGAGGCCACTGGCTCGGTAGCGTTGCTGCTCAAAGCTCCTATCGCGAATTTCACCTAGGCGATGGAAAAATACTGCTCAAGCCAAGGCATTACGTGCTTCTCCTTTACATAGCCCAGCTTGAACTCGTCGGCGTACTTGTCGGAACCTCCGCCAGACCCCAGGTGCGTCAGCGAGCGATGAGCTTGCCGTGCAGCATGTTCATCCCGCAGGCAAACCTGTACTCTCCGGGGGTTTCGGGGGTGACAACGAAGGTGACCGTCTGGTTCTCGGGCAGGCGGGCGCGTTTACCGAAGCCCGGTAAGACAATCTCTTCGCTGCAGGAGGAGGATTCCTTGCGGGTGAACTTCAGGCGTACAGGTTTACCCGCTTGCACAACAATCTCGGCGGGGCGGTAACCGCCCTGAACGGTGATGTCCACTTCCTGCATGCCGCCTGCACCGGTCTGGGCAGTAGTTTTCTCGTTCTTGTAGAAGAAGAACCACCAGACAATCACGCCTATCAAGGCGAAGCCAGTTACATTGACCAGAATCTGAATACTATCCATGAGTTAAACCTCCACGGTTTTGGGAGTAAAGAGGCGTAGACGGTTCGCGTTGAGTACCACAGTGATGCTCGATAGAGCCATCGCACCACCCGCGACCATAGGAGAAAGCAGCCATCCGAATAGCGGGAAGAAGACCCCGGCTGCTATCGGGATGCCGACAGCGTTGTAGACGAATGCGCCGAACAAGTTCTGCTTGATGTTGGTGAGGGTGGCTTTCGATACCTCGATGGCGTAGACCACTGATTGCAGGGAGCCGCCCACCAAAGTCACATCCGCCGCCTCGATGGCGACATCAGTGCCCGTACCAATGGCAAACCCCACATCCGCCTGGGCAAGTGCGGGGGCATCGTTTACCCCGTCACCCACCATGCCCACTGTGCGACTGCCTTCCTTGGCTTGCAGAAGTTGCACCTGACGGGCTTTGTCCTCGGGCAACACCTCAGCCAGCACCCGCTCGATACCCACTTGAGCGGCAATCGCCCTGGCGGTGCGTTCGTTGTCGCCGGTCATCATCACAACCTCAATGCCCATCTTCTGAAGAGCATGAATGGCGGCAATCGAGTCTGCTTTGATGGTGTCGGCCACCGCGACGATGCCTGCAGGACGATTGTCCACGGTTACGAACATGGCGGTCTTACCAGCGTCGGAGAGCCGAGCAACATCTGACTCGAACTCCTGCATCGGAACTTTCTGAGTTTCCATCAGCCGGGCATTGCCGACCAACACTACCCGCCCGCCGACGGTCGCCCTCACGCCCTGACCAGGGAGCGAGTCGAACGCTTCGGGCTCGGCAAAATCGATGCCGCTGTTACGGGCACCCTCGACAATTGCCGTGGCTAGGGGGTGTTCACTCCGGCGGTCGGCGGTTGCGGCCAGGTAGAGCAGTTCTTCTGCTGTGAATCCGGCTCGTGGCAGCACATCCGTCAGGGCGGGTCTACCCCTGGTAATCGTGCCTGTCTTGTCGAGGACGATGGTAGTCAATTTGGAGGCAGTCTCCAGAGCCTCGCCGTTGCGCACGAGCACACCGTTTTCAGCCGCTTTGCCCAGGCCCACCACCAGACCCATCGGGGCGGCGAGGCCCAGGGCACAGGGGCAGGCGATTATAAGTACCGTCACCGCCGTCACCACCGCTAGGTTGAGTGCCGAGCCGAAATTGAACCAGGCCAGAAACGTGAGGATGGCGAAGATCGCTACACCCGGTACGAAGTAACTGGACACCATGTCCACCAGACGGGCGATAGGTACTTTCGTGCTCTGCGCCTGCTGCACCAGTTGCACAATCTGCGATAAGGCAGTTTCCTGACCGACTTTGGTGACGCGGAAAGTAAAAGCACCGGTCTTGTTGAGGGTAGCACCGACAACGGCGTCGCCGGGTCGCTTGTCCACCGGCACCGATTCGCCTGTGACCACCGCTTCGTCTACCGCTGACTCGCCATCGGTGACGATGCCATCTACCGGCACTTTTTCGCCGGGCCGCACCAGCACGGTGTCTCCGACCTCGACTTGCTCGACGGGCAGGTCCACTTCTTTACCGTCTCGGATCACTCGAGCCGTCTTCGCCTGCAAATCGAGCAGTTTTTCGAGGGCGGCATTTGCCCGTCCGCGGGCACGAGCCTCCAGAGCCTGACCCAACAGCACCAGGGCAATCACAATTACCGCCACATCAAAGAACATGCCGTTGCTTGCCTTGGGAAAAAGTCCGGGTGCTACGGCCACCACGGTCGAGTACAACCACGCCGAGCCTGTACCCAGGGCAATCAAGGTGTCCATGTTGGCGCTATGGTTACGAAAGTTGTGCCAGGCTCCCTGGAAAAACTGCGCTCCGGACCAGGCAAGGATCAATAAACTCAATACCGCCGCCGCTATACCGATCACACCCATATAGGGCATGGACGCCTCGCGCAGGCCAGGAATGTAATCGCTGAGCATCAACAGCAGCACGGGCACCGCCACCGCTGCTGCAAAGTAAAACTTGCGCATCGTCAGCCGGTAGGCGGCTTCTTGCTCCCCCACCTCCATCGGTTCTGCCGAACCACCTTCCTCGTTTTTGTCAAGCTGCTCGACGCGGCGGTGCTCGTGACCCGAATGCCCACCAAGCATAGAGGGCAATTCGGCGGGGTAACCGACTGTAGCCAGGGCCTCGCGGATCGCCTCTCCCGGTTGGGTCGTCTCCACTGATATCCACTTGGACTGGGTATCGATGGCAAGTTGTGCGGTGGGATCAACCGAATGCACTGCTTGGGTTACAGTCCGAACGCAGCCCTCGCAGGACAGCTTCGGCACCTTTAATTGGATGTTCATGAGATAAAGCCCTCCTGAACGAGTACGTCACCCGTCCATCACGACGTTAAACCCTGAAGTCAGCTATAGAGTCAAGAGTTAAATGATGCTCCATGATGTTTCCCTTTAAAAACTCACCGCCCGTCACATTTAGCCTGACGCGGGTGGTCTTGGGTCGAGCATGGCTGCTAGCTGTCTCTACAAACAGTTCAAGAAAAACTCCTGAACGCCTCGTGGGCAGTGGGGTGGCCGTCGCCCACCTCTGCGATTAAGCTACAAAGCTCTTCTGTATCCGCTACTCACACCCCGCTCACTCAAAATCAATAATTCCTAAGATTCATGTGATGTAGGTCTCCACCCGAGATAAATACTACGGCTTGATGTCGCAAGGAGGACACAAAGCCTATACAAATGGCTTGGCGACGGACTCCAATCTACGACCTCGTTTGTTCGTTGCTTCTTGCTTGCGCTCTTCACCGCGTTGGTCATATCTTACGGTGGTTGCGGGATTAGAGTGCCCTGCCAGAGACTGGACAGTGGCGAGATCCGTGCCCTGGGCCAGTGGGTTGCGGTTTAAGGGACATCACAAAATCCTCAGAAAAAGTAGTCCCATTTTCTCTACGTTCCACAAATTAGGCGTTTAGGGTTCGCCAGCAGCATCCATTGCTACTCACACCCCAATAATCTCAGGTGGAAAGTGGTGGCGTTGGTAGAAGAAGTTGGATTGGCTCATTGTTCAACCCTGCAAGAGGATTGCCCTTGGTGGCCGCCCTCTCAACTTGACAGTGCCACCGCGGCTACTGTTGCTTGCAGCGATCTCGGTTCCATAAAGGTGAGATATTGTGTGGCTAGCTCTGGAGGCAATAATTCGATAAGTAATTGATTTTCCAACCAGAATTCAATGACGTCGAAGTAATTGCCACGATGACATTGCACCATACGCCAACCCTCTCGCGTAGCGATCACTTGAATTTGGTCTGCACTCACAGGCACAGAAATTGCAGTATGGTTGGCGCAGTAATGGGATGCTGCTGTGTTTGCCCGTAGGTGACTCGCTTCATTCGCCTCGGTACCAGGGAATAAGGCAGTACCGAACGGGTGAACTTCAATCATGCTTCCTTGGGAATCTAAAGCCAGAGCAACGTAGCTACCGGGATAACCGGGAAATGAGATGGATGTTCCTTGCAACACTTCTGCCAGAACTTGGCTAACGTGCAGTGGATTGTGAGCGGCGATCGAAATATGGTGAATCATGAGAAGGGCTCCATTGAATTGTAATTTCAGTAGATTTGACTTGGGAGGTGATAGCCTGCCCTAAACCAGTAGAGGCTGAATGGGCTGGCCCAGAATTTTCACGATCGCTTCTGGTTGCATAGCCTGCAAATATTGGGGTACAAATTCTGGAGGAAAAAACTCAAACAGTAGGCGATTCTCTACCCAAAACTCGATCGCACTGAAGGGAACCTCATCTCCTTGCTTGCGAATCAGGACTCGCCAACCCTCACGATGAGCGATTTTCTCGATCTGGTGCTGGGTAGTCGGAACCGAAATTGCGCCATGGGAAGATGCGAAATTCGCGGTTGTAGTTTGTATGACTTTTGCTGATTCGATATCAGCACCTGGTGCCCATACATCACCTTCTTGAAACACCACAATGTGAGTGCCGTAGTGATCAAAAGGCAAAACGACATAACTACCCGCAATCAGGAATTTGTAGGTCTTTCCGTTCAAGATCTCTGCTAAAGCGTTAGCAACTCGCAAAGGATTGTGAGCATCAATGGAAATATGGTGGATCATGAGTTTAATTCCGTCAATTGAATTGGAGAATGTGACCGCTTGATGTCATTTAGCTAATCTGGGCAAAGTGATCGCGATCGTGTTGCTCGTCAAAATTGATGATGGGACCCTTGGGCACAATTTGATTGGGATTAATCTCAGTCATACTCATGTAATACCCACGCTTAATGTGGTCTAGATTGCAGGTCGATTTAAACTCAGGACGCTGATAAAGATCTTTGAGATAATTCCAGAGGTTCGGATAGTCGAGAATTCGCCGCAAATTGCACTTAAAGTGACCGTGATATACTGAATCGAAGCGATAGAGCGTAGTAAACATACAAATGTCAGCTTCGGTGAGTTGAGTCTCTTTCGCAGAGGCTTCGCCAGCACCACACAAATAGCGCTGTTTACTCAAAATGATTTCCCATCGATCTAAATGATCGAAGAGTTCAGTGACCGCTTCTTCGTAGGCGGCCTGCGATGTCGCAAAACCAGCGCGATAGACCCCAGCATTGATTGGCAGATAGATTGCATCGATCGTTTCATCAATCGTCTGTTGTAGATTGTGTGGGCACAAGTGAATGTCCTGGGTGGCTAATTCTGCAAACTCTACGTCAAACATCCGCATGATTTCGCGAGACTCGTTGTTGACGATGGTTTGAGTTTGCTTATCCCATAACACCGGAACTGTCACACGCCCTGTGTAGTTGGGATTGGCTTTCACATAGATTTCTTGCAAATATTGAGCATGATTTAGCGAGTCACAAAAAGCTCCCGACGCTTCCGAAAACCTCCAGCCTTTATCGTTCATGATTGGATCGACAATCGAAACTGAGATGGCATCCTGTAACCCTTTGATTTCTCGCATGATTAAGGTGCGATGTGCCCACGGACACCCCAAGGCGACGTAGAGGTGATAGCGTCCTGCTTCTACCTTAAATCCGCTCGATCCATCGGTGGTCACGCGATTGCGAAACGTTGTCGGCTTCCGCTTGAACCTACCGTTGTGATCTTGATCTTTGCGTTCGTTTGTCCATTTGCCTTGGATCATCATTCCTGATGCCATAATTCTCTCCTAACCGTCATGATTGAGAGCTATCACTGTGCTCATGATTTCTCTGCTTTTAGGGGTTATCTGGGTCAGTGATCTAATGCACTTGATTTAGCCCACAAGATTTATGATCCTTTATTCTTCTAAACTTGAGAAGATGGCAAAATAGAATATCACCTATGCTTGTCGAGCATGAATCTGGATGCTAGATCTGATCACCTGCATGAAGAGTTTTGTGCGCACAGTAGAGACTGGTAGTTTCTCTGCTGTAGCCAGAGAGATGCATACGAGTCAGCCCACCATTAGTAAACAGATTGCCGCACTAGAAGAATATCTGGATGTGCAACTCTTGGTGCGATCAACACGCAAAGTGAGCATGACCGATGAGGGGATGCGCTTTTATGAGCATTGCCAGCACGTTTTAGAAACGTTATCTGAGGCGGAGTCTAGTGTGGGTAAACGGCAAAAGCCCTCCGGAATTTTAAGGATCAATTGCGTAGCAGCTTTTGGACAGATACAGGTGCTTCCTCGCCTGAAACAATTTCTTGATCGCTATCCTGATATCAAAGTTGACCTGACCATCTCTGAGCACTTTGTCGATTTAGTGGGAGAGGGCATTGATTTAGCCATTAGAATTGGCGGCTCTGTTGACCATAGTTTAATCTCACAAACGATTGGCATCTCTAGATTTGTTACCGTAGCATCGGTGGACTATTTAGAGAAGTTCGGCGAACCACAGCTCCCCACAGATCTTTTGCAGCATAACTGTATTGTTTATACTCCCCAGTCCACAGGCAATGAATGGCCTTTTCGAGGGTCAACGATCAAGGTGAAGGGAAATTTGCAGGTCAATAGCTCCATTGCACATCGTGGAGCGGTTCTGGAAGGTATTGGCATCGGCACAGCACCCATGTGGGCGTATAGTCATGAAATCCAAACACAATCGGTTAAAGTTATCCTCGCAGAATACGAACGGGAACCTCTGCCAATTCAAGCTGTTTATCGGCGAGGACGTTTTCAATCAGCAAAGGTGAAATGCTTTATTGACTTTCTTCTGGATGAGCTCAATCTTGGACTTTCTTAGAAGAGATTCAAGAACTCGCCTACGAAGAGCGGATGGCCGAAGAAGTGGCACGCCTGGTTGTCTTCGTCAAGCAACCCTACACTCTGGATCAGGTTGCTCAAGCCATCTTTAATGCAGACCTTGCTCAGGCTTTCTTGGTAGCCTTGTTTACGGGAGATCGACTAGAGCGCTCTCAAGAAAATTTCTATGGAACCGTTGTTTTGCAGAATGTCTTTAAGAGCAAACAATAGTTTCACTCAGGCGCTCTCGGCTGCTGCGGATCTGTGCCGAGGCTAATGTATTCCAATCTCCACGGTTTTACCAGACTGAACTGGCGATAGGAGAGGGCCTCTTCAGAAATAACATCAAGATAGCGAAGCTCAATACTTTGCCACTTACCTGATTCAGGGTTTAGTAGCTTCTTCTCAAAAGCAGTCTGGATCTCCTTCTTCGCAGTATTTGCAGCCTCCTCAGCCTTATCGAAGTCAGGTGCCACCGCATGGAGCAGGATGATATCCAGTAAATACAGATCATCTTGTCCAGTTCTTGAGTTTTCCTGGCCTTCATCTACATCGAATAGCACCAAAGTGATCAGTTCCCCATGGGGCTTTACTGCTTTGGCGATTCGTTCAGCCAGTTTAGTCTCTCGTACCAGACGACGCTCGAACTCGTCTGGGAAGGCAGAACGGCGATATCGGGCAGCTAACCAACGCTGAAACGTCGCTTTACCCGCTGCCGATAGGCTGTGATCGGCTTCTGGCTGAAAATCGATCAGCTTTACCTTTTCAATGCTGCATTTAGCTGTGATTGTAAATTCAGCTAGCAATGGAGGCTCGCCTTCAAACCCAATATTCAAGGTGCGGGCATTTTTGGCATGTGTATAGTTTCCATCAGCTTTCTCGATGCGATGCCCTACCACAACCTCGATCATCGGTTCAGTCTTGGGCAATTGAGCCAAATCGCAGTCATGGGTAGCCACAATAACGATGGTTGCTGTCGGATCCTGCGAAATGCTTTCTGAAATTGGCCTAGACTGCTTTAGAGCTAATTCGTAAAGTCCGTTTAGAGAATGTGCTCGGTAAGTACGTTTACGCTATGCTTCAAGAGCATATGCTGACGGTGACTTATGGATCGCAAGCCTTACAAGACAGATCTGAGCGATGCTCAGTGGGAGATACTTGAACCTCTGTTACCAAAAGCCCGACCCGGTGTTAGACCGCGTTCTGTGGATATGCGAGAGATAGTGAATGCCATCATGTACGTGCTACATACAGGCATCCAGTGGGAGATGATGCCTCACGATTTGCCACCCCATACCACGGTCTATACGTATTAAGACCAGTGGAATAAAGATGGACATTGGGAAGCCATCAACACGGAGATGGTCGCCAAGGCTCGTCAGGCAGTGGGACGCGATCCTCAGCCCAGCCTCAGCGCAATAGACAGCCAGTCTGTAAAGACGGCAGAAAAAGGGGGTCTATACAGGGTTCGATGGCAACCCTAAAGAGGCTAGGGCGAGCGCGGGACTTCTCCCATGCTCGCTAAAAGCGCATGTCACTGTTGAGCCACTTGAGCACTTTAGAGATGGTACTTACCCGGAAAGATGATTTCTCTTCATGGAGTACTGGGGGCTTTGGGAAGTACTTGATCGCTTCAAGTGCATCTTGACAATCCGGGTCTATTTGTATCGCAGCTTGGAACTGTTGGAATGCCTGGGGGAAATGTCCCAAAGCTTTGTAGCATTTTCCCATCAGGCAATGAAAATCTTGGCGGTGTTCACTGGATACACGCAAGGTTCGTAGCAAGTGCAAGGCACGAGAATGTTGACCTTTCTCGATGAGTGTACTAACTACTGCAAACTGTTGATGCTTTTTTTTAGACCGAGAGAATTGGGAGGACTGTGTGTCCCGTAGGGAAATCATTGGGTCTATCATTGAACTTTTCCTGAGAGGCTTCTGTGACATCAAGTTACAAGATGACTATCCACTTAGCAATGCTGGAAAATACTTAAGAAAACCAATTTCACATCATCTACTTGTTAAAAAGTCAATCAGTTCTCTAGCAGTGATCACATAGACTCCATCTACTTTCCGGTTTCGGAAATTGATAGTGGCTCTGGGCGGACTTCTTCCTGAAACTGTATTTGTTGGTGGTGCTGCCATGCAAGTCCATCTTCTCGACTCTGATGCGGATGTCCGAACCACTGAGGATGTTGACTGTGTGGTGGAAATCACAACACGAGCGGATTACTATGCCTACGCCAATGAACTGCGCAAACGCGGCTTTCAAGAAGATACTCGCGAAGGTGCTCCGCTGTGCCGCTGGAGATTCAGAGGGATTACCGTTGATGTGATGCCCTGTAGCGAAGAGGTTTTGGGGTATTCAAATCGTTGGTACCCACCTGGTATCCAATCTTCTGAATGCTTTGTTTCTTCTGTTCAGAAAAACAGATTGTTAACAACTCTGCCGAAAGATGTAAGTGTTCTTTCAACGCAGGACTTCGACCTATGCCATCTCTCAAGACATTTTTTCCTTTCTGCTCGGTACTAGTTCTCCTTGGCGCACTCCCGACAACCC
>JACMLN010000059.1 GCA_014379585.1 Gloeobacterales cyanobacterium ES-bin-313 | reverse complement strand
GGGGACAGGCAGTCTGTCCCCCACGGGGTGGGAGTCCAGAGGGAGGGGCTTGCCCCTTCCCTTTGGTGCCGTTCGCCATATTTACAACACCCAACCAAAACTCTTTCTGAATGCCGTTCGCCATATTTACAACAATTACCCAAAACTCTTTCTGAATGCCGTTCGCCATATTTACAACACTTACCTAAAACTCTTTCTGAATGCCGTTCGCCATATTTACAACAATTACCCAAAACTCTTTCCTGGAACTTACCGCAAAGCAGCAGCAGTCTGAACGATTGGCTGCTCGGCTCCGTGCTCTCAGCGAAGATCCAAATAGTCTCTAAATATGCGAAAACCCCTGAGTCAGGGGCTTTCAGCAATCGGAATTGGAGAAGGAGGTTTTACTTGCCAACCACTTTGAGAGCACGGGCAACGACATTGTCTGTCGTGAAACCAAACTCTTTCATCACATCTTTGATCGGGGCAGAAGCACCGTAGGTGTCAATGCCAATCACATCGCCGTCGAGTCCGACGTAGCGGTGCCAGCCGAAGGTTGATCCAGCTTCCACAGAAACGCGCTTCACGCCGGGGTTGAGTACGCTGTCCCGATATTCCTGAGGTTGGGCATCGAACAGTTCCCAACTGGGCAAAGTCACGACCTTGGCTTTTACACCATGTTCGGCGAGCTTTGCCTGGGCTTCGACGACGAGGGAGACTTCTGAACCTGTAGCAAGCAACAGGAGGTCAGGGTTTTCCGCATCTACCAAGGTGTATCCGCCGAGGGCAACTTTCTCGATGGAAGAGTTGGGGTGGATCGGCAAGTTCTGGCGGGTGAGGATCAAGGCAACCGGATCTTGGCTCTCCACAGCTACTTTCCATGCACCGACCGTTTCCACCGCATCCGCTGGACGCAGCACCGTTAGTTGGGGCGTTGCCCGCAAGGTGATGATCTGCTCGATGGGTTGGTGGGTAGGGCCGTCTTCGCCAAGACCGATGGAGTCGTGGGTGAAGACGTAAATGACAGGGGCACCGGAGAGCGCTGCAACGCGCACAGCGCCTTTCATGTAATCCATGAAGATCAAGAACGTGCCACCGTAGACTTTCAGGCCACCGTGAAGGGCGATACCGTTCATGATCGCGCCCATACCGTGTTCGCGCACCCCAAAGTGGAAGTTGCGACCGTAGGGGGAGTCTTTTTGGTAGTCCTTGAACGCCTTGACGTAGGTGTTATTCGAAGGAGCCAAATCAGCAGAACCACCGATCAGGCTGGGCAGAACGGCTGTGATAGCGTTGATGGTCTTGCCTGAGGCGACGCGGGTAGCGACGGGCTTGTCTTCGGAAGTATAGACAGGTAGAGCCTTCTCCCAGCCTTCGGGCAACTTGCCTGCGATCATGCCTTCAAGTTCGGCTGCTTCCGCTGGGAAAGCGGCTTTGTAGGCGTCAAACTTGGCATTCCACTCGGATTCAGCCTGTTGGCCTGCATCCACAGCAGAGCGGAAGTGCGCACCTGCTTCTTCGGGGATGTAGAAATCAGGTTCGAGGGGCCATTTGAGGTTGAGCTTGGTCGCTTTGAGTTCGTCAGGGCCAAGAGCCGAACCGTGGATGTCGTGGCTATTGGACTTGTTGGGAGAGCCGTAGCCGATGATCGTGCGCACAGCAATAATCGAGGGCTTGTCCTTGACGGCACGGGCAGCATGAATGGCCGATTCGATGCCAGCGATGTCGTTGCCGTCGGCGACTGCCTGGGTGTGCCAACCGTAAGCGTCGAAGCGCTTCATCCGGTCTTCGGTGAAGGACAGCTCTGTTTCGCCGTCGATAGAAATGTGGTTGTCATCGTAGAGATAGATGACCTTGCCCAGCCCTAAGTGACCACCTAAAGAAGCTGCTTCGGAAGCCACACCTTCCATCAAGTCCCCATCGGAGACGATGGCGTAGGTGGTGTGATCAACAATCTCGTGGCCGGGTTTGTTGTAGCGCGCAGCAAGATGGGATTCAGCGATGGCGAGACCGATCCCGTTACCCAGACCTGTACCCAAGGGGCCTGTAGTCACTTCAACACCAGTGGTGGCAAAGTTTTCGGGGTGCCCAGGGGTCTTGCTGTGGATTTGGCGGAACTTCTTGAGGTCGTCGAGGGAAAGGTCGTAGCCCGTCAGGTGCAACAGTGCGTAGAGCAACATCGAACCGTGACCCGCCGAGAGCACGAAGCGATCCCGGTTGAACCACTTCGGATTACTCGGGCTGTGGCGCAGAAACTTTGTCCAGATCACGTAGGCCATCGGAGCTGCACCCATGGGCAAACCAGGGTGTCCAGACTTCGCCTTCTCGACGGCATCGATCGCGAGGAAGCGGATCGTATTGATGCTCAGCTCATCTAGATTTGTGGTCGTCTTGTCAAGCAAAGTACCAGTCATGGTTTTCCCTTGTGCAATAGGTGAGCGTGGTGCTTAGGCTTTGGTGCCTGCAAGAGCCGGGGAAGTAAGGGCTTCGTAGATCGCTCGGAACTTGAGGCCGATCAATACTTGGAAGAAGCCGGTGCCATCCCTTGAGCCTGGATAATCCGTGTGCTTGAGAATCAAAGAGGCCAGTTCGCCAAAGCGGTTCTCGCTGGTGTTATGCAGCTTTTGCTCTAGTTCTGGCGAGTCATCCGGAGCGAATTCGCCGTCGATGGACAAGTAGGAGGCTGGTCGCCCAAAGTAATCGTGGGTGCCGTAGCAGAAAGTCAGGTTGGGATCTGAGTTCGGGAAGACCGGTTTCCAGCAAACATCGGAAATGGCGCGATCAAAGATGTAAGGCGCTTCGTAGTTAGGAATTCCATCCACTTGCACCATACAGGCTTTGACGATCTTGGAACCATCGGCCTTGGCAGGCAAATCACTGGGCAAAATCTGGAGAACCACATCGGCGTGTTGCTTTTGGGGATCGATGAAGGCTGTAAAGTCGGGACGGCGCGATTCGATGGCTCGAATGACATCGTCGTAGGTATGGCCGCGTTCTGCCATATCCCGCTGAATCTTCCACTGAATCTTGATTTCGTCGGAGAGGTCGAAGTAGACCTTGAAATCCAGGAGATCGCGCACCCGCTTGTCATAGAAAGGATGTAGCCCTTCAAGAATCACGATTGGCGTGGGCACGATGGTTTCAGGTGGATCGATACAGCCCGTTTCATGGTTGTAGATCGGCTTGCTAATTGTCTTCCCAGCTTTGAGTGCTGCCGCTTGCTCTGCCATCAAATCAAAGTTGTTAGCCTTTGGGTTCAGGGCAGTGATCCCAGTAACCTTGCGCTGCTTGCGATCTAGAATATGATAATCATCTAGACAGATCGTTGTAATTAAGTCGCTGCTGAACAGATCGCTCAACCGCTTTAGAAAGGTCGATTTTCCACAACCCGAATCGCCACCAACACCGATGAGGACCACGCGGCCCAACTGACTGACCATTGCTTTCTCCTTGGACTGGCTCGCTTGACAAAGGCAGCTACCGTAAGGTGTCCAAAAGCACAGCCTAGGCAGGCGCAAAATGCCACCCAATCGTAACAGAGCCTACCGTACAGGGCAAGCAGAGGACATCTACGGTTTCTGCCCAATCATCATAGAGTAAAAATACTTAGAGGCGTAGCCCTTCATAAATAGATCCGATCATTTTTCGATACATTAGATTTGCCGTAGACTAACGTTATCTTTTTAATGGCCGTTGTCATCTGAACTTTGGGAGAGATTCGTCATGGGTGTAGAAGTCGCGATTAATACGTATCGTCCTAAGGAACCCTACAAGGGCAAGGCACTCAGTAATGTTCCGCTGATTGTGGAAACTTCCCCTAACGATGTTCGCCATGTCACCCTTGATCTTTCCGAGGGTTCTCTGCGATACATCGAAGGCCAGAGTATCGGGATCTTGCCGCCTGGACTCGATGCCAATGGGAAGCCCCACAAATTGCGCCTCTATTCGATCGCTTCGAGCCGACTTGGGGACAATGGCGATGCCAAAACTGTCTCTGTGTGCGTCAAGCGGGTCGTTTACAAGCATCCTGAGACTGGTGAAGAAGTGCGCGGTGTGGCCTCTAACTTCATCTGCAACCTCAAGCCAGGGGACGAAGTAATGATCACTGGTCCTGTTGGTAAGACCTTCTTGCTGCCCGAAGATCCGACAGCGAACTTGATCTTGATCGCCACAGGCACAGGCATTGCTCCTTTCCGGGCGTTCTTGCGCCACATCTACGACGAACTGCCGACCCCTTGGCTCGGCAAAGTGCTGCTCTTTTTTGGGATGCAGAAGTCCGAAGATTATCTCTACGAAGAAGAACTCGCTGAGTACACCAAAAAAGGCGACTTTGAAATCATCACGGCGATCAGCCGCGAACAGACCAACGCCCAAGGCGGCAAGATGTACGTTCAACACCGGATTGCTGAACATGTAGATCGCCTCTGGTCGATGATTCAAGCGGGCAATACCTACACCTTCATCTGCGGTTTACGGGGCATGGAAGATGGTATCGATGCTGCTTTTTCGGCGGCAGCCTCTGAAAAGGGCATTACCTGGTCTGAATATCAATATCAGCTGAAGCAAAACGATTTCTGGCACGTCGAGACCTACTAACGTGACGATTCCTTTTCAGGCAAGTGCGGGGCCGACTCTCGGCGTCGAGATGGAACTTCAAATTGTGGATCTCGATAGCGGCAAGTTGGTTCCGCGTGGGCCTGAATTGGTTGCCTTTTGCGAAGCGAACCCTGAAATGGGTCTGGTGCTTAAACCAGAACTGGTGCAGGCGACAATCGAAATCAACACGGGCATCTGTAAAGATGTTTCCGAAGTGGAATCGGATCTTGGTCGTCAGCTCAAATTGCTGAGGGAATTTGCCCGCCTGCAGGGCATTGGGATCGCATCGGCTGGTACCCATCCCTTTGCCCTCTGGAAGGAACGCCAATATACCCAGACAGAGCGCTACAAAGCTCTTGTCGAGAAGCATGTTTGGTTAGCGCGGCGTATGCAGATCTACGGTTTGCACGTTCACGTGGGGATGCCCGATGGGGAAGTGGCCATTCAGGTGATCAACCAACTGACCCAGTACGCGCCTTTGTTGCTTGCCCTCTCAGCCAACTCACCTTATTGGGAAGGGGACGATACGGGTCTGGACAGTTGCCGAACAAAAGTGTTCGAAAACCTCTCCACAGCGGGTTTACCGTTTCGATTTGAAAGTTGGGGAGCCTACGAGTCCCTCGTCGAAATCTTGCTCAAAACGGAATCGATTCAGTCGCAGCGGGCGATTTGGTGGGATATTCGTCCCCACTCGGACTTTGGCACCATCGAGGTGCGTGTCTGCGATGCTCCACGCACCCTCACCGAAGTTTGTTCCCTGGCAGCCTTGGTGCAATGTCTTTCGGTGCATTTCCAACGGTTGCTGGCCAGAGGTGAAGAGATTCGTCTCGTCCACTCGGCGATCATCCGTGAGAACAAATGGCGGGCTTGCCGCTGGGGACTAGACGGTGGCCTCATCGATCCAATGACGCTCGAAGTCGTTCCGACCCGCACCCTCATTGAGCAAACCGTTGCAGAAATGCTCCCTCTCGCCGAAGGATTAGGTTGTTTGAAATATTTACAAGGGATCAAAACGATCTTGGCTGAGGGCAATGGCGCGACTCGTCAACGCCGGATCTTTCAAGAGACCCAATCTTTGCAGGCTGTTGTTGTAGATCTTGAAGCGGGTCTTGCTTGCTCGTAAACGGACTTATCCGCGAAGAATACACTTCAAAACAGGATCAACTGCGGTGGTTGATTGAAGGCCGTTTATGAACGCGTAGGGTTTAGGAGACGATACCCTCAGAGCATTTCTTGAGGATGGATGGCACTCAAAGCTCGATGCTGCAGAATCTTTGTGGCTTTACTTGTAATCGCAAGAATCCGTGTACGCAAGCTTGAGGGATGGCAGAACGCCCAGAAATTAAGACTCAAACACGTTCCCGCCAGTCCAAACAGAATATATGTCGGAGCCATCACGACACCGATCATGATCCAACTAAATACATGAAGCGACATAGCTGTAGCAAACAAAAAGGCTAAAGTAATCGCCTGTTGGATCTGCTGCTGAGGACGATTGTGGCCTACAAGCCAAAGCGTCCAG
Organism: Gloeobacterales cyanobacterium ES-bin-313; assembly: GCA_014379585.1. Classification (GTDB taxonomy): domain Bacteria; phylum Cyanobacteriota; class Cyanobacteriia; order Gloeobacterales; family Gloeobacteraceae; genus JACMLN01. The sequence continues at coordinate 18,276 of JACMLN010000059.1, read as the reverse complement.
AATGTCGCCGAGAGATTTGCAGGGATCAAGAAAGCGCAAATCGCGACGCAGTAGGCCGTTGAAAAATTACATAGCGTAGACATCGTGGACCCTTAGGGTTCACCTAGATCATGGCACAAATCAAAACTCGATGGTTTTGTTGCCCTCGATCAGACTTCTGAGCGCTTCGGCCAGTTCTTTTTCAGCAAACCCAGAATGGACGAGGGGCTTCTTGGAGCCGTGGGCGATCCGGGCTTCAAGATAGACATTTAACCCAGCAGACTCTTCATTCACTTCAACAAACAACACATTGCGAAACAGAGCACTCCCTGGCTTGACTTTCAAAACAGCAGTGTACATGCGTGGCTCTTCCCCCTTGGGCTGAAAAATATGTTGATCCTCAACTTTCCAAGGCTGATCCCCAAACAGGGCATCGCCGAGTTTCGAGAGCACTGCCACGATCAGCTTGCGGTGCTTTGTATAGGTTTGATGGCGCTTCGCTAGGCGCTCGGTCTGTTGAATCAAGATCTCATCTTCTGTGGGAGCGACCACCTGTCTTTGCCTTGCTTGCCGTTGATTCTTGAGATCTTCAAACATGAAGCTGTCCAAGTATTTTCGGATATCCTATCGACTCACCCATCGATCTGGAAATTCGCCAAACAGCTAGTCTAGAGACATGAGCGCCTTTGTCCTCTGGCTGATCCTCGCGGTTTTTCTTTGGCTACTGGAATTTTTGGCTCCGGCTCTCGTCGGCGCGTCTTTGGGTTCAGCAGCTATCGTGGTCGCTTTGCTAAGTCGCTGGGTGCACAACGGGTTTTGGCAACTTGGCCTGTTTACGCTGCTTAGTGGTGTGCTAATTCTGCTCACTCGCAGGCTTCTGCCCAAGCCAGATCACGCCCTCGAAAATCCAGGAGAGGGGGAGATTGCCCTCGTCACCAGCACAATCCATCCAGGCGAGATAGGCCGAGTTGCCTTTTTGGGAACAACTTGGAATGCCCGCTGTGATGCCCAAGAAAAGCTTCTTCCCCCTGGAACAAAAGTCATTGTGATTGGCCAAAAGGGCAACATGCTCAATGTGATCCCTACAGATCTTTTAAACTCGTGATCGAGGAGAAAATTGTGGAAATTTTTATTGGATTCATTTTGGTGTTGATCATTGCCACTGTCGTGGCTGGTGTGAAAATCATCAATCAAGGCAATGAGGCTCTCGTCGAGCGCTTAGGCCGCTTCAATGCCAAACTCACCCCCGGCTTGCACATCATTTTGCCCTACGTGGACAACATCGTTTTTCGAGAAACCATCCGCGAACAGGTGCTCGATATTCAGCCGCAACAGTGCATCACTTCAGATAACGTTTCCCTTGAAGCGGACGCCGTGATCTACTGGAAAATTATCGACATGCGTAAGACCTACTACGCGGTCTCCAATATCCGTCAAGCTCTGAGCAACTTAGTCCTCACAGCTCTGCGGGCGGAAATCGGCAAACTCGAACTCGATGAAACCTTTGCTTCGCGCTCCCAGATCAATCAAGCACTGCTGGCCGATCTCGATGCCTCCACCGATCCTTGGGGCATCAAAGTCACCCGCGTCGAAGTCAAAAATATTGCCCCTTCGCGCACCGTACTTGAATCCATGGAACAGCAGATGGCCGCAGAACGGGGCAAGCGTGCCTTGATCTTAAAGTCAGAAGGGGAACGGCAATCGGCGATTAACAGCGCGGAAGGGGATGCCCAAGCCCGTGTCACCCGCGCCGATGCTGGCCGCAAAGAACAGATCCTCCAAGCCCAAGGAACCGCCCAAGCCCTCAAAACCCTAGCTGAAACCCTTCAAGATCCGAAGGCGCGCGAAGCTCTGCAATTTTTCTTGGCTCAGAACTATCTCGAAGTTGCCAATAAGATCGGCACGAGCGAAAGTAGCAAAGTCTTCTTCTTAGATCCCGCTTCGATTCCCGCTTCCTTAAGTGCCATGCTTTCGATCTCCCAACCGACGACGAGTGAAAATCCTAGTCTTCCGGTCAATGTCCAGCACCCTCGCTTTGAAAGTGTGAACCGTGAGTAACTGGCACTGTGGAGAATTGACGATTCCCGATCTCTCAGAAGCTCTGTTTGTGGCACCAGGGGCGACAGTGATTGGCCAAGTCAAACTCAGCCATGGGGTCAGTGTTTGGTACGGAGCGGTATTGCGCGGCGATGTCGCCGAAATTCTGATCGGCGAAGATACGAATATTCAAGATGGGGCTATTCTCCACGGCGATCCCGATTGTCCAGTGATCCTCGGCTGTCGGGTGACAGTCGGACATAGAGCCGTGATTCATGGCACCGTGATCGAAGACGAGTGCTTAATTGGTATCGGTGCCATCATCTTGAATGGCGCAACCGTCGGCACCCAGAGTATTGTCGCAGCCGGTGCTGTGGTGACGCGGCCAATCCCGCCGCGCTCTTTGGTGGCGGGTGTGCCAGCGCGGGTGATTCGCCCCGTCACAGAGGCTGAAATTGCGGAGCGCAGCAGCCATGCTCTGCATTACCGTACCCTCGCAGAAAGATATCGGAATACCCAAAACTCGCTAGCATAGAGTTATCGCCTTCACAGTTACGCCCATGCTCATCGTTCACAAAGAATCCCTCGATCCCTGCCAAGTCCGCCGCTCTCAAGATACAAAGATTGAAAAAGGCCTCAAGTTAGGGAAGCAAGTTTTTTACCCCTGTGGACTGTTCTCGATGACGGAAATGCACGAAGCAATTGATTTTTACCGCAGTTGCAGCCGGAATTCCATCATCGTTTCCGACAACGCTGGCTACGAAGTCTGGTGTACCTTGCCCGCGATGGAACAAGTGAATTCCCAAACTTCATAGCACCTTTACTATGCGAATCCAAGCTTCGGGCAATCTATAATCAGGTTCGTTAGACGAGATTGCTCATGAATAGCGCTTCCAATATCCGTTTTGGCCGTCCAGCTCTGAAAACTAACTTGCAGGATGTGTATTCCCAGGTCACTGACCACCACGGTCGGGTCAAGATGCTCCTGGGTGAAATTGCTCTGTGGGAGACGACGGTGCTGAAGCCCCTCAAGGCGACTTGGACTACGCCTGATCCTGAACAACCTTCCTAAGACGACTGCGCCAGTGCTGCCAAAGGCTGAGTCCGCCCACGTAGCTGTAGCCCGATGCATAAAGCAGTAGAAATGGTACTACGCCCCAAGCATGGGCGAAAATGGCTAATACCACTGCCCAAAGTGTATAACACCCAAGACCTATTTCTACAAACGTGATCGGCTCTAGTGGTAATTGATAGCGTTTATCCTCCCAACGATCTTGCTTTACTTTTAGATTGAATTTGGGTGTACGCCGAAAACTTGCCTCCCCCCCAAACAAGCCAGAAAGTACGGCTCGACTGTTGGAAAGGGAAAGACCCGTTCCCAACACGGCAAGCAAAACGACCAAGCCGAGGGAGCGCCACCAGTATTTCAGATCCAATTCCCGTTGGGCAGCGATATAGAGTGTCGGTGGCCCGAAGGTCGCCGGAACCATCAAGGTTCCCCACAGTCTGCTCAGAGGGTGATCGCCGATCCAAGGCACCGAGAGCAGAGGCACCGAAGCGAGAGCAATCAAGACCATCAGGGGATGGACTGCGTAGCCGGTCAGGTGCAGAATCGCCTGGAGTTTGCGCATTCTCCCTTGGGTCTCAGCGAGCACCCTTGGAATCAGTTTGCGGGCGCACTGAATACTACCCTTCGCCCAACGAAACTGCTGCAGTTTGAGGCCGATGATCGACACAGGTAATTCAGCCGGAGCGACGATGCTGTTTTCGTAGAGTGCCTGCCAGCCTGCGAGTTGGGCGCGATAGCTCAGATCCATGTCTTCGGCGAGGGTATCCGCTTGCCAACCCCCACCATCGTCGATCGCCTGTTTGCGCCAGATCCCAGCTGTGCCATTGAAGTTGAGCAAGTAGCCATTGGCAGATCGCGCCTGTTGTTCGACGACAAAGTGACCATCGATCCCCAAAGCCTGAAGCCGCGTCAACAGAGAATAGCTTCGATTGGTGTGCCCCCAACGGGTTTGAACGATGCCCACTTTTGGATCCGTAAAGTGGGCAAGGGTGCGCTGGAGCCAGTCTAATTCGGGCAAAAAATCTGCATCAAAAATGGCAATAAACTCGCCACGGGCAACAACGGTACCAGCGGCTAGCGCGCCCGCTTTGTACCCGCAGCGATCCTGTCTATGTAAGTACGTAATCGTTGTGCCTTGCTGACGGAAAGTAGCGATCGCTGCTTTGAGAATTGCACTGGTCTCATCGGTGGAATCGTCGAGGACTTGAATTTCTAGCAATTCGCGAGGATATTCCAGACTGCATACGGCGGCTAGTAGACGTTCGCAAACATAAAGCTCATTGAAGATCGGCAGTTGCACAGTCACAAAAGGCCAATCATGGCACAGTGGTACTTCCAGGGTGGGGCGATGGCGATAGGCAGTGAGCCAGTAGGCATTGACACCGTAAGCAAACAGCCATAGTGCTGCCAAACTATTGAGAAGCAACAAACCAAAGACTAACGAATCGGTAAACTGGAAAAGCACTCGTAAGCTAGTTGTGACACGGTATCGCATCACAATCCTACTCTGCACAGCCAAGTGGGCCTTGGAAAGAGAGACAATGAGTGCTTTTACTGATAAATTAACAACAACCCTTGCCAAGTATTAGGTACTTACCCAGAAACCTTTGGAGATTGTGTGAGGCATTCTATGGCTGTATGCACAGTCGCTCAAGCAGATTCCCGACTTCTGCACCACAAGTCTATGACCTTAGGTTTCCAGTCTCTGGAGTTCATAAGTCCTGACAAAAGTCACTCGGTTTCGGCTTGATCATCGATCGTAATACTTTCATACATTGAGGCGTTTATGGATATTCTGAGTTTCTTTTTGGGTCTGTTTTTTGGCGTAGCCCATCCTCAACCCAATCAGATCACAACGCAAGCAAATAGCAACCCAACCATAGACGTTCAACAACGCAAGCACTAGTCAACAAAAGGGGCTATTTATCCCCGAAACTGAACTGTAAAGGTCGTCTGCAAGTTCTCACTTTCAAGTTTGATGGTGCCACCTAGTTGCAGAACCAATTGCTTCACAAGGGCAAGACCTAAACCTGTGCCACCATACTGCCACGGGTCATTGTTTGGAATGCGATAGAACTTTTCAAAGACCTGTGCTTGTTCATTGTGTGGAATCTCTACACCTGTGTTGCTAACGCGAAGTGAAACTCTTCCCCCTTCTGCATTCACAGCAACGGTAATCACTTCCCCTTGAGGTGTGTATTTGCAGGCATTGTTGAGTAGCTCCGCCAAAATGCGTTCAAGAGATTTTCGCTCACTCAGCAATGGGGGCAATGCTTCTTGAATTTCGATGTGCATTTTCTGATGACACTCTAAAGCCCGAACGGAGAATGGCTCGGCAACATTGATCACGAGGGACTTTAGGTCGAGGGGAGTCAACTCAATTTGCTGCTTGTTGGACTCTAGTCGCGAAAGATCCAGCATGTCATTGACCAAAGCGATCTCCCGATTGCTTTCCTTCTTCAGAATGGCAAAGTAGTCAAACAAACGCCCTGACCCCACTTCTAGAAGTCCTCTTTTCTGCAAGATTCCTTCTAGCAACCGAATTGCCATTTTCATGCTCGTCAAGGGAGTGCGCAGTTCGTGAGAGACCGTATCGAGGAAATCGTCTTTGAGCCGATTTAGGCGCTCAAGTTCACTTACCTGCAGTTGGAGAGTCTTGTTGCGTTCTTCGACTTTTTGCTCAAGCAATTGGTTGATTTGGCGCTGCTTTTCGAGTTCCTTCGTCTGGATATAGGTGCGATACTGCGCAAAACCTAAAACCAGTCCAAGCGCTAAGAAAGCATAACAGGCGTAGGCAAAAGGCGTCTTCCAGAGGGGCGGACGAATGACTAAGCGCACGGTGGCAGGGGTCGGGTTCCAAATACCATCACTGTTTGTGGCACGCACCATAAATCGATAGTTTCCAGGGTCAAGGTTGGTGTAAGTGACTTCTCGACGAGTCCCAGCATCGATCCAATCTTGGTCAAAACCCTCTAGACGATAGGCATAGTGAATATGTTCAGGGGCAATATAGTCAAGGGCAGCAAATTCGAGGGAGAAGACCGAGTCGGTATAGGAAAGCTCAATTTCCTGCGTATCCCAAATGGGTGGTACCAGCGCGACAAGGTGATTGAACTTGCGAAATGCGGTGATCTGGATCGGTGGCTGGTAGGTTCTTTCCAAAACGCGGCCAGGTTCGACAACATTAATACCGTTGACACCGCCAAAGTACAACTTTCCGTCGCGGCCAGCGATGTGGGCACCTGCGTCAAACTCTTCCCCCTGCAAACCATCGCTCGTATTAAAATTGTGAAAAGTGCCTGTGCGCGGATCGAAGCGAGAAAGTCCACGGCTGGTGGTAATCCAGAGTTTTCCGCGTTTGTCACCAAGGACTGCACAACCCACATTGTTGATCAGCCCATCCTTTTCACTGAGGCGTTCAAAACGCTCAGTCCTCCGGTCAAATCGGCTGATCCCTAGATCTGTCCCAACCCAGAGTATTCCTTGTTGATCTTCATAAATCGACCAAACTTTATCGTCACTCAAACTGTTGGGATCGCCTGGGCGATGGCGGTAATGACGCGCCTTGCCAGTGCGCGGATCAAAGCGATCCAGGCCGCTTCCTATGGTCGCTAACCAAAGAAAACCAGCCTTGTCCTCGTACATAGAAAAGATGTCGCTCATCGCGATGCTTTCTAGATTAAATTCGCTGTGTCGATAGTGCTTAAATTTGCCTGTTGAGCGATCAAGCAATTCGAGGCCAGCCTTTGTGCCGATCCAAAGGCGATTGGCACGATCCTCATAGATCGACCAGATACTGTTACTGGCAATGCTCTGGGGGTCACTGCTGGAGTGCTGGTAATAAATGAAACGTTTATGCTTTGGATCGAAGCGATTCAAGCCACCTGTGTCAGTGCCAATCCAGACCATCCCCTGACGATCTGCGTAAATCGCATTGATACTGTTGTCGCTCAGGGTATTACTTTGCAGCGCTTGATGGGCGTAGTGGCGTGTATGTTGAGTACGCAGGTCGTACTGATCGAAACCGTTACTGTAGTAACCGACCCAGAGGGAATGATTTGGCCCCTCAGCCAAAGAAGAAATGGCACCTTCGGTCAAACTTTGGGGATCGCTAGGCCGATGTTGATAAAGTTCAAACTTTTCGGCTTTGTACCCCAGACGGCTGAGTCCTTGCGAAAAGGTACCCACCCAAAGCACACCGGAACGGTCTTCATGGATGGCGTAAACGACATCGTCTGCCAGACTGCGAAGGTCATTTCCATCGTGCTGATACACAAGAAAATTATTCGTTTTGCGCTCGAATCGATTCAATCCAGCTTCGGTTCCTACCCAAAGCGTATCTTCCCGATCAAGATAAATATGCTCGATCCGATTGCTACTGAGACTCTCCGCTTGGTTGGGATGATTGAGGTAATGGGTGAATTTGTTCGTAGACCGATCAAGATAATTTAGTCCGCCCGTGAGTGAAGCGACCCAAAGGGCACCTGACGCTTCTTCCACAATATCGCTGACGCCACCTTCGCTGAGGCTAGAACTTTGGCGAGGATCGTGGCGAAAGTGGGTAAAGCCATTGGTTCTCGGATCGAAGGTATCTAGACCTGCATCTGTACCAACCCAGAGCCTTCCAGCGCGATCCACCAACAGACTATAGACTTTATTCCCACTCAAACTGTTCGGTTGTTCAGGATGATTTTGATAATGAACAAAACCATTGCTGCCAGGATCAAGGCGATCTAGTCCATTGTTGGTGGCAATCCAGAGTCTTCCCTGACGATCCATGGTTATCGCTCGGACGAAATTGTCTACCAAGCTTCCCGGATCCCCTGGGCTGTGTTTATGGTGAGTAAATTTTTGGGTGACTGGGTCGAGGCGGTCAAGCCCACCACCATTTGTACCAACCCAGAGCGCGCCACGCGCATCTTCATAGAGGGCGTATACCGAATTATCTGCGAGACTGGTGTTATCTTCTTCCTCAGATTTGAAAACCGTAAAAGTATATCCGTCATAGCGATTTAGGCCACCAGCCGTACAGAACCAAAGAAATCCACGACGGTCTTGAAGAATGCACAGTACCGTGCTTTGCGAGAGCCCCTGCTCAAGACCAATGTGCTCGAAGCGCGATGGCAATGGCTTCGCTTCAAGAGACTGGCAAAGGATCAGCGACAGTGCCAGAAAAAATAGGGCAAAGCGGTACAGTCTCCCTATGGGTTCCTGCAAGCTCTTGAAGTCAAAGTAGTGCTTCAACGAGGGATCTCATCCTTGTATAGAGGTCATTGAAAATGCAGCTTTGACAGACATTTTCTGCTACATATCTGAGAATGACAAGGCTTTTTTTGAGAAACTAACTGAAAATAGATGGTTCCATTTCTCATTTACGATTACTGAAGCCCATTAATCAAAAGCTATGAGCTTATCAGTAAACTTGCATCCGTGAAAATGCTGATAATGATTGAATGAAATATTTTTTAGTACTTAGTTGTCCGTTTCTGGGATAAATATTAGGACACATAGAAAATACTGTGCAAATCTTCAGCTAAAGCTTTGGGAACGTCAAAAGCAGCCCAAGTTTTGCCTAGCAAAGTTGCATTAGAGCGAAACCTTCGGTTACCACAGGTATTGCTCAAGTTTGCAAGTGCAGAGAACGAGGATCAAGAAACTGAGAAACTGAACCACAGAAACGGCAAGGTTTCTTCTCGGCGCTTCGAACCTGAGTGGCATATTGCTGATCGTCTGAATCCGCACAGAAGATTGACGAGATTCAGCCAGTTGACTGTGCAATTGTTGATGGAGGAAATAAAAGTCGCGTTGCATATTCATGAGGAGGCTTGGTGCAAGGTCTACACTTCTAAATTTGCCACCTTGTTTCCACGGGATTATGAGCAATCTGTAAAGAGTAAGTAAAAATTCCTTTAAGCCAGACGGGAAAAAATTTACAGGGCTTTTGCACCAATTTGGGAGATGCGATTTTGGGCATCGACGTGGACAACCAGCGGGCTAAAATCCTGTAATTCTTCGCGAGTCGCTTGGGCATAGGCCAAGACGATCACCAGATCCCCCGGAACCGCGAGGCGTGCGGCAGCGCCGTTCAGGACGATCGCGCCAGAATGAGCAGTTGCTTCGAGGGCGTAGGTGACGAGACGCGCACCATTATTGATATTGACGACGTGGACTTGCTCGTAGGGGGCGATCCCCGCAGCCTTGAGCAGCAAACTATCAATACTGATGCTGCCCACGTATTCCAGACAGGCACCTGTCACAGTGGCTCGATGAATTTTCCCGGCTAGAACAGTGCGCAGCATCAGCAGATCTCCTCGTGTTACTGGTAAGCGGCTATGGCTTTTTCGATCAACGCGTTGGCGCGATCTAGTCCAGCCCAGCCTGTGATCTCGATGGATTTCTTTTCGAGACGCTTGTAGGTCGCAAAGAATTCCAAGATTTCGTCGAGGCGGTGGGGAGCCACATCGGAAAGCTCTTTGACAGTGGCGTAGCGGGGATCTTTGGCGGGAACGCAGAGGATCTTTTCATCCCCTTCGCCGCCATCGAGCATCTCCAGAACGCCAATCGGGCGCGAGACGATCAAACAGCCACAGAAGGTCGGCTGATCCATAATCACAAGCCCATCCAAAGGATCGCCATCGTCAGCCAAGGTGTTGGGCACAAACCCGTAGTCCGTCGGATAGTAGACTGCCGAGAAGAGCACCCGGTCGAGCATGAAGCAGCCCGTGTCCTTATCGAGTTCGTACTTGTTATGGGAATGGCCTGGAATTTCGATGAGAACATTTAAAAGGCCATCTTTGGGTCGAGGTGGAATCTTACTCAGATCGATCACGTTAATTCCTCACTGCGTTCGCAGTTATTTTATCAGCCCCCTGCATCCTATGATAGTGACGCACAGCACGGAGGCAGTTGGGATGAAATTAGCCATTGGTTCAGATCACGGGGCTTACGAACTCAAAGAAGAGTTGAAGACCTGGCTCAAAGACCACAGCTATGACTTTGAGGACATTGGCACTTTTAATGGGGAACGCTGCGACTACCCCCAAGTGGCCAAGACCCTCGCCGAAAAGATTCAAGCGGGAACGGCAGATCGAGGCATCTTGCTCTGTGGTACAGGGATCGGAATTTCGATTGCGGCCAACAAATTTGATGGGATTCGCTGCGCCCTTGCCCACGATCATTACACAGCCCAGATGAGCCGCCAACACAACGATGCCAATGTGCTCGCCATGGGTGGACGGGTTCTTGGCCCGGAAGTGGCCAAGGATGTTCTCCAAGCTTGGCTCACCACCGATTTTGAAGGAGACCGCCACCAACGCCGTCTTGACCAGATTAAAAGCTTCGAATAGGATTCATGGGAGTAAGAGCGCCAGTGAGAGCTGTTACAAGCTTTCGGAGCCAGGGAACGCTTAATCTACGTTCACTGGACTGGGAAGCTACCTGTGAGTATACCTGGAATTATTGAGGCGATCAGCCACGCCATTTCGGAACCGCAGCCGGAAGCAATGCTCGCCGGCATACACGAAAGACTCGGCATTGACCCCGAAGCGCTCCGCTCTGGAATGCCCGAAGCACCAGCAGTCACCCTCTACTATACAGGTGGTCAGTTCCATGCCTTTTGGTATGATGGCCTCTCTGAGACGCATCGTGCCCGCATTCAAAGCCACCTCGATGCCCACCATTGGCTCGGCGATCTGCGCCCCCTCGAAGGCTTTTACTGGTCAGAATCCCTTGTTTCTGGACAGCCAAACCTCGACCATCTCGACGAACTGAAAGATTTTGACCTTGAAGCACGAACCATCCGCTGGACATTGAGCCAGAGCCTTGGGCGTGAAGTTGCCGATCTCTTATCGGAGCCTGAAATTGCAGACACCTTGGCTGGGATCGCCCGCCGAGAACACATTGATATTGTGATTGTCTGCGCCTGGGCTGCCAGTTCTTGGCCTTATCCTGCCTGGGTTTCCACGCCTGACCAGGGAATTTGGCGCAATCCGGTCGCGGTGCTTGAAGAGATGCCCGCTCCAGAGATGCAGATCGACCCAGAAAACACCTACGCTCTGCGCAATCATTATTTTGACGGCGTGCGTTTTTGTGTTGCCTTACCAGTCTCGCTCGTACCGCAAGAAACGCCTGAATCGCTTGAGATGCTTTTTGCTGCGTATACGGCTCCTGCCCTCGAAGAACTGCTCTTGCCAGATTTTGCCGAAGATTTTGGTGACGTTTCCCTCGACATGCTCTTTGCAGAAGGTCTGTCAGACGAAGCTGGATCAGTAGATCTTGAGATGCTTTTTGGCGGCTTCTCTGAACCTGCAGCCCTCGACAGAACATTGGATTCCATTTCGATGGAAAGCCTTTTTTCTGAGCAGCCCGATGCAGACACAGCCGATTTAGCCAGTTTGTTTGCGCAGCCCCCAGCGATGCCATCTCAAGCAATCGCACCGGCGTTGGAGTTGCTCTTCGAAGCACCTACCCAAGAATTACCAAAAATTCAGCCAGAAGTGCCTGTCGCAAATCAAGAAGCAGAACTTTCCTTGGAATCGCTGTTTGGTGAACTGACCGTACCAGAAGTTCTACAACCGATTCAACTCAGTCCTGAGCCTCTAGTTGTTGAGGCAAAGACAGAAGTTGAAACTTCTTTAGCGTCTCTGTTCGATGAACTGGTCAGCCCACCAGTCCTCCAACCGATCTCGATCCAGCCAGATCTGCCTGTTGTTGAGGCGAAGCAAGAAGTAGAACCTTCTCTAGAAGATCTCTTTAGCGCCCTACCAACCTTCGAAGTGGCACAGCCCCTCTTCACCCAACCGGAAATCCCTCAAGTTGAGGCAAAGCAAGAAGGCGAACCTTCTTTAGCATCCCTGTTTGGTGAAGTAGCTAGCTCAGAAGTTGCCCCGACCCACTTCGAAGCAGAAATGCCCGTTGTTGAGGTGCAGCCAGCAGCGGAACTTTCCCTGGAAGATCTCTTCGACATTGTTCCGGATGACTCCACAGTCGTTCCGCTCTTTGGGGAAGCACCGACTGAAGCCGTTCTGATGTCCTCTCTCGAAGCCCTCTTCACAGAAGATGAATCTGTAAGTGCTGAACCACCTGCGCCGAAACCCAATTTCATAAGCTTGATGACCAACGCACCGGAAGGGGCAGCCATCTTTGCTGGTGCCCTGCCTTTGGCCAGCAAGCTCGAATGGATCTGTGCTGAGTCTCCAGAAGTTGTCTGTGGTCTTCTCGCTGACTATCTTGCCCATCTCGAATGCCGAGTGCTTTACTGCCCACCTCCACAGATGACCCGTCCTGAATTGGCGGCTAGCCTGCAAAGCCTACCGGAGCATCTTTCCTTCAAAGTCGGTTTCGGTTTGCCTGAAGGTCACTCGCTTTTCTTGCTTACTGACGCAGAAAACAACCGGATTTTCTACCATCAGACCCCCTCAGAAGAACCAGCCATCCTCGTCGAGAGCTGGTCCAGTGAGACAGGCGCCACCGAAATCGACTGGAGACAGGAGCGTTTCGAGTTGCTTTGGGAAGATCGCCTGCGTCCCCACGTTCAAGTCAAGACCCTCAGCGATAGCCTAGAAAATCTCTTCGCAATGTCGTAGTTCCTGCTAGGATCCATCACCATGAATCAGACGATGACTAACGGTTACAAACCCAACGCCGAACCCAACGGGATCATGTTCAAACAGTACTCCGACGGTGTACTCGACTTGTTCACCCAAGTTTGTTCTTTGGCGGCTGAAGAGAGTGAGACGTTGCAACCGCTGCTCCTGCAGACCCTCGATGAAGTTGAACATCTCCGTCACGCTTTGCAGACAGAGATCGAGCGACTTCACGACGTGCCTGTATTAACCACGGCTCCTGTGATCTCCTCCGATGGGATCGCTCTCCTGCGAGCAGACATCGATCAACTACGCCAAGAAATGTTGACAGTGCAACAAAAGCAACAGGAGCAGACTGAAGCGACCCTCAGTGTGCTTTCCCAAATGGCAGGTGCCATTTTCACGATGCGCACGGAGCTACATATGGCTCAGACGCAAGATGCTGATTTCCAAGCCAGTCTTCAGCAGATCCGTGACCAACTCGGCAAGGCTCAGGTTCCAGCAGGATTACGCTCCGGCATGGACGAGATTGCCCAGATCGCTGCTGCAGGGCGCGAACACAATGACCGCCTCAACAATACTCTGCAGTATCTCAGTAGCTTGATCGAAACACCCCACTTCCCAGCCAGTCAGGAGTAAAGCACCATGATCGATTCTGTGCACACCTTCTTGAGTAAACATCAAGATCGACCCTCCGAGGACTTGCTCGCCATGGCAGTTGAGTATGGGGTTCTTCCCGAACATACGTCGGAGACTGATTTGTCTCTCCATACCCCAAACCCAAAGGGCGAAGGTCACTTCGCTGCCTACGACAAAATTGCAGAGCATCTATTAAAAGGGATAACCCTCGCTACACACGAAGTCCAGCAGTTGCTAGGGCCCATGCATTTGGCGCTCCACCAAGATCGCCGTTTCTACGAAACCAAAGATGGCCATTGGTACTTATCCCATCAACAGATCTGCAACGAGCCTCTTGTCGAAATGCTCTCGACCATGCCTGGAGAACCCGTTCGCCTTGAAGATCTCTATTTGGGTCTCGAAGGGACACCGACTTTTTGGAAGGCCGACGAGCGCTTTAGTTTTGATGGTGAGTGGATTGCCCTCAAACCCGTCAGTCTGCCCGAGGCGATCGACCTCGAAATGGGGGAAGAAGACGAGTACGAAGATATGGGCTTTGCTGGACTATTTGAGGTCGAGCCAGAGATCGCAGATCACTCAGACTTCTTAGAACTCTCGATGGCATTCGAACCATTGGTGACAGAAGATCAAGAGCCTGGCTTCTTTATGGATCACGAACCAGAAGTTGTTGAGCCTCAGCAGGCGATGGTTCAAACCACTGAGATCCCGATGGCTACTCCTGTTAGCAAAAGTAAAATGCAGGAGCTCCTCGAAAAGCTGGCGGGTCTTCAAAGTCTGCGTGCCAGTATTGGGGCGAATCACAGCTAATAGGCGGCATCGAATACAAAGAGAAAAGAGGCGCAGCATGCTGCGCCTCTTTTGTTGATTATCGGGTAATACCACGTAGCAAAAAGCCCAGCACAAACCCGACAATCCCAGCCGAAAGCTTGCCTGTAGTGGTCAAATCTTTCCAAAAATGGCTGATATTCCCCATCACATCTTGTCCTGGTGGAACGCCGGCAAAATGGATCAGTTGATCCACAAAATGATAGCTAAGCATGGAGCCTCTTACTGTGCTTTGAGCACGATTAGGGTCATATCGTCGCTACAGTTACCACTGGGGCAAAACTGACGCAACTGATCGAAGAGATACTCCAGCATTTGATCGGGGGTTTCGTAGTGGGTGACTGCCCAGCGGACAGCTTGGTTAAGACCTTGTTCGCCGAAGCGGACTTGCCGACTATCGGCGGCCTCAGTGAAACCATCGGTGTAGTAGACCACCACATCGCCGGGATTGAGCTTTAGCTCGGACTCTTGGTAGAGGCTTTCCGGTTCGAGACCGATCAACATCCCTGGGGTATCTAAAAGGTAGGTTTCCCCAATTTCGGCATTCCAATATATCGGCGGTGTGTGGGCTGCATTACTAAAGCGTAAAGTGCGTGTTTCCGGCTCGTACTCCGAGTAAAACAGGGTGACAAAGCGACTGGAATTGTCCAGATCCGCGTACATGACGTGGTTGAGGTGCTGCAACACCTGGGCGGGCGGATCTTTGCGCAGCACACTGGCTCGCAACATACCACGGGTCATGGTCATCAAAAGTCCCGCTGGCACGCCTTTGCCCATGACATCGCCGATCACCACACCCCACTTATCGCTACCACTGATCGGAATAAAATCGTAGTAGTCGCCACCGACGCGATCCGCAGCCAAACAGCGGGCCGCAAGGGCAATTCCTTCGATAATCGGGCAGTTCCGGGGCAACAGGTGTGCCTGAATTTCAGAACCAATTTCTAGTTCTCGATCTAGTTTCTCTTTGCGTTTAAGTTCCGTACTGAGGGCATCATTTTCGATGGCAACGGCGGTTTGATCCGCTACGAGGCGCAGGAGTTTCTGGCGGGTCTCGTTCCACTGGTAATTGGATTGTCGGGAAAAGACATAAAGATGTCCACGGGTGTCACTTTTGACCAAAATCGGTGTGTTTTGGGCCATGACCCAGGGATCTACCCTGGGGTGGAGATCGAGATAGATGCTCCCTAAGCTTGGTAAGTAACTCTCTAGGGCGGACTGCCAGGTCATATCGGGGCAGTACAGCTTGACCATATTCACCTGCCCTTTGGCGGAGCAGAGCACCACAGCAC
Organism: Gloeobacterales cyanobacterium ES-bin-313; assembly: GCA_014379585.1. Classification (GTDB taxonomy): domain Bacteria; phylum Cyanobacteriota; class Cyanobacteriia; order Gloeobacterales; family Gloeobacteraceae; genus JACMLN01. The sequence continues at coordinate 2,851 of JACMLN010000059.1, read as the reverse complement.
CAGCTTCTGCGTCGGTGACACGGGCAGCCATCAGTGGGATCAGTTCGAGGAGTTGGTTGAGATTATTAAAACTGCGCAGGGCAAAACCCAATGAACTCAGCAAATCTTGGATCTTGCGCTGTTCCCGGTTGAGCTGGGTAGCAAGTTCCTTTAAGGTCAAATTGGGAGGGGATTTGCCCTGTTCTTCGGGAACCTTGGGCAAAGGTGAGGTTGACATTTTTTGGATTCAAGAATAAGGACTACAGGAAAAAGGTCTTTCCTGCATAGTCCACTAGAATAACCACTAGATTAGCGGAATTTTTTGAGATGTCCAAAGTCGGGGGTCGATGCCCCTAAAAGGTTGATTTTGTGAGCGACGTACCTAAAAAGCGATTGTTGATCGGGGCAAGTGGCACGGGCGGGCATATTTTTCCGGCTTTGGCTGTCGCCTACGAATTGAGCGAATTTGAGATCCATTGGCTGGGCGTACCTGACCGACTTGAGAATAAGTTGGTGCCGAAGGCGTATCCTCTGCACATCGTCGAACTCCAAGGACTGAGCCGCAAACCCAGTATTCAATGGCTCAAGTCGGCAGGACAACTGATTTCTGCTATTCAGTACACCAACAAACTCCTGCGCAGTGGTCAGTTTTCGGCAGCGTTTACGACGGGTGGGTATATTGCCGCTCCTTTGGTACTGGCAGCCCGCCTCGCGGGTATTTCCGCAGTCGGTCACGAATCGAATGTGCTGCCAGGGAAAGTGATGCGCACACTGGCTGGTTCCATGCGTGCCATCGGTCTTGGCTTTGCGGAATCGGAAGGTGCTTTTTCGGGGGCAGCAACCCGATGGGTCGGTACGCCGGTACGACCCGAATTTTTGCGTCAACCGATGGCACCACTGCTGGATTTTGCGATTCCTGAACAGGCCAAGCTGATCGTTGCCCTCGGTGGCTCCCAGGGGGCACGGGGGCTGAATCAATTAATGGTGGCGGCGGCGACGCAGTGGTTAGATCAAGGCCATTGGGTGATTCATCTGTGCGGTCAGAGCGAATACGAGGCCGTACGCGCGAAAGCCCCCAATCACCCGCATTATTTCTGTCTGCCTTTTTGGGATCAGATGGATGCGCTGCTCGGTCGTGCGGATCTGGCGATCTCGCGGGCTGGCGCTGGCACCCTGGCTGAACTGTTGATTACAGGAACTCCATCGATCTTGGTACCTTTTCCGTTTGCGGCTGAGGATCACCAACGCATCAACGGCGAAGTATTGGTCAAAGCTGGGGCGGCGGTTCAGTTTGATCAATCGGCTCTTAGGGCCGAGATTTTGGCAAGAACGGTCAGTGCGATGCTGGCGGACGAAAGTCTACTGCGCTCTATGGCCCAAAAAGCCCGCAAGCTCGCCAAACCGGATGCTGCTAAATTGACCGCAGACTTGATTCGGGAAGTCTGTGCTACAGTTTCTTGAAGTTTTTGCTGGCGACTGTGGTTAAAGTTTTTCAAAATCGCAAGATGGTGGGTCTTCTGCTGTTGGGCTTTTCTTCGGGTCTGCCTTACTACCTCACGAGCGATACGCTTCAGGCTTGGTTGACCGTCGAAAATTTGGATCTCAAAACCATTGGCTTTGCTGGATTGGTTGGCTTGCCCTATACGCTGAAGTTTCTTTGGGCACCTTTTATTGATCGCTTTTCTGTGCCCTTTTTGGATCGCCGCCGCAGTTGGATCGCCCTTACCCAACTTTTTCTTGCTGTTGGGATCTTGGGGATGTCCTTTCAAAGTCCTCGGCTTGGGTTGCCCCTTCTGGCTGGCTTCGCTGTGATCGTTGCTTTTTTGAGTGCTACCCAAGACATTGTTTTTGATGCCTACCGCAGCGATGTCTTGGAAGAACAAGAAGTTGGCAATGGAGCAGCAATTGGTGTGTTTGGCTATCGGATTGCTCTGCTTGTCACCAGTTCCCTCGCCTTGATCCTGGCAGATTGGCTGGGCTGGCCTTTGGTGTATCGATTGCTCGCGCTCTTGATGATCGCTGGTATTCCTGTCACCTTTTGGGCACCACGCATCAAGAAGAACCAACCCCCAGAATCCCTTGCGGAGGCAGTCATCTTACCTTTAAATGAATTCTTTATGCGTTCTGGTTTGGGAAGAGGGATCGCTATCGTTGGTTTCGTTATTCTCTACAAGTTTGGTGATTATTTGGCATCGCGAATGGCGACGACATTTCTGCTCAAAATTGGCTTTAGTCAAACAGAAATTGGAATTTATAAGGGTGGGCTTGGTTTTGCTGCATTAACGCTAGGTGTACTTGTCAGCACTCTATTTTTGAAACGCTTAGGAACCAACCGTTGTCTCTGGATTTTTGGCGGGTTGCAAGCAATCAGTAATCTTGCCTACTTTACCCTCGCTTTGGTTGGCAAAAGTTATCCTTTAGTTGTGACATCGATCTGCATTGAGAATTTCTGTGCGGGGCTAGGAACGGCTGCCTTTGTCGCCTTTTTGATCAGCCAATGCGATCCGCGTTATTCGGCAACCCAGTACGCTTTGCTTTCTAGCTTGATGACATTTGGGAGCACTGTCGTTGCTTCCCCAGCAGGAGCTATTGCCCAAAGTAGTGGCTGGCCCAGTTTCTTTGCGATTACAACCGTTGCAGCGATCCCTGGCTTGTTGCTCTTACCAGTTTTTGCCCCCTGGAACGCTCCGAAAACAGCTTAGTTTTTAATGGAACTTGGTGAAGAAACTCGGTTTTTGGCTTTTGGTGATTGAGATAAATATGGCGAACGGCACCAAAGGGAAGGGGCGAGCCCCTCCCTCTGGACTCCCACCCCGTGGGGGACAGAAGCCTGTCCCCCACACCCCCTTGGCAACTTTAGTGGCTTGATACT
>JACMLN010000058.1 GCA_014379585.1 Gloeobacterales cyanobacterium ES-bin-313 | reverse complement strand
TGGCGCACTTGCTGTTGACGATAGCCAATTGGTGCGGGTGGGGGAGGTAACTGCGTGATCCGTGGCAGTGATCCACCTCCACCTTGAAGTTGAGGTAACTGATTGGCCGGGGGTAGTGTTCCAACCTTCAACACTGAGCCTGTGAGTGGATCACGGACTTTGCCCCGATTGGCCACTTCACTCCACGCAGCCGCTTTTCGTTGGGCTTCAAGTTGAGACTGCGCATTGATGCCGACATTAAAGCGTTGCTGTGGTTGTGCATATTGTTGGGGGGAACGTGGCAGCGGTGGAATTGTCGTTGGAGCGGAGCTTGCATAGGTCTGCTTTGGACCAACCGTCAGTTTGGGATTTGGGTCTGGCATCGGCAAAGGTTTTGGTAGTGGCTGTGCCTTTGATCCATTGCTCGCGACCGTCGTTGTTACTGGCGTCGAAGGCAAAGCTTTACTGATTGGCAACGTGGTTGCGGCAGGAGGATGAAATGACACGCGAAAGAAGATCCCTGCTCCGATTCCAGCAACCAACAATCCAATGAATCCAACCCCAACAATCGCGCCTACCTTCCCAGGATCTGCTTCTCGCTCATCCGTCAAGTAGTTGTCACTCGTTGTGATTGGCGAGAGTTTGTCACCGATCCAGTTTTTGAATTTCTGGGCAGACTTTGCTGAGTCCACCTCTTTCTCTATTTTTTTCTCAATTGGCTTCTCCGGTGGAAGCGGTGCTGTTTCTGAAACCATCACAAACCTCGCATTGCTTGCTTGTTGAGTTGTTCAGAACAATAAGCCCACTTCCCCATTCCCCAAAATCGGATCTACGTCGCTGTCAATTCACATCGGCAAATCTTTCCAAGGCTTTACTCCACCTCCTAATTCCAGCCGGAAGCGCTCAATCTTCGCACTCAACTCCCAATAGTTAGCAGTCTGGCGCACCCGCTCAATGTACAAGTTGCGTTGGGCAACCGCGGGCAAATCGAAGCACCAGTACAAGCTCATCAAAGCATTGATGAATAGAGTGCTGCGAGCCGTACGAGCGGTGGCGTGGTAATCACCGAACTGTCCATCCAGTGCAGACAGGATCGACGCATTCACAATACTTGGACTCTCAGGCATTGCCCTATGCACATACTCGACTGCCTCGCGGTACAGTTGCACCTCCGGCATCTGCTCCAACAATGTCCAAGCACCGAAAAATCCATGATTTCGAGTCAGGTCTGCGACCGCTTCGAGAAAGTGGGCATGGCAAACACCATGGTAAGTATCTATCCCAAAGCCAAGGCAGAGGAGCAGTTTACGGGTAATTCCCTCTTGGGCATCGACAGCCGAAAGACTGGCCACATCTTCTTGAGGAGTGCCCAAACCAAACTCATCCCCTCGCATGAGTATGTCTGTGCCTCCATCAACCACAACGATAGTATCCACGTTACCGAGGTGGGTGAGCAATGACTGATAGGCGGTAGTCAGCGGCATAACTCCAGTCTGAGGGAAGCAGTAGATCGCTACTGGCTCCAAACGCACCCACTCAAACCATCGAGCCAGATGCAGTTCCGGGAAGTAGTGGCTATCACCCTGAGTTTGGGCAGTAACCTTGAACAGAGCCTCGTCAAGAATTTCTGCTGTGGACTCTCCCAACCGGGAAAAAGAGAGGTTTGCAAGGTGAACGGTTTTTCCAGCCTTTCGCAGCGCAAAGTAGAGCGGCAGCCCAGCAAAGATGTCGTAACCGCCTCCTGCTCCGGCAATCAGCACAGTCTTAGCTTCAAGTATTTGCTCAAAGAAGGGCAAGCGAAAGAGTTCCATGAACAAGGCTCAGATAAAAGTGGAGAAAAAGATCACATAGCCAGAAAAGCATGAATTACTGAGTTGCAGTATTCACTATGCTTTATGCACTGCCGCTTCACTTCCCGGTATACCTGAAGGCATTGGGGTCAGCCCTGACGGTACTTCTCCTTCTGGCTCATCTTCACCGTGGGATTGGCTACCGCCCAATGCATATCTTGTAAAGCGCTCCACGGTCAGTTTTTCTCCAAGCACTTCGGACTGTAGCCTTACCCAATCGCCGACTGTGACAGACGGATCGCGGATAAAAGATTGCTCAAAAAGTACCCGCTCTTGGAAGAATTTTTCCATCCGCCCCTGGACAATGCGCTCGCGCAGCAATGGTGGTTTGTTTTCCAAGTCTTCACGCCCTTGTTGCTGGGTGAGCAACTCTGCATACTGCTGTGCTGGTATGTGGGCAATGGTCACAAACTCTGTGTTTGGGTTCGCAACCACCTGCATCGCCAGATCCTTTGTGAGCCGCCGAAATTCCTTGGTTCGTGCAGCAAAATCGCTTTGGCAATGTACTTCCACTAAGACCCCGATCCGCGCACCGATGTGCATGTAAGCCTCGACCCGACCCTCCACAACAACTCCTACTACACTTTATGCTACATGAGTAGTATAGCTGCTTAGTCAACGGATCTCCGAATTAGCTAGAGCTTAGAAGCTTTTCTAGGAGTGGCTCTAGCAATTCATTGCCTCTTAACCCATCGCGCCATCGACTCGGAATCGCTGAAATTCCCTCCCGGAGTCCAGCCATTCCACCTGCAACACACGCTGTCGTGTCTGTGTCATTGCCAAGTTGAATCGAAGCTTTGACCACTTGCTCATAGCCATTTTCCTTGAGCAGCACCATGCGTGCCGAGCGCAGGCAATCAACGACGTAGCCGCTGCCTTTGCCCTCTGGCGGAGCGTCGGGACGGATAAAAAACTCCAATTCGCCAATCGCCGCTGCATCGTTGGCTAGGGTTTGGCGTAAATTCTGAACCGCATCATCCCATGGATTTAAGCATTCCTGGAGAATAGCTCTGGCCCAAAGGCAGTACAAAGCGCAGCACAGTTGCGAACGTAGGTGTCCGTGAGTGACTTGGGACTGGGCACGAGCATCGGCGACAAGTTCTGCATCTGTTCCTTTGTGCCAAAGCGCTAGGGGTAAAACCCGCATCAAAGAACCGTTGCCATTCGCACTTTCGGCTGTCAAGCCTGCTTGTAGAGCCGGAGTCCCTGTGCGAAGTACACGGATTGCTTGGCCTGTTTGAATGCCAACATCAAAGACAAGACCATCGACTGCCATGTAGCCCCAGTCGTACCAATTCAACAATCGACGGCCAAAATCTTCTGGGTCGAAGTGGCCGTATTGCAACAAAGAGGCCAATAAGCAAAGTGCCTGTGCACCATCGTCTGACCAAGTTCCGGGTGGAACTTGAGCATGGCTGCGCGAGTAACCGAGGGGGGGAGTAAATTCAATCTCTGAAATTGCTGGAATTTCTTGGGGTGCGTGGAACTCGTAGGGCACACCGAGGGCATCGCCAACGAGAAGTCCGATCAGCCCACCTGCAATGCGTTCTTGCTTACTTACCATGGCATTTTCTCTAGGTGTGCTTGACGATCTGTATAGCTATACTCACAGATTTAAAACATTGCTGAGGGAGAAGCCAGAGAGCCAAACCAAGGGATGCACACGATCCCCCCAATATTTTCCTACAAGAGCGAGTAAATAAGCGTTCAATGCGCATCAACCATCCTCCAATCGACAAGGTGTGCATTTTGGGTGATCCAATCGCGGCGAGGAGCAACAACATCCCCCATAAGCATTGAGACAATTTGTTCTGCTTCAGCAGCATCGTCGATTGTGACTTGCTTAAGTGTGCGGGTAGCTGGATTCAAGGTTGTGTTCCAAAGCTGTTCAGCTTGCATTTCGCCAAGACCCTTAAAGCGTTGGAGTTCGTATTTTTGCCCCTCCCGCAGCGTGGCAAGGTGCGTCTGTAAAGCGAAGTCACTCTGAAAGTATTGGACACTTGCATTCTTGCCACTGCCGATGCTGAGTTTATAAAGAGGTGGCATGGCGAGATACACGTACCCAGCGTCAATAATTTCGGGGCGGTAACGGTAGAAGAAGGTCAAGAGCAGGACGGAAATGTGGGAGCCATCCACATCCGCGTCGGTCAAAATGACGATTCGGTGGTAGCGCAGACTTGCAGGATCCCAAGCTTCCCGCCGCGAACGCAGACCAAGGGCAGCGATGATCGTGAAGAGTGCTTGGTTTTCGTAGAGTTGTTCGCTACCGACTCGCTCAGCATTCAAGATCTTGCCCCGAAGCGCAAGAATGGCCTGGAAACGCCTATCACGCCCCATCTTGGCACTACCTGCTGCACTGTCACCTTCAACGAGGAAAATTTCGCTCTCTGCTGGATCGCGGTTTTGACAGTCCGCCAACTTTCCTGGCAGTGTGGTCGATTCGAGCACGGACTTACGCCGCACCTTCTCGCGGGCTTTGCGGGCTTCTTCATCAGCTCTCATGCTTTTGAGGGCATTTTCGACAACTTGGGCGAGGATCTGGGGATGAAAATCGAAGAATTCTTGTATGCGTTCGCTCAAAGTAGATTCAACAACCGCTTTGACTGCAAGGCTGTTTAGTCGGCACTTGGTCTGGGCTTCAAACTGAGGTTCGATGAGTTTGACCGAAATGACCGCTGTAAGACCTTCGCGGATGTGTTCACCTTGTAATCGTTCTGCCTCTTTGAGTTTGCCTGCTTTGCGGGCCAGGGTGTTGATCGTCCGGGTGAGGGCTGACTTGAACCCTTCGACATGTACACCGCCATCGGTGGTGCGAATATTATTGGCAAAGCTGAGAATAGTTTCGTTTTCGCTATCTTTGACCCACTGAAGGGCACATTCGACAACCATCCCCTCGCGCTCACCCTCAAAGAAGAGTACCTCGGGGTGCAAAACCTCTTTGCTGGCATTCATGTACCGAACGTACTCTGAGATCCCCCCTTCAAAGTAGAACTCCACCTGCGTCTGTTCTTTAGAGCGGTGATCCGCAAGCGTGAGACGCAATTGTGCATTCAAGAAAGCCAATTCGCGGATCCGTGAGCGCAGAGTATCGAAATCGAACTTGACCGTCTCAAAGATTTCCGCGTCTGGCAAAAAAGTTATCGAGGTGCCGCTGTGTTTAGTTGTATCTGGGCGCGAACGCAGGGGTCCGAACTGTTTTACCTGAAAATCCTGGCTATATTCATGTCCATTGCGCCAGACAACCGCCTTGAGCCAGACACTTAAAGCTGTCACCACAGAGGCACCAACTCCATGAAGTCCACCAGTGACTTTGTAGCCACCAGAACCAAATTTTCCGCCTGCTCCGGGCGTCGTCAGCACTGTAGCCAGGGTGCTCAAACCTGACTTTGGATGGGTGTCTACGGGAATGCCTCGACCGTCATCAGTGACGCACAGCGATCCATCCTTATTGAGGCTGATCTCGATGTTGTGGCAGTAACCAGCCAGCGCTTCATCGACGGAGTTGTCGATGATCTCCCATGCAAGATGGTGCAACCCACCTATATCCGTCGAACCGATGTACATGGCCGGACGCATGCGGATGTGATCCAACCCCTCCAGAATATCGATCTGGGCGGAGGTGTATTCCTGCGGTTGTGTCATAGCTTCTGTCCTACTAATCTTTTTTGGAAAATCCCTTAGAAGACGGTTAAAATCTGCTGGGGGTGTCTTTGTGGTCTAAATATACCATAAACTGCTTTAGAGTGCCGCACAAGCTCCTTAAATGACATATTTGCAAGATAAAGCTTAAGTCATTTTATATTGTAAAAAATTTAGAAAATTTTAGAGGGTTTTGCCATATCTTTGCCACTGCCTTGACCGTAGCTGCTAAATTGGAACCACATCACATCAATTCGTCCAAACAGCCTCTTACGGAACGCTAGATTTTCAGAAACAGAGCATCCCAAAGTTAATTATTTACCAATTTTGGTTGGAAGATTGGATATAGACAAGCTGCCAGCCCTAGCATCAGACTTACCTAAAGATTCAGAGACTTGATGTTCAAACTTTTTTAAAAAATGGAGAATGCTTGGAACAAGGTCAATATTTTGTTCTTAAGTTCTGCAACTGCTATCTCAAATGACTCACAATATTTGCTCCCAAGTAGATGTGCATCACCATCCTCAGTACTTGACCACCTGTAAGCGTGTTGTCCTGTCGTTAACTCGCCGCGCCAACTTTCTCTGAAAATGCTGAATGTCACGAAGAAAATCTGAGATCCTCGTTGATCAAGGTCAAGGATAAATTTCCCCCAGAGCGTGAAACCTGTGTACTCGCTATCAGGCTCATTCATGCAGTCCCAATCCGAAAATCTGGGAAAGGCAGTTTTTGCCTTCTCCATAATTTCTTGCACTTGATTCTCTGTGAGTAGCATTTTCTTCTGTCCTTGTTTTGCAACTTTTGTAGTTAATTCGACAGTCTATGGCCAACATATCTGATCATTGCGGTGTTCCACTCGTGGCCCACGGCAGATTCAAAACCAAAACAACACGACCAATCAATGCCTGATATGGCACGGTTCCAAACACCCGTGAATCAAGGGATTTGATGCGGTTGTCGCCCTCCAAGGCATATTGACGCGGAGGAATGATTTGAGACTTGCCCTGCAACACAATCCGGTCTCCAGGAATGCCAACGATCCGCTTCATCAAGGTGATCTTCGGTGGATGCTTTCGCAGATGCGAATATCGAGGCATTTCATAAACCGATGGCGGGATTGATGAGACTGCTACCTCTCCCCGTCGTGGTGGATTCGAGTCTGAGTAGCGAAACATCAAAAACAACGACCCTGGGTGGATCGTTGGCTCCATCGACACACCTTCAACGATTCCAATCGCTCCAATAAACCAAAATCCATAGCAAGCTAGACTACCCACAACACCAAACACCGCCCAGATCTGAGCCTTGACCCGACGGTTCACCCGATTGACCTTTTGCTTAAGCATGAAAAAACCTCGTAGTACTCTTCAAAACGAAGACTAATGCGAGGTCTCGATTCCCCAAAATCTGTGTCCCCAGATTTTTCTGTACGCCGTCGTCCCTGTTG
>JACMLN010000057.1 GCA_014379585.1 Gloeobacterales cyanobacterium ES-bin-313 | reverse complement strand
ATGACAGCAGCGAAGGTGCAGGCGGTTAAGAACAAGGATGACAATTTCATTGGATAAATCTCAATTGTTGACTGAGTTCATCATATTTGAAAAAATAAATACTGTACTTCAAGCAAGAGCAAAGTAGAGTTCGGCTTGCCCCCTTGACAAATTTGCACAACAGCCTGACATCACTTAGCTTGCGCTAGTACTTTCAAATGTAATTAGACAAATCGATGGATAAATTCGGCCATCAGATCGACCCGGCCTTTGCGTAGAACGGCGGGATCGAGGCGTTCAGTTGTGTTGCAAGTCATCAAGATCACCAGCTTTTGGTGGGCCTGGATGCCTGCTTCGTCGATCACACTTTGATAAAGGGTTCCATCGAGCAAGCTGAGAATATGTTCAGTCTTGTTGTTGCCCTGAGCTGCTTCGCTGGCACGATTTTGGGCAAGATTATCCGCTTCATTGATGATCAAGCAGATGCGTTCTAGATAGGTAGGTGGTACGAAGTTTTCGACAGCGTCGTGATCGAGGATGAAGATCACGTAGCCGAGAGGCAATAGAATTTCTTGGGCGACTGCCTGAGTCCAGGCTGTTTTGCCTGTGCCTGGTTCGCCATGCACGAGAACCGCAAGATGTTGCTGTTCAAGAATGGCCTGCTGAACCGTGTCGGTGAAAACGCGCACCGACTCCGGAAACGTCCGGATTGCATATTGGCTGGAAATTTGACCAATCCGGCTTTGGTAGCCACTCAGCATGACCGCTAAGTTGTAGCTCGCTTTGTTGATCAAGGGAGCAAGATCTTGTGCGATCAAGTTGTAAAACTGTTTGCCCCGATTTTCGTTGGAGGGCTGAATGGTCAACCAGACTTCGTGGGCTTCCCAAAAAGCGTAAACAACCCCAGGCACTTCGAGGCGTTCCCAGGTGGTGAAGCGACTGTTTGGGTAGTAGAAGTGTCGATCCATGTAGTACTGGGTAATCATGTCGGGCCGACCCAGGATAGCCAAAATGCGCATAATAATGATTTCGCGCAGGCGGTTGAGCACAAAGTCAATCGGAATGCAGTTGCGACTCACCGATTGGGTGATCGGTCGCTCGCTCCAAAGGGTGTCCTTGTAGCGGTAGTCAGGCGAAAGCGGATCGGGAGTGATGTAATTCCAAAACTCATCGACCTCGTAGCGCATTCCTTCCGAAAAAAGATTGAGGGCGTTGGCCCACCAGGCGTACTCTGAACGCCCTAGGGCATTTGCCATGTCGCTGGCAACATCCAAGGCTTTTTGGGCCAGTTCAGCCGTATCGTTGAGCAGCAAGTGCCCCAAGTGCCCCATATCCAAATTGCGGCTTAGGGGTCGCCAGCCAGCTCCCAATAGACCCTTCGCCTGTGGGTTTTTGCTCATTCCTTGGCCGTCGCGATCAAAATTCATCGGTAATACAGAAAGGTTGGAAGAATTCTAGCAGTTGACCCGTTTTGGGGCCAGCTATTTATACTACAGTTATACTACAAAAATGTCAATTTTCATCAGGCTCAGTTGGTGCCAAACAGTTTAAAGGAATCGCCTTGACTGTTAGCAGGTTCAAAGGGAACAAGCGTCTGCTTGCTATCGAAGCGGAACAGGTAGAGGAGCAGATCTTGATGGCCCATGTGCAAAGTTGTGAAGACGTTAATGTGGGTACGAGGGTCGCTCAGATCCGGCTTGTTGAGATTGAATTGGGCAATCTTTTCGGCCAGGGGAGAGCGACTGTTTTGGGTCGAGAGGTTTACAGATAGTGATTTTCCGAGTTTGCTGCTGGTAGTATCGGGATGGACAGTTTCGGTTGGACTTGCGGGGATCATCGGTAGAGTGATCTGTGCTTCATTACCAAAGCGGTAGTTGGTAAATGCACTGCCGATGTCGAGCTTGCCTGCAAAGGAGCGTTGGGCAAAGCCAACAGGCACCCAAAAATTCATGACGATCTGCATTCGGGAACGCTCAGGCAGCCAGTAGGTGCCAGCCGCTTGAAAATCCACTGTGTAGACAGCAATGCCCCAAACTCCTGCTAGGTTCAAGACAGCACGACGGGGAAGCCCTGTCCCTGGATCGATCCAGAGTTCCCGCAGCTGCCCATCCACTTTCGGTTTGAGCCGCAAATGAACGACTTTTGTACCCCGCAGTTCAGTCTGTTCCGCACTCAAAGTCTCGTAGGTTTCGGGCGTTGCATCAAGATCAATGCTGGCATGGGGAGCAACCTGTTCGGGCTTTTCGACGTACTCTGTGTAGAGGGCAAGACGATCACTCTCGGAAATCAGGTGAAAGTGATCGGACTGAAGATGATAAAGACGATCTTCCTCGGTAAGATTGCCTTCCCAGGTGCGATCGCCGCGAAACGAAAATTCCCCTGTGGTAATCGCCTCTTGCCAGCCGGAGACTTGGATCTGTTGGCTGAAGCGGCGTTCAGGAGGTGGATTGAGCCCCAGAAGGGCTTTGTGATAGCGCAGTAACAAGCTGTCTTGGCTCGGTTGGGCGGCCAAAGGACTTGCCGGCAGAACACTACAGAGAACAAGCATCAGGTAGCGTCGAAAAAACATACGGCTCTACCAGGGAATGTTAGTTGGTGGCTTTGATGTCGCCTGTGCCCGTGTTGCTCTTTCTGACAATTTTAGGGCTGCCCATGTAGACAATATCCCCTGTACCGGAGCCAGCCGCAGTCAGAACTCCACTGACATTCACTTTTGCATCTCCAGTTCCAGTGACACTAACATTTGCATCACGAACTTTTAAGTTATTGAGATTGGCATCCCCGGTGCCTGTGAGGGAAACGAGGACTTTATCGATACTGCCTGTGATTGTGGCATCCCCCGTGCCAATGAGGCTCAAATCAAACTCTTTGCCTTGGAGATTCGTGACTGTTGCATCTCCTGTACCGACAAGCGAGAGCGACCTAAGTTGCGGGATGGTGATCGTAGCACGGGGAGAGGACTTGACCTTGTAGCTGTTGTACTCGCCGCGAATGGAGATGATCAAAGTGTCGCCTTTGACTTCGGTGACAATCTTTGCGATCTGTTGATCATCAGCAGCAAGGCTGAAAGATTGGCTCTCGCCGACTTTGACATCAATATCGGTAATATCGGTGATCTCGATGCGTGAGAAGGCAGGTAACTGGCGCACTTCAACAACAGGTTTAGCAAGAACAGCAGTGGCTGTCATTGCCAGTCCTACGGCAAGCAACAAAGATTTTGTGACCACGATCCAAATCTCCTAGTCGATGGCGATAGCTTGGGGACCTCTGCCGTTGCCATTGCTACTGGCTGTGGCAGTGACAGGAATACTGTCTTTGCGAATTTGTGCAGTCAACCAACCTTTGACGGGATCTTCTGCCAGGTTCAGACGGAAAAGACCAGCAAAGAAACCGCCCAAAAACCCTGTGGGTTGTTCAGTCAGGGCACGCAAGAGTGGACTTAATTCATCCATCGGAGTTTCTCCTGGGATCACACTTCCATTCTAGGTTTTCGGCTGCTTGTTTGTGCGGTCAATGGCCTGTTTGAAGCCGATCACGACCAAAATATTTGAGATGGTCAGTAGCGATTCGGCTGGCCCATGGAGCCAATCGACGTTGGAGAGGGTGGTTTTGAGTACCAAGAGGCAGTAAAGACCCGTCGGAATAGTCAAGGCGACAAAGACCAGGGTGAAGTAGAAACCCCAAAGCGCCAGTTTAGGAAAGCGGCCTGAGCGCTGGGCGTACCAAAGAAAAGCCAAATAAGGAAACAGCGATAGGCCAAATAGTGCGTTCATGTACAACAGCAAAAATCAATCTCTTCAATCATCGCCTTGGCTGTCAAGGGGCGAAGCGCTATTTTCCTTGTCACCTGCTGGAGCGATGAGGTGCGTAAACTGCGGCACTCCCTAGGATTAGTTGCGCAGATCGGCGATGGCATTGCGGGTCGTTGTTGCCAGGGTTTGATCGTTGGCACGGGGTAAATAGAAGTAGCGCCCCCCAGCTGCCAGAGCCAGTTCACGGGCAAAGCCTGTGGAAACAAAGCGGTTTTCGGTGTCGATCACGAGCATTTTGAAACCGAGGGCACGGATCTGACCAGCGATGGCGAGCAGTTCCGCTTTAAGATCGGGCTTCTCTTCCCCCGGCGGATCTCCTAAAGAACGCCCCAAGGAAATATTGCCACGACCATCGGTAATGGCGACGAGGATGACTTGGCCAACATCGCCAGTTTTCAAAGCATTGATGCCCAGTCGGGTGGCTTCAGTGAGGGCGTGGGCGAGGGGGGAACCACCACCGCAGGGCAGGGTTTCGAGGCGTCGGCGGGCTTGGGCAATGGAGCGCGTCGGGGGCAACAAAATATCAGCTTTCTCGCCCCGAAATGGGACGAGGGCAACTTTATCGCGATTTTGATAGGCTTCGGTCAAAAGACGCAGGACAGCCCCTTTGGCGGAACGCATTCGGTTGAGGGCCATCGATCCACTCGCATCGACAATAAAAGTAATCAAAGCGCCTGCTTTGCGGGCGAGGCGTTTGGCGCGGACATCGGAAGCCTCAACAATCACGTTCCGTCCCGGTTCGCGCAATCGGCGGGCTTTTTGATAGGGTGCCGCCGCTCTGAGGGTGGCATCGACAGCGATACGTTGGACGGGGCCACGGGGCAGCATCGGCTTGATATAGCGACCACGGGTTTCCGAAAAAATCTTCGTTCTTGCCCCGGCTTTGCTGTTGCGGCGGGACATTTGGGCAAATTCCAGCAAATTGGGGTCGAGGATTACCCCTTCAGGGTCGAAGACAAAATCTTCTGGCACGCTAGGAGGCGATTCTTGCTCTTGATCATTTTCATTCTCTTCTGAATCATTTTCAGCATTGTTCTGGTTGTCCTGTTCGTCGTCGCCGGAATCATCCTCAGAATCGTCTTGATCGTCCTGGTCGTTATCAGGTGGCGGTGGAGGCGGTGGAGGTGGAGGTGGCGGTGGAGGTGGTTCGTCGGATTGCACAACCGTGGATCGTGGAATAATCACCAATTCCACAGCGCGCCTGAGATCTTCGGCATCGACGCTGGTGCGGCCATCGAGGGCACAGTGGACTTTCGCAACCCGCACAGCAAACAGTTCGGCACGATGGCCTTGAACCCCACCGCGCACGGCTTCTTCCACCAAGTAGGCAATCTGTTCGGGAGTGATGGTCACACCGGGAAGGCGTTGACGTGCCAAGACGATTTGCACTTGCAATTCTTCAATCTCGGTCTGAAAACTGGCCAGAAATTGACTGGGAGATTGGGCGTAGGAGAGTACTTTGCTCACCGCTTCTACCCGGTCATCGAGACTCAAGCTTTCGGAGGCAGGCAGGGAAATGGCAATCCGATCGAGAAGATGCTCCCGCAGTGGGCCTTCGTCGGGATTATAGGTGGCAATCAGCACAGGGCGGCAAGGATGCGCGAAACTCAGTCCCTCCCGCTCTAATTGGTTCACCCCGTCGGTGAGGGCGGCAAAAAGCAAGTTGACGATCTGGGCATCGAGCAAATTGACTTCATCGATGTAGAGAATGCCGCGATGGGCTTCTGCCAATAGCCCTGGCTGGAAGACCGCTTTACCTGTACGAATCGACTGTTCGAGATCCACCGTGCCGAGCAAGCGATCTTCTGTGATCCCCAGGGGAATTTGGACGAAGGGCACACTGACCATGGCTCGCTTCGGTTTGCGGCGTTTGTACTGTGTGCGGCAATCGTCGCACCAATCCTGGGGGCGATCCGGGTCATCGTTGACGGGACAGCCTTGGATGACTTCGATGGGAGGCAAGAGCTGATGAATGCCCCTGGCCATCACCGATTTGGCCGTCCCCCGCCGTCCACTGATCACCACCCCACCCAAACCTGGGTCGGTGACAGCCAAAAGTAGAGCGAGTTTGATCCCTTCTTGGCTAACAACAGCCGTAATCGGAAAATGCAGCGCGGCGGTCATTCACTTCCTAGAATGCGCAGGGCTTCCAGGATAGCAGCGTTGGCAGGCGGGAAGGTGTAATTAGAGAGTTCTTCCGGACTGACCCAACGTACTTCTTCGCAGGCAATCGCCTGAGCTTGATCGGAGGCAGCTTCGCAGATAAATGCTGTGAGATCTATCGAAAAATCTGGATAGTCGTGGCGGACAAAGACGAGGGGTTCGATCACTTTCACGTCTAACCCAACTTCTTCAAGCACCTCTCGACGTACACACTGCTCTAAGGTCTCTTCGGCCTTGACTTTGCCACCTGGAAATTCCCACAAGCCACCGAGGGGAACATCGGCAGGCCGCAGATCGATCAAAATCTTCCCCTGATAGCGGATGATACCGATAGCAATTTGCTTATTCACATTACTTCTTTACTGTGCCCGCTTCTTGCTTTGCCGCTTCAGCCGCTTTTTCGTCCGCTTTTTCATCCATATAGTGACGGATGATTCCGAAGAGGATAATGCCAACCACCAAAATCCCTAAGCCCCAGACACCAACGCTTTCGATGTATCCAGCCACAGCACTGCCAAAAAAGTAGGCGGCTGAGGTGATCGCTGTCGCCCAAGAGATGGCTCCCAAGGTGTTGAAGAGAACGAACTTTGGGTACGGCATCCGGGTGATCCCTGCCAAAGGGCCAGCCAGAATGCGCATGAGCAAAATAAATCGACCGATGAAGACAGCCCAGCCACTATTTTTTAAGAAGGCGGCTTCAGCACGGTCAAACTTGTCAGCGGTCATGCCGAATTTGCTGCCGTATTTGAGTACCAAGTCCCGACCAAAGCGATAACCGATGAAGTAGCCCATGTTGTCGCCGAGGACAGCACCAGAAATAGCAGCAAGCAGTACAAGCGGAAAACTAAGAAGCGGATGCGCCCCCGCCGTAAAAGTACCTGCCAGTATCAGTGTTGTCTCCCCCGGAAGGGGCACTCCCGCATTTTCCAAGAAGACAATTCCGGCGATGAGCAGGTACGCAAGCGCACCATACGCCTCGATAAAATGCTTGATTGCATCGGTAATGAATTCCATGGGGATTCGGGATCGTGAAATGCTACTACACAAATCACGATAACACGGGGGAAAGCCTGAGCGGATCGATGAAGAAGATATTTTCAGTACGATGGCTCAAAAGAATTGATGCGTGCTCGAATTTGTTTGGACTTTTTGGTGTTTGTTGCACTGGGTGTTTGTGGTGGACATATACTAGATTTACGATTTGATGCCCTCACAATGGATCCCCGCAAAAAAGGCTACCGCATCGGCGAACTTGCCCATATTACTGCTGTGAACCCCCGCACTATCGATTTTTATACACGGGAGGGCTTGCTCGAACCTCTCGACCGTTCGGGCAACAATCAGCACCGCTACTATCCAACTTCTGCCCTTGATCGCCTGCTGCTGATTAAAGAACTGCGTAGCCGCAACTTGGGTTTAAATCAAATTCGTGCCCAGTTGATTGCTAAGGGCAAACCGGAGCAACAGCAAGTGCTGGAAACCCTTCAAAAAGTCTGTCAGCAGATCGACGATCTGCAATATCACCTTGACGTAGTGAATCCAGCTGTGTCTGGAACGGATCGTTCGCTTGTGTTGGGAATGACCGTCGAGGCAATGCAAAAACTGGCGACCTTGACGGCTGCCTTGACCGCCCTAATCGTTTAAGCGCCCACGGCTTCTTTGGCTGCGTACATCACTTCGAGGGTGATGGTACTTGCCCCCGTGTCGCGGGCGTACTTTTCGGTGTTGCGTTTGACTTTGCCCCGGACAAATCCAGGAATTTTCCCAAGCTCCTTAGAAGCGGCTTCGTCCCAATTCAATTCTGAACTCGCTGTTAAGGTCTTCGTAAGCACTTCTTTGGTGTCGTGACCACCAAAAACTTCAAGGAGGTGATCCTCCATGCCGAGGGTGAAAGAATTGTAAACAAGATCGGCGATTTGATTGGTGCCTTCGTAGCCTAAGAACGGGCGGTAGCCCACCGGAAAGTTTTGGATGTGGATCGGAGACGAAATCACGCCGCAGGGAATATCGAGGCGTTTGCCGATGTGCCTTTCCATCTGTGTGCCGAAGATGGCCGAAGGTTCAGCTTGGGCGATGCGATCCCCGATGTAGGTATGATCGTCGGAAATAATCACTTCGTCGCAGAGACCTTGGACTTCGTTGCGGAACCAGTCGCCGTCGTACTTACAGTAGGTTCCCGCCCAAACGACATGGGCACCGATCTCTTTGGTCAAGATCCGGGTCATCGCGGCTGCGTGGGTATTGTCGCCGTAGACGACAGCGCGCTTGCCCTGCAGGTTTTGGCAGTCGATGGATCGGGCAAACCAGGTGGCTTGGGAGACATGGAGGGTTTGCTCTTTAATAAAGGGTTCAAAGTCCGCCGCCACAGACTTCCCATTGAGAATCTTTTGGATGGCTCGAATAAACTTGGCAGTTTGCATCACCCCCATGGGCGTGATATCCACAAACGGCTGGTCGCACTTTTCTTGAAGATATTCGGCGGTTTGGCGACCAAGTTCGCGGTAGGGAACAACGTTAAACCAGGCACGGGGCAAGTCTTTGAGGTCGTTGACCGAGCAGCCTTCTGGTGCCACGAGATTTACTTCAACGCCGAGATCTGCCAGCAGACGCTTCAATTCCTTGCAGTCGTGGCTGTTATGAAAACCGAGGGTGGACATGCCCAGAATATTCGCTGAGGGGCGTTCGCTGCGCGGGGGCATTTCCTTGAGCTTGTCGATGTAGTGGCTGACAATCTGGTGAAAGGTCTTCTCCGCAGCAGTCAGTTCGTTAAAACGGTAGTGGTTGGCATCGGCCAGGATCACGTCAGCTTTGGCCTGTTCTTGGGCACGGGCAACAAAGTTTTGCAGATCTTCCTGGAGAATCGCTGAGGTGCAGGTGGGGGTGAGGACGATCAAGCTCGGTGCTTCCTCTTGATCCTTGCGAACGATGTTAGTAACGACTTTGTCTTGGGAACCGCGTCCGAGCACTTTGCGATCCACGATCGAAGCGGTGACGGGAGTAAATTCGCGCTCACGTTCCAGCATCGAACGCATCACATTAAAGTAATCGTCCCCCAAGGGTGCGTGCATGATCGCATGGACATCTTTGAAGGAACTGGCGATGCGTAAGGTTCCAATGTGGGCAGGCCCAGCGTACATCCAGTAAGCAAGTTTCATTTCCATCCCCTCTGCAAGCACCCATAGAGTTTGCCTTAGATCTTTGGGGGATTCAAGAAAACTTTTTGAGTGTTTACATAGGTTTAAGACTGCTTTGCTCCGATCCCTTTTTGGAGGCGTTCGACGATGGCGGATGCGGCTTGCTCCAGAGCACGGCTGGTATCGCGAGGATTGACAGAAATATTGCGCACCTGCACATCTTTCCAGAGAATGCGGCCTTCTTGATCCACCAACTGGTATTGAAGAATGACCTCGACTGATGCTCCCTGGCCAATCCCAAACAGGCTGCTGGAAATGAAAGTACTGCTGCGAACTAGCCCTGTCATCACAGCATCGACACCGAGAGCACGGGCGAGCAATTTGGGATCGGTCGTCAGAATTTGGGCTGGCTCGATGCCCAAAGTAGCAAGTTTTCCAAATGCCTCCGTCGGCCCTATCACCTCCCAATTGAGTGCTTTAATCAGCTGTGGGGCGAGGGCTTGGCCGAGCCGTGAGGGGGCATTGGCGTTTTGGTCGTAAAAAGTGGCATCGGGGCCAAGCAGGGCCACCGATTTAATCGTTTTGAGGGCTTCATCCTGCTGGAGCGGTGGTAGGTCTGTCTTGACCGATTGGTCTCGCGCCGTGTTGTAAGCACCCTTTGAAAAGCGATTGGCAATATCCTCGCCCGTAATCACCATGGCGTTACTGAGCAACGTAAGATCGCCTTTGCCGGAGAAAAAAGCAGGGTCGAAATTGTTGACATTTGCTTTCCAGATCGCCTCGCCCGCTTGGTTAAAGGCGTTGGCATTGGCGAAGACTTTTGGAGAAGAAAGCTGGGGCAGCAAGAAAGCAGCGTAGCCCGACAAGATGCCAGCCAGGGATTCAAGACCACGGTTGGGCATCTCGACTTGGAGCGGATCGCCAGCTAAAATCACATCTGCGCCCAACAATCCAGCCACTTGTCGAATTTCGTCGGGGTTGCCTTGGAGTTGCGCGACATCGAAATCGAGGGCTTGAAGCACTGAGCTGACTTGTACTGGCGAAAGAATTTCGTACTGGCGGGTGCGCAGGAGACTTCCACCAACCACATCTGAGACATTCGGAAATTTGCCAAAGCGGGCAGGGCCGGTTTCAAAACCGATGACAGCCACTTTTGGGAGGGCCGTGCTCTGGGTTTCGGCCTGGGGATCTTCAACGATCAAGACACGGTTGGTGCCAGTGGAGAGTTTGACTTTGCCGACCACCGGGAAATCCTCACTTTTGCTGTCCCAATGGTGCAATTCGGGAGTACGCCCTGCCTGGAGTGACCAGAGTTGGGCTTTATCTTCGGTCATTGCCAAGTCCAGGATCGCTGTGGGCACTTTTTCGTTCAAGTCGGCTTTGCCCGCAAAAGGATCCCAGAGGAGCAACTGTTTTTGGGTCAAGATCCAGATATGCCTATTGTCGAGGGCTGGCAAAACCCGCACAATCGGCGACTTTTTGGAGACCTCGATGGGCAAACGTCGCACAACTGTATTCGTGCGCGTATTCACCAAAATCAGTTCATTGTTGGCAGAAAGTGTGTAGAGAACATTGCCGTCGGCACTCAGGTTCAGTTGGGGCCGGGTTGGGTCGAAAGCAAGATTGAGTGCTTCTCCCTGCGTGCCTGTAAGGGGGTTGATTGGATAGATCCGGGCGGCTGGTTCTGGAACAACAGCCACAGAAGAAATATAAATTCTGAGGCCATCCGCTGTCACCTGCAAGTCGCGGGGATTGGGCAGATTTTTAAGTGTTGTCAGAATTTGCAGGTCCTGCTTTTGGGGAGCATAGCGATACAGCGTCACGGTTCCATCGTCGCTGCGCACGCCAAGGTAAGCCATACCAGTACGCCCTTCGTAGCTGATGCCGAAGAGCCGTCGCTTCTGAACCGTCAGTTTTTCGAGGACAGGCAAACCTTGCTTGGTTTCTGCGCTAGGAGGTTCAGCTAAGGCTGGAATTGGTAAGGGGATCTTCGTTGCTTTTCCGTTTACATCGATGATGCTCAGGCTTTCATCCCCAGCGATCAGCAATTCGCCCTCGCGAGTGCGGACTGCATTGTGATAGACGTTTGCCACAGGCAATGGCCAACGGTGGATCGATTTGCCAGTGCCCAAATCAAATTGGTGCACTTCTTGAAGCTTTGGATTCAGCAAATAACCAGTCGGAGCGGCGGCAACAGCAGTAGACCAAAACAGAGTAAGACCAGCAAGAACCAAGGCTTTCATCGCGCAACCCAACGAAGACGCTGACTTCATAATAGTCAACCTTTCTTGAAGCACCTCCACGACTCTTGGTATTCAGCGAAGGGCGAGGGAAAAGCTTCAGTTCGATTGAGAAGCACTCTGGACAGGCGGGGAAATCGCCTCAAAACTTGAAGAACAAGCCCGAAACTTGATGGCATGTTCTAGTTTCTCGAGGCTTCAGACGGGCGGTTTAGACGCTTGCAAGATGAAGCGCGCAAAGCTAACAAGATCACCCAAAGCTGTAATGATTTCGACGGAGCGATTCACGTCCCTGATCGATTTTTGCAGGTTCGCAATCCCTTCTTTGAGACGATCCGAATTGGCCTGTAGTGCCTGAGCGATCTGTTCTAAACTCTCAACTTCAAGTTCTTCAGTCGCCAGTGCAAAGTTGGTTCTCAACTCAATGAAGGATACTTTATCACCTTGAGAGACGACATCACTTTTGAGGTAGTCGCGGACTTCGCTAGAAAAAAACAAATCATCGCGAATCTGTCTCAACGTGCGCAATGTGTAAGGCTGAAGGTAAGCTTTCATCAGTTTTCTCCTGTGCTAACTGCTTAAAATTGACTTCGAACTTATCCTATTTTGCAACTTCAAATGCGCTCTTAACCCTGATCACTTTCTCTGGAGTAATATCTCCGTTGAGTAATAATATGAATGCATTCCGCATTTTTGATTCTGCTTCTCGGGCAGCATTATAGATGCCGAGCTTATCCTGGAAATTGGTCAGCAGTATATCTTGCCGCAATTTGATGAATGCATCTTTCTTGGCATCACTCAGCAACTCTTTGTTTTGAAGTTGTGGTGCCAGCTTTCTTGATGATTGTGCTTTTTGTGTTGTACTCAAATCATCAACGAGTTGCTCTTGCACTTTATCAAGAAGAATTTTTTGAATGGCCAGAACCTCTTTCAATGTTTCTTTGCGGATTGAAAGCTCTTCGCCAAGCGCGCCAGAAAGCTGGATATTAATGGCAATTTTTCCAATTTCCCCCAACAGCGTTTTATCTGGAATACTCACTTTCGCTTTGGTTTCTTTTACTAAGTCGCTGAGGCTGCTACCAAGGTTTGCGCTTGCAGTTTTCGCTGCTTGAGGAGCCGAAGAATTAGCCAGATTGCTTAGCGTCTCAAAGTACAAGCCAAGCAGTCGTGTCATCTCACGCAACTGTTGATTAATTGCGACATAGTTTGCAGCCTTTTCATTAAAACTTTCAAGTAAATTACTAGGAACTTGGACATTATTCTCCACACGACCGGAGTAATCTTGCAATATCAATTCCGAGGTTGCGTCAGTGTGAACAGCAGCAGAAGTCAACAACAATTTATCCATTGCTGTCGTATAGGTCTTACCAGAGTCGGCAAAAGTGCTGAAGTCTGCTGTAGAACTACATCCAGTTGCCAGCAAAGCAGCAAGAATCGCAATCAAGTACATGACGCTATATTTTTTATGCTTTAACTGGAGAACGTGAGACATCATTTGAACCTCAAGAAACGAACTTGAGCGACTTGTTTTCCAAGATCCGCGCTCTATAAACAATAGGTGGGAATATTTGCGAATATGCGTTCCGGCAAGCATAGTCCGGAAAACAGATCAAAAACGTCAGATTTCTGCGCCGAAAGCGCTCAAAATCACCCAGCAAGGTTCTCTTTGGGTTTCAACACACTAATACTGAAGGAGAAAATGTGCTCTCAGGGTTTCGATGTCTAGAAAGGACAAGTCTGGGATATTTTTTAGGATTTCGCCCACAGTGGATTTGCCATCGCTTGCGTCTAAGAAAGCGATCTGAGCGGGATTTAAGCGAACTAATTCGTACTCGTGATCGAAGACGAGAGGATCTGGCCAAGGATTGATATAGGAGCTTCGCAACGGAACCGCTTCTTGGAAGTTCTCTGGTGTCCACTGCTTGGTAATCAAGGGCGGTTTCCCTAAGAAAAACTCGTAGTGGGCAGCAATCGGATCCAGAAGCTCGATCAGGCGATAGCGGTCGCGTTCGCTGAGTTTTTGGGCGCGTTCGATGAGCCACGGGGCTTTCTCCAATAATCTTTCCAATGACCAAAATTGCGGATTGGAAAAACCGAGAAAGTCTAATGCACTCGCATCGATCAAGTCGAAGAGGCTCGGGATCGTGTAGCGAATTTCTTGGACATGGACGTACATATCAACAAAACAGATATCGCTATTATTCTCAAGTTGCCAGCGCCGATCTGCTTGCACAAGGCGGTTATCTTCAGGCAATGACCGAAATAATTCCCGACCAACTTTCAGTCCGTCTCCCAGGGGATCCTCAGGGTCGCGGAGTAGACGAATCGCCTGCTGCATCAATTCGATCTCCCAGCGTCCAAGCGCACCGTAGACAAAAATATGCATCAGTCCACCAGGAGCAAGCAGTCCGGCCAGGGTTTGAATCCCAGCCTTTGGGTCTGCGAGGTGGTGCAGCACGCCTACAGAATTAATCAGATCGAAAGAACCTTCCAGCTGGGAAGCTTCGGCTAAATCCATCTGAGCAAATTGAACGTTGTTAAATTTGGCGCAGCGTTGACGGGCAAGATCCAAAGAAGTTTTACTTATATCGATGGCAAGCACCATCGCTTCGGGGTTTTGAAAGGCAAGATATTCGGTGCTTACCCCTGTGCCGCAGCCCGCATCGAGAATCCGAATCTTTTCGTGGCTGGGGCGTGTGCCGAAACAGAAGCTGTGGGCAAAACTCCAACTCCAACGCCAGTTCCAGCCCGGTGGCAAGGTCTTGGTAATCGGATCTGGGGGAAAGGGATAGCGTTCGTAGAGATTTTGAACGGAGGCGGTGATATCCATCAGGGTGAATTAATAGCGAAACTTAATGAACTCCAGAAGCTTTCCCAGTCGATCTCTCGGCAGATCTGCTTGCAGGGGCGCATGTGGACGGTGCGAATGAGCCAGGAACCGGGCTGATCGAGACGAAAAGAAGCTTTTCCTTGACCGTCAGTGCGCTGGTTTTGGGTGATGAGCTTACCATTCTCCAGATGATACGCCTGGATTTGGCGATTCATTAACGGAAATCCATCAAAGAGCAATTGGACAATCAGCACGTACCCTGGTTTGAGGCGCAGGGGATTTTGGAGGGGCACGATTTCAAGGCGTTGACTGTTGGGTTTGAGGGGAATGTCGGTGATGCGCTCGCCCACTTGAATCAAGGTTTTAATGCTGCGCACGTAGCGCTCCCGTCCCGGTGCTTTTGGATTGCGGCGAGCCAGAATGTCACTCAGCCCCTCTTCTTTGAGGTAGGCAGTAAACTCTGGCCCTTTTAAAACAATGTTTTGGGCATTGCGATCCATCGCCAACACGTAGGATCCAGGCTTTGGGAAACTAAGGGTGGCAAAAGGCTTTTGGCCATCGACACGCGTAGCCGTTAAGTCAATAGTGCCTTCTGTCGAAATTTGGTCGAGACGAGGGGTGCGTTCTTTTTGAAAAGGGCGCTCATCGTCAATCTTAAGTTCGTCCCCATAGTACAGATGAATCTTGACCGATTCTTCTGGAGCGAGGGAAAATTTTTCAGGCACAAGCCAGTAATCGTGGGCAAAAACAGCACTAGCAGGCCATAAAAGCCCGACCAAAATAGCCAAAAACCAGCAGGACTTTTTGTGAATTTGCATATTCATAGGCGCATTTCCAAAGCCAATGCATCTTACCCCGACTTTGTCGGTTGAGATTGAGGTAGACAGATACGTAGCCATGCACCACCGGTTTGGGGATGATTGGCCGCACAGATTGTTCCACCGTGGGCTTCGACAATTTGGCGGACAATTGCCAGCCCCAGTCCAGTGCCCCCCGTCTGGCGGGCGCGGGCTGGATCGGCGCGATAAAAACGCTCAAAGACACGATCAAGATCTTGGGGTGGGAACCCAGGGCCACGATCCGTAAATTCAATGTGCACTGCATCGACATCCATAACAAGTTGGACAACAAAAGCTTGGTTTTCAGGACTGTAGCGCACAGCATTGTCCAGAAGATTAAGAAAGACCCGATAGAGGCGTTCCCCATCAGCATCGATCAAGAGATGCTCGGGAGCCTCCATGGTCATCGTGACATGGTGGCGATCAGCAATCGGTTCAACAGTCTGCCATGCCTCGTAGAGCAAGGTGACGAGATCGACATCGGTGCGATAGACGAGTTTTTCGGTTCTTGCTTCCCATTGGCTGAGTTCGAGCAAGTCGCGGATCAACAAGTTGAGACGTTCTACTTCCCGCAATAGGCGTTCGAGCCACTGTTGTTGGCTTGGTTCGACGCGAGAAAGCAGCACTTCGGCGACGAGACGAATCGAAGTCAGCGGGGTCTTCAGTTCGTGGGCAACATCACCCACCCAGCGATCCCGTTGCTGGACAAGCCGCTCAATTTCGCCACGATCAAGCAGAAAAAGCCCAACTTGCTCGTTTGCTAACGGAATGGCCGTGCCCATGACGACCAAATCTCGCTGGGCTAAGCTGAGCTTCAAATTGTTTTGCTGCACATGACCTGTTTTGCGTGTTGTACTCACTAACTCTTCTAGCTCTAAGGAGCGTACACACTCAATCAGCATCCGTTTAGGGGCACTGGAGTCTCGCAGGCCGAACCAGGTAGTAATGCAAGTATTAAACTCCACCAAGTAGCCGTTGCGGTCGATGCGTACATAACCGACGGGAGCGGCACTCAATAACTGGTGATAGATTGCGAGTTCCTGATTAGCTTCTTCAATGGGCTTAGTTGCCACCGCCAAGGCTGTATTGATCTTGGCACTGAGCGCGCCTTTGCCAGGCAGGAGATGGCTACGCAACTCTGTGTCAAGGGAATTAAATCGCTGTTGCCAAAGCAGATGGGTAAGCAAAGTTCCCACCCCAAGCCCGACGAAGAACGTCCACCACATAAATCAGCCGAAGCGGTAGCCGAAGCCCCTCACTGTCACTAAGTACTGCGGATGGCTGGGATCTTTTTCGAGCTTTTCACGAAGCCAGCGGATATGGACATCGACAGTTTTGGTGTCGCCCATGAAGTCCGGTCCCCAGACGCGCTCGATCAATTGTTCGCGCGACCACACTCGGCGTGGGTTGCGCATGAACAGTTCGAGAAGGCGAAATTCTTTGGGGGAGAGATCCACCGGAACCTCGTTGACCATCACCCGACATTCTTGTGGGTGCATCCAGAGGTCGCCGCAGCGCAGAATCAGCGAATTATCGAGGGTCTGTTGGCGGGATTGTCTACGCAGTACGGCACGGCAGCGGGCAATCAGTTCGCGCATTCCGAAGGGTTTCGCCAAATAATCATCCGCGCCCACTTCAAGTCCAACGACACGGTCAGTTTCGCTGCTTTTGGCCGTCAACATCAAGATCGGCACACCGTTGCCTTCGCGCCGCAACAGGCGGCAAAGGTCTAAACCATTAATGTGGGGAAGCATCAAATCGAGCACGATCAGATCGACGCGCTCTGCTTGTCGTGCTAGTTCCAATGCTTGTCTGCCATCTTCGGCAACGACAACTGTGTATCCCTCGTCTCCAAGGGCTAGCGCCACAGTATCCCGAATCAACTCCTCGTCATCGACAATTAGAACAGTCTCTGGACGGAGCGCAGTGGCCATGAGTGTGGATCCTTTTACAATCACGAACAGTCTACCACCGCTGTCTGTCGCTTCCTATGCTTCGGAGGACGGGAACGATCGGCTATACTAACGAAGCGTTTTTTATTTCCTGAGTTGAAGAAGGTGTAGGTTCCTTGGTGAGGTCGAGTCCTGTGGAAGCCGCCCGAATACTGGCAAAACTGTCAGGCAGCCCGATGATCATTATTGGTGGTGCCGAGGATAAAGAGAACGAGAAGAGTATCCTTGCAACATTTCACGAACTTGCAGGCGGCACACAGGCTCGGATTTTGATTGTGCCTACTGCTTCGAGTATGCCGGAAATCTTGGGAGAGGTGTACCGTCAACTGTTCGTCAAGATGGGCGCAGCCAAAGCAGAAGTCCTGCGGGTGGCTAATCGCTACGAAGCGGATCTTCCTGAAAATGCTGAAATGGTCAAGACTTATACAGGGTTGTTCATGACGGGTGGCGATCAGTTGCGCCTCTGTCAAGTGATCGCTGGCACCCTCATGGCAGATGCGATGCAGGCCAGTTCCCAGGCTGGAGAGTTGGTGATTGCTGGAACCAGTGCAGGTGCTTCAGCAATTGGCGATTGCATGATCGCCCGTGGATACAGTGGCGAATCGCCCCGGCGCAGCATCGTCGATCTCACCATCGGCTTGGGCATTTTGCAAAATGTGATCATTGACCAACACTTTCACAATCGCAACCGTTTGGCGCGGCTTATGACGGCTGTTTCGCTGCGTCCTGAATGCCTCGGTGTCGGTATCGATGAAAATACAGCCGTGATCTTGCAGCAAGACAGCACGTTGGAAGTGATTGGAGAAGGATCTGTCGCTATTGTCGATGGCAGTGAGCTAGTCTATAACACAATCAACGAGACTCAAGCGAGTCAGCCCTTCAGTGTCGGCAGTTTCCGCATTCACATCATGGCCAAAGGCCAACGCTTCTCCCTCCGTGACCGCAAAATCCTCTAGCTCCTTGTTTTTGTTGCTTGCGGCCCTCGCTGTGGCAGGTTGTTCCTCGGATGGGAACAGAACTTTTTTTGGGCGACTCACACCACCAAAAGAAAGTGTCTTGGTACTGGGTAATGCTGCTGAACCGCGCTCCCTCGACCCCCACAAGACCGCTGGGGTTCCAGAAGCCCATATTCTTCAAGAATTGCAAGAAGGACTGACCGGCTACGATCCGAAGACCCTGGCACCGATTCCCGCCCTCGCCACCGACTGGCAATCCCAAGAGCAATCAAAAGTTTGGATTTTTCACCTGCGCAAAGGTGCCATCTTTTCGGATGGCAAAGCGATTACGACCGCTGATTTTCTCTACAGTTGGCGGCGGATTATCGATCCAAACACGGCTTCTCCCTACGCCAGCTTGATGTACTACGTCAAAAATGGGCAGGCAATCGCCGACGGCAAAGCCCGTTTAGTCGATCCAGCCACCCAGATAACGGTCATGGATCCAGAAGATCCGACCCAAGTTTTCCTCACCAGCGATCAGGAGATTGCCCAAGCAAAGCGCGTCGTCCAGCTCACCGCCACCGCAGATTTTGTGGCGGCCAAAGACAGCGAACATCTTGGCAAGTTTCAATTCAAAGACCGCAAAACCGGACAATTCCTCTCCGTAGGCGATCCCAGTAAAGATCTAGATCTCTACGTGGCAAAAGAGGCTCGTGAGCAGGCGGCTCAACTTGTGACGATTTCGGCGGGGAAGCAAGTTGTTGCTTTCAAGCCTGAAGACTTAGGCATTTCTGCCATCGACCCGTACACACTGCGGGTGGAAATGCAGAAGCCGACAGCCTTCTTTGCGAAGATGACCCCCCACTACGCGTTTTCGATTGTGCCGCAGCAGGCCATCGAAAAATACGGGGAACTGTGGACTAAGCCCAAAAACTTTGTCGGTTGTGGCCCCTACAAAGTGATTGAAGTTTCGCCTTACAACCAAGTCGTGCTTCAAAAAAGTCAGACCTACTGGGACAAAGAGCACGTCCATATCGACAAAATTGTGATGCTGCCGATTCAAGAGCAGTCCCAAAATGTCAATCTCTACCGGGCTGGGGAACTCGATTCGATCTACAGTGGCAACCTGCCTTCCGCCCTCATTCGCGAACTAAAGCGCTACAAAGATTTTCAGGGTGGGCCACAGTTCTCGACCTATTACTATTCTTTAAATGTCAAGCGCAGACCCTTCAACGATATTCGGGTGCGCCGTGCCCTCAACTTGGCGGTCGATAAAGAAGCAATTGCCTACAAGTACATCGGACGCGGAGAATTGCCAGCTACAACCTTCGTGCCACCGGGGATCGCTGGCTATGTGCCCCCGCTTGGGCCCAAATATGATCCTGAGAAAGCCCGAAAATTATTGAGTGAGGCCGGTTTTCCAGGGGGCAAAGGCTTTCCACCGATCACGATCTACTACAACACCCTCGAAGCCCATCGCACCGTTGCCCAAGCTGTGCAGCGCATGTGGAAAGAACAGTTACATATCGATGTCGAGCTGCAAAACGAGGAGTGGCAGACTTTTCAGGCTCGCCGCGAACGCCGCGATTTTGATGTGTCCCGCGATGCCTGGGTAGGGGACTATATGGATCCGAGTACTTTCTTAGATCTGCTGGCGGAAGATACCCTCAATAACCACTCCGGTTGGGCGGATCCGAAGTTCAGCAAATTGATGTCCCAAGCCGATGCGGAACCAAATGAGCAAAAACGCAATCAACTCCTCAAAGAAGCCGAAAGTTACTTGATCGACCAAGCGCCGATCGTGCCTGTCTACTTCTACGCTCTGAACTACCTCAAAAAACCTTGGGTGAAGGGCTGGTACCCCAACCTGCTCGACCAACATCCCCTCAAGGGCGTGACCATCGACCCAGACTGGAACAAACAGCCCATCGCCGCGAAACCCTAAACATGTTGCAATTTATCCTCCGCCGTCTTCTGCTTGCCATTCCAGTTCTGTTTGCCGTACTCACCGTCAGTTTTTTCTTGGTGCGCCTCGCGCCTGGTAGCCCTTTTGCCGAAGAGCGGGCTTACCCAGCGGCAGTGATTGCCAAGCTCAACGAAAAATACGGCCTCAATAAGCCCCTGCCAGAACAGTATTTGAACTACATGAATCGAGTGATCCTGCACGCGGATCTCGGCCCATCGACGCGCTACCCAGATCGCAACGTCAGCGATGTGATCGTGCAGGGACTCCCCAACTCGATGATCCTGGGCGCCACAGCCTACTTGATCGCTTTGGTCTTGGGTATGGGGGCGGGCATCATTGCCGCCCTCAGACAAAATTCTGGCGTGGATTATGGGGCGATGGCAGCAGCAGTGCTTGGCGTTTCTATCCCGAACTTTGTACTGGGGCCGCTTCTGGTGATTGGGCTTTCCCTCTCTCTCTACTGGCTCCCACCGGCGCGTTGGGGAGATTTCTCCCACTTGATCTTGCCCGCTTTTACCTTGAGCGCGCTCTACACGGCTTACATTGCGCGGCTCACCCGCAGTGGCCTCGTGGAAGTTCTGCGTTCGGATTACATCCGCACGGCACGAGCCAAAGGGCTGAGAGAAAGTGTGGTGTTGTTCCGCCATGCTCTGCGCGGCAGTATTTTGCCTGTTGTTTCTTACTCTGGACCGGCCCTTGCCTTCTTGTTGGGGGGCACAATTGTCGTAGAAAAACTTTTTCTGATTCCGGGTTTAGGTAATTTCTTTATTGAGGCGGCCAACGCCCGCGACTGCTTCATTGTGGTTGGGGTGACTCTGGTGGTCGCTGTCATGCTCTTGGTCTTCAACTTGATCGTCGATATCATCTACGCCTTGATCGATCCGCGCATCGCCTACAAGTAAACACCATGCAAACCCCTGTCGAACCCGCTATCGATGTCAAAGTAGACAGTTTTGAACTCGTCGAAGGCACAAGTCTCTGGAAAGATGCTTGGCGCAGGTTGCTCAAAAACAAATTGGCAGTTGCCAGCGCCATCGTCCTGAGCATCGTTCTGGTCGCTGTGATCATTGGGCCACTGATCTCCCCCTACACCTACGACCAGACCAACCCTGATGCAGTGTACATGCCTCCCAGTGCTGCCCACTGGTTTGGCACAGACCAGCTAGGCCGGGATATTTTA
The DNA here is from genome assembly GCA_014379585.1 of Gloeobacterales cyanobacterium ES-bin-313. GTDB lineage: Bacteria > Cyanobacteriota > Cyanobacteriia > Gloeobacterales > Gloeobacteraceae > JACMLN01. The sequence goes on along the minus strand of JACMLN010000057.1, from coordinate 4,427 downwards.
GTGCGTACTTTGGTGGGAGGCCGAATTTCGTTGCTCGTCGGTGCTGTCGCTTCGATTGTGAGCTTGGTGATTGGGGTCAGCTACGGAGCAATTTCCGGTTACATCGGCGGCAAAACTGATGAAGTGATGATGCGCATCGTCGATATTTTGTACTCTTTGCCGGATATTTTCTTGATCATCGTGTTGTTGGCTTTCTTCAGCAAGGATCTGATTATCTTGTTTGCCATGTTGGGCGCGATTTCTTGGCTGACTATGGCGCGGATTGTCCGAGGTCAAGTACTTTCGCTGAAAAATCGTGAATTTGTCGAAGCTGCCCGATCCATTGGCGTGAGTACCCCTCAAATTATCTTTCGCCATCTCGTCCCCAACGCCCTTGGCCCTGTGATCGTCTACACGACCTTAACGATTCCCAGTGTCATGCTCACGGAAGCCTTTTTGAGCTTTCTGGGTTTAGGGGTTCAGCCACCGCTTTCGAGTTGGGGCACTCTCGTTCAAGAAGGGGTCGGCGCGATTTCGGTCTATCCCTGGCACCTAATCTTTCCTGGCACGATGATGGCAGGCACCCTGTTTTGCTTAAATTTTCTCGGCGATGGCCTACGGGATGCCCTTGATCCCCAATCCCGCGCGGATTAACTCACCATGACGAAACGATGACCAACCCACTTCTCTCGGTGCGCAATCTTCAAACTTCCTTCTACACCCGCGACGGCGAAGTTAAAGCGGTCGATAATATTTCCTTCGATCTTGAGCCAGGGGAAACCCTTGGCATCGTTGGCGAATCGGGCAGTGGCAAGTCGGTGACAAGCCTGTCGATCATGGGCTTGATTCCAACCCCACCAGGGAAAATTAAGGGCGGGCAAGTGCTGTTTGGCGGACAAGATCTGCTCCAAATTACCGATGAGCAGATGCGCAAAATTCGGGGCAAGCGCGTCGCCATGATCTTCCAAGATCCGATGACTTCCCTCAATCCGTTTTTGCGCATTTCACGGCAAATCACCGAGATTTCCGAGCTGCACCTCAACTTGACCTCCAAACAATCCCGCACACGCGCCATCGAAATGCTCGAACTCGTCGGTATTCCCGATGCCCCCAACCGGATCGATAGCTATCCCCACCAGTTCTCAGGAGGAATGCGCCAACGGGTGATGATCGCCATGGCGCTTTCCTGCGACCCGCAATTGTTGATCGCCGATGAACCAACCACTGCCCTCGATGTCACGATCCAAGCCCAGATCCTCGAACTGATCAAAGACCTCAAAGCTCGCCTCGGCACTTCGGTGATCTTGATCACCCACGACTTAGGCGTGGTCGCTGGCATGACGGATCGACTGGGAGTGATGTACGCAGGCCGCATGATCGAGTACGGTCCGACTGATACGGTGTTCGCCCATCCCGCCCATCCCTACACCCAGGGATTGCTGCGTTCGGTACCTGATCCCTACGAAGAAGTCGAAGAACTCTATCAGATTCCCGGTTTGCCACCAGATCTCTCGGCACTCCCCCCCGGATGTCCCTTTGGACCTCGCTGTCCTGAGGTTGTGGCGAAATGCCAAACTCAACCAGAATTTGTTTCAGTCGGAACAGATCACAAGTCCGCCTGTTGGCTAAATGCGGTCTCTACTGTGCAGGAGAGAAAAGAAATTGAACGGGATTAAGCAGAAACAAGATCCACTTATCGCTGTTCGGGATTTGAAAGTTCATTTTCAAACCGGATCGGTGGGGATTTTGGACAAACTCTTGAGTCAGAAACAGGCAAAAGTAGTGCGCGCTGTGGATGGTGTTTCTTTAGATATTGCCAAGGGCGAAACCCTTGGTCTTGTCGGTGAGTCAGGCTGCGGCAAATCGACCCTCGGACGAGCCCTTCTGCAGTTGGTCAAAACGACTTCGGGCAGTGTGAAATTCAAAGGCACTGACCTGTGCAAGCTTTCCACTGAACAGCTCCAGCAGACGCGGCGCTACCTGCAGATGGTCTTCCAGGATCCCTACGCCTCGCTGAATCCGCGCATGAGCGTCGGCAGTATCATTGCCGAGCCAATCACGATCTTCGAGTCCCTGCCCAAAGAGCAGTTGGAGCGCCGCGTTCAAGATCTGATGCGCACTGTCGGTTTGAATCCTCGCTACGTGAAGCGCTATCCCCACGAATTTTCCGGTGGTCAGCGCCAACGCATTGGCATCGCCCGCGCCCTCGCTGTTAATCCAGAATTTATTGTCGCCGACGAACCGATTGCTGCATTGGATGTCTCGATTCAAGCCCAGATTTTGAACTTGATGTCGAGTCTGCGCAAGGAATTTGGCCTGACGACCCTGTTTATCTCCCACGATCTTCGCGCTGTGCGCCATATCAGTGACCGCGTCGCCGTGATGTACCTCGGCAAGATCGTCGAGATAGCCGATAGCCTGGAAATCTACCGTCGTCCTTTGCATCCTTACACCCAGGCGCTGATTTCGGCGGTTCCTGTCCCCGATCCCGAAGTCGAGAAAACCCGCCAACGCATCGTCCTCGTCGGCGATGTGCCAAGCCCAATCAATCCACCGAGTGGCTGCCGCTTCCATACGCGATGCGCCTACGCCGTCGAGCGCTGTCGCCAAGAAGAACCGCAATTACTCGATACAGGTGGCAACCACATGGCGGCTTGCTTCCAAGTGGAAACTGCGGAAAAAGTGGCCTAATTTCGCAGAAATTTCCATCTGTCTGGGCGGGGATGTAGTTTCTCCTGAAAGCGCTACTGTAGATGAGTCGTGAATCGAGAGAAGAATGGGTACGAGAATCGAGTTTACGCGTCCCGACGGGGATAAAGCTCCAGGTTACTTGGCTGAATTTGCTCCTGGAGCACCAGGCGTTGTTGTCATTCAAGAGTGGTGGGGACTCAGTCCACAAATTCTCAGTGTTGCAGATCGGCTGAAAGAAGCTGGCTACACAGTTCTAGCTCCTGATCTCTACCGTGGCTATCTTGCCGAAACTGCTGAAGATGCCAGTGCCAAGATGAATCGCCTCGATTGGAGTGATGCAACAAATCAAGATATCCGTGGGGCTGTACAATTTTTGGAAACCCAGGATTCAAAAGTGGCTGTACTCGGTTTTTGCATGGGGGGTGCTTTGACCCTTGCTGCGGGTGTGCATGTGCCGGAAGTAGATGCAGTTGTGTGTTTCTACGGTATTCCCCCCGAACAACTTGCTGATTCAAGGCAAATCAAAGTTCCAGTCTTGGGTCACTTTGCAACCCATGATGACTGGGTCACGCCTGCCAAGGTTGTTGCCCTTGAGGCCGATCTCAAAGTGGCTGGAGTGGAACACAGCCTCCACAGTTATGATGCGAACCACGCATTTTTCAACGATACCCGCCCAGAAGTTTACAAGGCGCATCTGGCGGACGTTGCCTGGGAACGGACTTTGAATTTTCTCCAAGCCCAGCTTACTTGACACGTGCAGGTTCAGCCTGCCCTTGGGCGGGCTGAAGCCTTAGTGTCCCGATCATCAAAAAGGTGCCGCGCAAATCGAAATCGCGACAAAATCATAGTTTCCGGGACATTCAGCAGTGCAATCGCGACAGAGACTTATGCCTGCTAGTAGTTGGGAACGCTTCAGCCTCTCGGCATTCTCCACCAAGACACTCAGCTTTACAGTGCGACTAGAATCGTAATTGATTGTCTCTTCTACAGGTACTATGACCGAGGCGAACTACACAGAGCCAGACAAAGAAGCGATTTGCTCAGCTACCGAAAAAGTTTCTACCAAGCTCAATAGTGGCCGTCAATCTGAGGTTTGTCTCAACTGTGGCGAACGCACCCCTAGAAAATTTTGTCAAGAGTGTGGGCAAGCGAATGATAACTTTCACGTCTCCGCCTGGAAGATCGTGAGTGATTTTGTAAGCGAATATTTCACCCTCGATCGGAAGTTCTTCGGAAGTATCCTGCCGCTGATTTTTAGACCTGGATATCTCACTCGCGAATTTTGTGCTGGCCGCAGATTGCGCTACATCTCCCCATTGCGACTCTTTCTGTTTATCAGCCTTGTCTATTTCTTTTTAGTGCCTTTCTATAAAGGACAGTTATTGAATCTTGACCCGAATAACCCATCCAAAGTTGAGCTGCCTGCTCTCTCTTCCCAGCCTCCCAAAGAGCCTCTAAGCCTCAAAGCAGAAGATAAATCTCCGGATAATCAGCTTAAAGATCGCATCAATAAAAAAGTTGAAAAAATTGCCTCAACCAATGGCAAAGAAGTGCCAAAGATACTCACAGATGCCTTTTTAGGACAAATTTCTAAAGTTGTTTTTGTTTTGCTGCCAATCTTTGCACTGTTCTTAAAGCTGTTGTACTTGCGCTCAAAGCGTTACTATGCGGAACACCTGATCTTTGCTTTGCATTATTTTTCTTTCGTTTTTTTATTACTGATTGCTGCTGCGCTTTCAGGCAAAGCAGATATGTAT
>JACMLN010000056.1 GCA_014379585.1 Gloeobacterales cyanobacterium ES-bin-313 | reverse complement strand
TAGATAAAGCACGAGCGAGAGCAAAAAACTCTTGCTGTTCTGGCTCTGTGAGATAGATATTGCAACTGGCCGACTTATTTGGATCGCCGCCTGCTTCAGAATATCTCTGTCCACAAAGATCAAAAAGTGCTCGCAAGCGTGTATATTTTTGCTCTTTTGTCTCGACTTCAGGGGTGTTCATCAGCTAAATTCCACTGGTAATACTTCGCCATTTGGCATCAACTGAGCAACAGGCAAAGATAGGCTTGCGGTTTCAATATACCAAACGCCTGTTTCTCGGTCATAAGCATCTCTAAACGATTGGCTCAAGCAACGCGCCATGAGAAACCATGATGCTGGCGCTTCTCGCACGTTTGTCGTCTGCATAGAAAGCCGGGTTGTGGCTTACTATTGCCTTGCCATGGGGGCGGTAGATCTGAATATTGCTCCTGGAAAAGTGCGTCGAAACATGCCAGACCCTATTCCTGTAGAGGTCATTGGGCGATTGGCAGTTGATCAAAGTCTGGAAGGGCAAGGCTACGGCAAGGGATTGATCAAGAATGCTATACAGCGCGTGATCCAAGTGAGCCAGATTATTGGTGTACGTGCAATCCTCGTACATGCCATATCGCAGCGTGCCAAAGATTTTTATGTACAGCGCGGTTTTCTGGAGTCACCAGTTGAGCCAATGACGTTAATGCTTCCGCTCCAAGATGCCAAAAAAACCTATACAGCGCTTTAAAAGAGTTTACTTAAAGCACTGTACAGTGACAAAAAGTTTTCTCAAAGGCCGATCTCAAGCTTGCCGCCGACTCGAAACGTGGTGCCTGGAGCAGGTGCCCCTGGAAATAACTCGTAATTGGTTCCAGTCAAGTTGGCGATATTTCCGGTGAGAGTAAAGAGCGGAGAAATTGGCACTTCTAGATTGAGATCGAGCGTGGCATAGGCTGAGGTGAAATCTGTCGAGTTATTACGTCTTTGACCTGAGTTGTAGCGACCGAGAAGTGTTGCCCTTAGACCAGGGTTTGTATAGGTCAAAGCAGTAGTGACACTATTGAATGGAATGAGTGGATCTTGGTATTCAAAGAAGTACGGGAAAGTTGCCTGGTTTGCGTTATCCACAAGACCGTAGGGACGCGCATCCTGGTTCGTCCAGACCACCCGCACCTGCCACTGATCAGCGAGCTTCCAGTCTCCAGAAAACTCGATGCCAGAGGCGCGGCGACTGCCAAGATTGAGGAAAGTTGTAAGGAAATTGAACCCAAACGTTGGGTCACCCACGGTAGTAGCGTTGGGATTGCGGACGTTGACAGTCGTAAAAATCCCGTCTAACGAAGAGTTGAAATAAGTGAGTCGGAAAGCGAGGTTTGGCCCTGGGGTGATATCTACACCCAGGTCATAAGTAATCCCTGTCTCCGGCTGCAAATTGGGGTTCGCCGAAAAACCTGTAGCGAAAGTGAACAAGTTCGTCGGTGCTGGGGCATTGAAAACCTGAGACCAGTTTGCCCGCAGCGAATAGGTATTGTTGGGGCTGAAGCGAACACCGAGGGCAGGTGTGGCGACGGCACCGAATTGAGTGCTGTAGGTGTAGCGGATACCAACGTTGGCCTTGAGTTCAGGGCCAAAACTGATGTCATCAACGATAAACGCCGAACTTCTTGAAATGGTTCTATCAAAGAAATTGGCTGCAGCAGTTGGCTGCTGATAACTACTGTCCTGGATAAAGTTTGCGCCAACACTCAAGTTTTGGCCAGGAGAAATCTGGGTATTAAGTTGGGTCTGAAACTCAAGCCTTGGCGAATAGACAAAGGGCTGGAAACTCAGTACAGCCCTCCTTTCACCGGGAATACCACCAAACGCAGTTTGGCTCAGATTGACGTTGGTATCGTAAAACAGCGGTTGCGGTACGAAGCGGGGCGAAGTGAACTGGTACCAAGAAGCATAGGTGGAGAGGGAAGTTGTCGGTGAAATATTCCAATCCCACTGCAACTGGATGTCGGTCTGGGACTGGTTGCTGATTGCAAATTGAAGATTATCCAAGGAGGATAGCTCCGAGGCTCCAAAGGATTGTCCAGTTGGGAAGACAATCTTGCCATCAACACTGGTGTTGTAGTTAAAGGGTAAAGCCAGTCCACTGGTTGGCGTGCGCACGATGTAGCGTTGTTGATCGCAGGGCAAAATATTGCCCTTTGAATCGACCGGCGAGAACTGGTTGAGCGCTAAAACCGGATTGGTGGCAATTGAGGCACCCCCGAAACAGGCGTTACGGTATGCACTGCCAGGATTAGCAGTGATGTATCGATAAGTCTGTTCATTGGCGCTAAAGGTGATCTTGTTGGCTGCGTCAGGTTTAAAAGTGAACTTGGCACCGTAAGTATCCCCGGAGTTGTCGCCAACGTTGCTGGTACCCGTGATCGTGACAGGTGGCCCAACCTCTGGGCGCAAGTAGCCAAAGAGATCGATCGAGCCATTGTTATCAGGATCGCCTTCGGATGGACCACCGACCCCAAAGGAGTTTTTCTGGTTCGGATAGCCACTGGCATTAATCCGTGGCGAAGGCACAGAAGCGTTTTGATTGACGGTCGGCCCATAAAAGCGCGCCTGGTTCGGCAACGTAATGCTGTAGGGATAGTCGTTAGTGGCCTTGGAACTCTCAAAGAGAAAATTGTAGCTGAATGTATCGTCGCCACCGCCGTACTTGGCGACGTAGCGGCTAAACCCATAGCTGCCTGACTCGTACTTGAGGGAGAGCTTTGGTGGGCCACTTGGGGTCTCAGTAATCAAGTTGATTACTCCACCAACGGAACCAGATCCGTAACGCAGAGCAGCACCACCGTTAATCACTTCGATGCGTTCGACATTTTCAAGGGAGAACCGGGAGATATCTGTACGACCATTGGCGACGCGTTGGATAGAAATCCCGTCGCGCAGAAGCGTAAAGCGTTGATCGTCAAATCCGCGTAGAAAGATGCCGCCACCACCCGCGCCACCTTGCTGAGGAAAGGTCGTGATGCCAGGAACTAGTTGCAGAGCGTCCGTGGCGGTGCGTGCTCCTTGAGCCTGCATATCTTCTTTCTTAATCGAGTAGATCGTCGCCGTCGTCTCACGAAACTTTACAGGACGACGGGTCGCAGTCACAGACACTTCGTCGAGGAGGTCATTATCCTCTTCAGGAGCCGCTGCTGTCACCACATCTTTAATCGGTGATGCAGGTTCAGTGGCTTGACCAATCACCTGAACAGTACTTGGATCTGTCCACACCCATTGCGCTGGACGCGCTTCGAGATCCGCAGCGCGCTGACTCGTGTTGCCTGCAACTTGTCGAAGTGAGAGGACTGAATCAGTCTGTGTAGCTTTGGCAAGAATGGGTTCCGCCATTGCAGGTTTGGCGAAAACACCCAACATCCCTGCGCATAACAATGTGGCGGCCATCTCTCGGCGATGGCGCAATTCTTTGCAATAGATCCCTAAATTCTGCATTTTTCTCTCACTCTTTTGGATTCAACACGCTCAAACGATCAATTTTGCGAAAAGTGTTCCATTTTTCATGCAAGGAAGGGGGCAAAACATAGGCGAAACAAGCATGAAATCATGCTGAAGGCACCACTAGTTACCCAGGAAATGAATGACTTATATCTGGAAGGACAACAAAAAGCAATGTAGCATACCGATAAGTTTTTGTACACTAATCTGATCGGAATACCGGAGTATAAAAAATACAAACTTCCATTTGGGGGGCAAAAAGTCTTGTCCGCAAGCTTTTGAGGCGTTCCAGCCCTAACAGCATCGCCTGCTTGACAGCTTCACAGGCCTGCCATAATCTACGGTATATCGAGAGATATACTGAGTATTCATGGCAACATGTTTCATGACTGACCAGAGACAGTTCAAGTCACTGCATCGTTGGGGGTGAGCGCATGGAAAAGTCAAAATTAAGACTGGGTGCTTTTTTGCTGGGTGTTGGTCATCATGTTGCGGCATGGCGCTACCCAAAAGCACAAGCAAGTGGCGGCATTCACTTTGACTACTACCGCAAGCTGGCGCAGACAGCGGAGCGCGGCAAGTTTGATATGATTTTCTTCGCCGATGGTTTGGCAACTTGGGATCGTGGTCAGGGTACTGCCGCAGCGGGTCGTTCAGCCCTAAGTGGTGGTTTCGAACCACTCACATTACTGTCAGCCCTTTCAGCGGTAACGGAACACATTGGTTTAACGGCGACTGTCTCTACGACATATAACGAGCCATACCACCTCGCCCGCAAGTTTGCGTCCCTCGATCATCTCAGTGGTGGTCGCGCTGGCTGGAACTTGGTGACCTCTGCTACTGAGGCTGAGGCCAAAAATTTTAGTAAAGAAGCCCATATGGAGCACACCTTACGTTACGAACGGGCTCGCGAGTTCGTCGAAGTAGTCACCAAACTCTGGGACAGTTGGGAGGATGATCCGTTTCTCTACGACAAAGAAGCAGGCATCTTCTTCGAATCCGAAAAGCTGCATGTGACCGCTCATCAAGGCAAGCACTTCTCCGTGCATGGCCCCTTGAATGTTATTCGTCCTCCCCAGGGCTATCCAGTGATCATCCAGGCTGGTTCTTCTGAAGATGGCCAAAATCTGGCTGCACAGACAGCAGAAGTGGTGTTTACTGCCCAGCAGACTTTAGAAGAAGCTCAGACATTTTACGCAGGTCTTAAAAGTAGGCTCGCTCAATTCGGGCGCACTCCCGATCAGCTCAAAGTGATGCCTGGTGTCTTTCCAGTGATCGGTAGAACTGAGCAGGAAGCTAAAGAAAAATATGCGCAGTTGCAGGAGCTGATTCATCCTTCCATCGGTCTTTCGTTGCTCTCAGCACTGGTTGGCGGAGTTGATTTGTCCAGCTACCCCCTGGATGGTCCTTTGCCAGAACTACCTGAGACAAACGGCCAAAAGAGCCGACTGAAACTGGTCACTGATTTGGCAACTCGGGAAAATTTGTCGATTCGCCAACTCTACGAGTCCATTGCTGGTGCCCGTGGCCACCGCACGATCTTAGGTACTCCGGAGCAAATTGCCGATCAACTTGAAGATTGGTTTGTACACGGTGGAGCAGACGGGTTCAACATCATGCCGCCGTACTTGCCTGGTGGTCTCGACGAATTTGTCGATCTGGTGATTCCAGAACTCCAACGCCGAGAGCTTTTCCGGACTGAGTACGAAGGCACGACGCTGCGGGAAAATCTTGGCTTACAGCGCCCTGTCAATCAGTTCACTACTTCTAAATCCACAACTCGACCACCTGCCGCTGTATAGCGTAAAACCACACTCGGAGGAAACTACCCATGGTTCAGGAAAAATTTGTCAAAATTCAAGGGGCGAGTATTCACTACCTCGAAGGTGCCGGCCACCCTGCCTACCTAGATGCCCCGGAGGAGTTTCATTATCAGTTGGTTGCCTTCGTCCGATCACTTGTGCTTCAAGACGTTGCGAAGGTGCAAAACGTCGAAGCATAGATCAGCGCAAAACGTCAAGCCAGCAACAGTTATCCTAGCTTGACAAGTCAATTTCACTTTTTTGAGCACGCGTTTTTATGAAGTACAACCTGCTTGGCGATAGCGATCTCAGAGTTTCCGAAATTTGTTTAGGGACAATGACTTTTGGCCGCCAGAACACCATTGAAGAAGCCCATCAACAACTTGATTACGCCCGTGAGCACGGCGTCAACTTCCTAGACGCTGCTGAGATGTATCCTGTCCCCGTGGCGGCGGAAACCCAAGGACTCACCGAAGCCTACATCGGCGAATGGCTGGCCAAACAACAGCGAGACAAACTGATTGTTGCCACCAAGATTTCCGGCCCCAATCGCAACTTTCAATGGTTGCGCGGTGGGCAACTTGCTGTCGATCGTAAAAATATTGAACAAGCCGTTGAGGATAGTCTTCGGCGTTTGCAAACTGACTACATCGACCTCTACCAGATCCATTGGCCCGACCGCTACGTGCCTCAATTTGGGCAAACGGTGTACGACCCCAGCCAGGAGCGGGAAACTGTTCCGATTCCCGAACAACTGACTGTCTTTGCTGATTTGATCAAAGCCGGAAAAATTCGTCATATTGGGGTGAGCAACGAGACCCCCTGGGGAATTGCTGCTTTTAGCCATGCCGCGAAGGCATTGGGTTTGCCAAAGATCGTCTCCATCCAAAATGCCTACAGTCTGCTCAATCGGGTATTTGACTCCCACCTAGCGGAAGCGTCCCGCCTCGAAAATGTCGGTCTTTTGGCCTATAGCCCCCTCGCGTTTGGCCTGCTGTCGGGCAAATACTTGAACGCGACCCCCACCAAAGCGCGATTGACCCTTTTTGAACAGTTCGGTGGTCGCTACCGTAATTCCCAAGTCACTGCCGCAGTGTCCGCCTACGTCGAAATTGCCCGTGCCTTCGGTCTCAAACCTGTGCATTTAGCGCTCGCTTTTGTTCGCAGCCGATTCTTTGCAACGAGCACCATTATTGGTGCAACGACCCTCGAACAACTCGTTGAAAACATCGATAGCGCCGATGTTGCACTGAGTACCGAGGTTCTCGCCGAAATTCAAGCGGTTCAAGACCGCTTTCCCAACCCTGCGCCCTAACTCAAATCAGGAATTTAGCCATGAGTGCTGTTCATCTGTACTACGCCCAGGCATCCACCTTTGCCCAACGCACCCGCGTTGTTCTCCACGAAAAAGGGATCGAATTTAAGTCAACGGAGATCGACTTGCAGCATAAATCTCCAGAATTTTTACAAGTCTCCCGTTACGGCAAAGTGCCAGCGATCACACACGGAGAAGTCTCCCTCTACGAATCGCCGATTATCAACGAATACCTCGATGAAGTCTTCCCTGAACCACCTCTATTGCCCAGCGATCCTGGACGTAGAGCAGTGGCTCGACTTTGGATCGACTACGCAAATACCCGTTTCGTCCCTGCATTCGGCAAACTATTGCGCAGCACAGATGCAAACGAGCAGGAGCAAGGCAGACGCGAATTTCTAGAAAGTCTGCTTTACATCGAACAAGAAGGTCTCAGTCAGTATTCTGGAAATGGCCCCTACTGGTTTGGCTCAGAGTTGAGCTTGGTCGATATCAGTTTTTACCCATGGTTTGAACGTCTCCCTGTCCTAGAGCATTTCCGACAGTTCGTCTTGCCAACAGAAATACCGCGCCTACATCAATGGTGGACGGCTCTGAGCGAGCGCCCTTCTGTTCAGGCCGTTGCCAATTCGAGCAGCTTCTATCTGGAACGCTTCGCAAAATTCTTCAGGACACCACTGACAGCGACCGCCGCGCAAAAGTAAAGTTTTTCGGCATAGTTTGTAATCAGTCTTTTCCATCACTTGTTTTCAACAACAAGAAAATCTGATCCACATCAGGAGTTAATCCATGAGTCTGGAACTCAATCTGACTGGCAAAAAAGCGATTGTCACGGGTGGCAGTGCAGGCATTGGCTTGGCAACAGCCAAAGCACTTTACAGCGAAGGAGTCAGCGTCGCCTTAGTCGCCCGCGATGCGGATCGTCTCGAAAAAGTCGCGAGAAAAGTACATCGCAGCACTTACCTGAAAGTGAATTGTTTTTAACAACAACTTCATTTAATTTGTATTCCATTCTACTTGATCCAAATAGAAAATTGTTTTTACAATAGAGTATCCTGAAAAACTCGCTGTACTTCCTTTTGAGCTTTCAGTTTGCAACTTTTTAGAAAGGTTTTACTTGTCCTTTCTAAGTCCGTCGAAGCTTCGTTGTAGCCATTTTTCTGAAAACTGAGGAAACTATGTTCGAGCCACAGAGTGTTCATCTCTTGTCAAGAAGGAAAGCGCTTCTTTCCTCATTGAGCTTGCTGGCAGTATCGACCTTGACAGGTTGTGCTCGAGAATCAGATGCAAGCACGAAAGTTGTGCATATTGGCTATCAAGTGGCTGGAGATCTTGCCCGTGAATCAAAAGTGATCGATCGTCGCCTCGCAACACTTGGAGTTAAAACAGAATGGGCACAGTTTGTGAATGGCCCACCGCTCTTAGAAGCACTCAATGCTGGCGCGATTGACCTTGGCTCCACAGGAGAAACACCACCGATCTTTGCCCAGATCGCAGGTGCTGATCTAGTGTATTTGGTTAACATTCCAGCGAGTACTTCTTCGGCGTATATTCTCATTACCCCTAAAAATTCGGCAATTCGCACAGTGGCCGATCTTAAAGGAAAGAAAATCGCTTATCCCAGAGGAACGGCTGCAACTTACTATTTGGCTCAGGTCTTAAAAGAAGCTGGTTTAAATTTTGATGATGTTCAACAGGTGACGGTGCAAATTTCTGATTACTCTGGGGCACTCCAGCGGGGTGAAATTGATGGTTTCGTCACTGTCGAGTTATATCTTGAGCGGGGTGGTTTGGACAAACTTGTCCGCATTATCCGCGATAGTAAAGGGATCTCCACGCCCGGAAGTTATTTTCTGGCTAACCGCAAGTTTGCAGTTGAAAATCCTGTCATCTTGAAGGCTATTTTAGAAGAGTACTACAAGACCGGTTTATGGCGGAATGCCCATCCCCGCGAGGCTGCAAAAATTCTTGCTTCTCAACTTAACCTTAGGGTAGAGCGCTTAGAGAAGTATTACTCGAAGTACCGATACACGATGGAGCCGATGAACGAGAAAATTATTAACGATCAACAAAAGATTGCTGATTTTCTCTACGACATCAAGGTAATTCCCAAGAAAGTTAACATCCGAGATGCGATCCTCACCCCAGAGCAATATGCAGCGATCACGCCCGATGCGATCATCAAATCTGCGTAAAGAAGTACAGCTTCAGTACACATCCAACAGCAACCAGCAATGGCCTGACCAATACCGCCGAGGCCAATGATTAGGAGCTTTGCTCCCCAAAGCTCCTGCAATGGCGTGAAGCGGTTCCAGCGCTGTTCTTGCTGGACAGTTCAAAAATCTCCAAGGCGTTTGGCGCGGGCAAAGATAGCAGCCAGGACGAACTCGGCAATGGGAATGGCATGGAGACCAGAGCCCTTGGTGAGAACGAGGGAAGGAAACGTCGGGTGTGCCGTGATAACTACACAAAACTTACGCGAATCCGGTTGGTTTTGTATCCCAATTCACTTGATTCTTGGGAGTGCCGCAAAATACTCTATAAAAAAGTACGATATTCCGATCAGTTTACCGTACTATCGTGTTCAGCGACTTGGCGAGGTAGGACTAGGCCAATCGCTGATCACCATCTCAACCATTCCATAGGAAATCCACAGTCATGAGTAATAAGCATATTGAAGTCAAACCCGTAGCTGGATATATCGGCGCTGAAATCAGTGGTGTCGATCTTTCGAAGCCGCTCCACGATGAGGCCGTTCACGAAATTCGCCAAACGCTCCTCAAGTGGAAAGTGGTTTTCTTCCGCAACCAGCACATCGATCATGCTGCACAAATTGCTTTTACTGGACGTTTCGGCGAAGTCACCTACGCGCATCCCCACGAAGATGAGCCGATCGAGGGTTACGCGGAAATTTTGCCGATCGATCGACGGCGCTTTGAACGCCGTTATGGCCTGCGCCAGGGCGGGCTTGGACGTACGAACTACAACAACTTCTGGCACACCGATGTCACCGCCGCAGTCAATCCGCCCGCCGGGTCGATCTTGCGAGCCGTCAATGTTCCGAGCATCGGCGGTGACACGCAATGGACAAATCTGGTTGCTGCCTACGAAGGGTTGTCAGCACCAGTGCGTGCTTTGGCAGATACCTTAAAAGCGGAACATCGCTTCCAGGCAGGTTATTTGTCTGCCAACAGTGCCTACGCCCAACGTGTTGCGGCGAATCCGATCGTCTCGGTGCACCCAGTTGTCCGGGTTCACCCAGAAACAGGCGAGCGGGCCTTATTCGTCAACCCGGTTTTCACGACACATCTGTTAGATGTGTCACCTAAGGAGAGCCAACTGCTGCTTGAGTTGTTCTACAACCAGATCACAAGACCTGCTTACACAACGCGATTCCGTTGGAACAATGGCGACATTGCGTTCTGGGACAACCGTGCCACAGCCCATTTGGCTCCCCAAGACCTCGATCATCTTGATGTTGAACGCGTTCTCTATCGCACGACGATCAAAGGCGATGTTCCAGTTGGGGTAGATGGTTTCCGCTCACAAGTCGTTGAAGGGGAAGTGTTCGGTAGCGACGTACCGACTGCTTTAAAACAGAGAATCGATCAAGCGAAAGCAGAACTGGTTGTTTCTTAAAACCTCAATTAAAAAGCAGTCTGTGAATTCAATTTCACAGACTGCTTTTTTGGGTCAAAAAAAGCCCGAGATCGGGAAATCTCGGGCGTTGTTCACCTTTTGCAAGGAACGTTGATCTAGGCAAGCACAGGTACGCGAGGGGTATAGGCAGATGAATCTCCCTTGAGCGCTTGGCTTGTTCTACCGTCGATACTTACCGAAGCTTCTCCAGCAATCGTGACGCGCTGGACACGGCGTGGATGATCGCCATAATCAGCCACTGCGTAGTGCTGGGTTGAACGGTTGTCCCAGAAGGCAATATCGCCGACTTGCCAACGCCAACGCACCGTGTTTTCTGGGCGGGTGACGTAGGACTGCAACAGGCGTACGATATCGGCAGATTCTGTGGACGAAAGCCCTTTGACCTGACGGACAAAACCACCAAGCAACAGTCCGCGCTCGCCCGATTCAGGATGAACCCGCACAACGGGATGGAGGGTTTCGTAGACTGTGGATTGGAAAACGTCACGGTACTTCTTCACATCTTCCGGCAGCTCGCCAGCAGAAGCTGTTGCATAGTCGTAAGCGTTGCTATGTAAGGCCCACAGTGTATCAGCGAGATCGCGCAAATGGGTTGGCAGATCTTGGTAAGCAGTCTCGGTATTCGCCCAGATCGTGTCGCCACCTGCTGGTGGAATGACGAGTGCCCGCAAAACCGAACCCAGGGGTGGTTGATCCACAAAGGTAACATCTGTATGCCAGATATTGGCGCGGGAAGAACTCCGACTGTAGTCGAGGTCGAGTACTTCTGGATGCCCAGGCAAAGAAGGAACCGTTGGGTGGGCAGTGGTGATTTTGCCGAAACGACTCGCAAAGTCGATCTGGCCATCCGCATCGAGCTGTTGGTTGCGGAAAAAGATCACCTTGTACTGGACAAGGGCTTGGCGGATCTCAGCAATCACGCTGTCGCTCAAGTGAGCAGCTAAGTTCACACCGCTGATGTGAGCACCGATCCGACCAGCCACAGGAAAAATGTCTAAAGAACTCATGGAACCTCCGTAGGGGATTTTTGGGCGCATTGTCTCTATCGCGATGCTTGCAGCCTTATTACACCCGTTTATCGATCAAATTACCGTAGTATTATACTCAGATGCCCTGATAGTCTGTCAAGCCCTGGATTTAAGCCTTTGCATCATTTTGCTTTGATTTGTTTGCCCACATCTTTCATCCCTTTTTGGGAAGTAGAATCAGCTACCCTTCTCTCATACTCAGAAAGCCTTGTTTGCCTCAAATGAGTTGGATCGCGATGGATTTGCGGGGCGCTGGATGCAGCGAAAACCGATGTGACAGGTGGCTGTGTCGATCGCTTGCGCAGAGCGCGCTGCTGGGCGATAGCGCAGACAGTAGTTTGGGGCACAGAGATAGGATCCCCCCTTAAGGACTTTGCGCGGAATCTTAATCCTTGGAGTATCGGGGTCATAACTTTGGGTGGACGCGCCCCCTTTCGGATTGACTGGAATGCAACAGGGCTTCGCGGCGTTTTCAGGGTGCTTAGATGTGTACCAGTCGCATGTCCACTCCCAGACATTGCCGACCATGTCGTAAAGACCGTAGGCATTGGGTGCAAAAGCGCCAACTGGTGCGCGGTCTATGTACCCATCGAGAGCCAGATTAGTGTGGGGAAATTCGCCCTGCCAGGTATTCGCCATCATCTTTCCTTCAGGAGCGAACTGATTTCCCCAGGGAAAAATCGCCCGATCCAGCCCACCCCTGGCTGCAAACTCCCACTCTGCCTCGGTGGGAAGCGCCTTTTGCGTCCAGTTTGCATAGGCTTCGGCATCTTCATAACTGACGTGGACAACAGGATGATCGAGGCACCCAGTCAAGGTACTACGCGGGCCTTCGGGATGCCGCCAGTTTGCACCTGGGATATAGCTCCACCACTGACTGTAATCTGATAGTTCGACAGGCTGGCTCGGTGGGCGAAAAACCAGCGAGCCTGGTACAAGCAGTTTGCGGGGCACGCCTGGATACTGTTTGGGGTCGAGGGGTCGCTCAGCAACAGTAACGTACCCTGTCGATTCGACAAATGCTTGAAACTGAGCATTGGTCACAGCGAAGCGATCAAGCCAAAACCCATCGACTCTGACTTGATGGGCAGGTGCTTCTTCAAGATAAAAGTGGTCAGATCCCATCCAAAAAGTACCTCCTGGGATCCAGGTCATTTCAGCGGGAGGGGGTTTAGGTGGGGAAGACTGGCGGAACATCATTTCTTGACATATGGGGCTAGCAGCTTTCGAGTACAGATAAAATACTCTATACTGTTAATACTACGGCATTTCGACCAAGGTACCGCAGTATCCCCCTTCCAAGTGTGAGTAAGTTGGATTTGCGTCCATTCCTGATCCGCTGAGTTCAATTGCCACCGAAACAACTCGGTGGTTTTTTTTGCCGAACAAATGCCGCTAGACCTTTAGCGGCTCATCGGCAAGAAAGGAAGCTATTTCAGGCTGGGGGGAAGTAACTTTGCATAGAGGTCTCTCGTTAGAGTTGCCTCGCGGACATTGATCTGCTTAGGCAGTAGACCGAGTTTGTAGTAAAGATCGGCAACTTGCTGTTGATTGGTCAATACTTGGCTGTCGATCTTTCGGAAACTAAAGTGTCTACGCTTGAGCAAAGCCTCTTGCAGGTCAACACTGAGTTTTGATTGTGTGGCATAGAGCTGTGCAGCTTCTTTGGTATGGGTATTCGTCCAGTCGGCAACCTGTTTGATTTCGGTGAGGATGATCTTGAGGATTTCTGGGTTTGCCGTCGCAAAGTTGCGGGTGGCCAGATAAAAAACCCCTGGTGTTGGGATGTCGTGGGCATTGTGGAGAACGCGCGCTTCGCCAGCTTGAGCTGCCATGAGCAGATAAGGATCCCAGGCAACCCAAGCATCGACATCTTTTCTCAAAAGCGCACTGCGCGCATCGGAAAGGGGGAGGTTAACTGGACGCACGTCCTTATACTTCAAGCCAGCTTTCTCTAAGAGCTTGACCAAGAAATATTGGCCAGCGCTGGCCTGCACCAAGGCAATCTTTTTGCCTTTCAAGTCGCTGATTGTGCGGATTGGTGAATCCTTTGGGACAACAATGGCCAAATATTCGCCGTTACCCAATTGGGCATTGAGGAGGTAGACCAGATTTCCCCCTGCCGCTTGGGCAAAAATAGGCGGGCTTTCCCCGACAGGGCCAAGGTCGATGGCTCCAGCATTGAGGGCTTCAACCAAGGGTGGCCCAGAGGAAAATTGGAACCATTTCACACTCACGCCGAGGGGCGCGAGGCGCTTTTCAAGAATCCCCTGATCTTTGAGGATATCTCCTGCAGTCTGAAAGCCGATGCGAACCTCTGTGGTCTTGGCGTAGGCAGTGGTTCCAAGTAAAGGCAGACTGAAAAGAGCGGTCAATAGTTGACGGCGTTGCAACAGCATCTTATTGCCCTTTGATTTCGTAGACGACTTTTTCGAGGGCACCAGTTGGGAAAGCAAAATCGCCAAGGTTTGCATAGAGTGGGCTGACAGGAGAGAGGGCATCACGGCCAACATCCAATCCTTCCCAGGCAATAAACAGACTAGGAGGAAGCGAAATGTCTTGTTCTGCTACTTTTTGGGCATCGATGTAAAGAGAAGCGGTGCCTTTGAAGTTGTCTGTACGGGTGAAGACATAGCGCAGGATCGCTTTGCCAACGGGAATATTGCGGTCGCTGGTGAGCACGATATGTTTTCCGAGGGTGTTGTAGTCGAAGACGAGCTTTCCGTCTTTGACAAAGAAACTGTAGCCACCACCAGAAGAGCCAAAGGCGACCAACACCCCATCGCTCTTCGCACTTGGTCGGTCTACGTAGGCCGAGATTGCGTAGGAGCGATTGGCCGTATTGGGAGTGACATCGCGTGGTAGGTGTCCCTGGCCAGGGTAGTAGACGTAAGTACTGCGATTCGAGAGCAGATCTGTGCGCTTCTGGTTTTCGAGGGCAACTTGCAGGGCGTT
>JACMLN010000055.1 GCA_014379585.1 Gloeobacterales cyanobacterium ES-bin-313 | reverse complement strand
TGCCGAGCGTTCGCAGAAGCTGGCAGTTCATGTTTCGCCATCGAGTCTACAAGTGATTGCGGATCGCCGATATTTGGAGCGGGTGTTGAGTGAACTGATCAACAACGCTTGTAAGTACACCCCCGAAGATGGCAACATTCTCGTTGTAGTAGACAAGCTTTCGCCCAAAGAGGTTGCATTCAATGTAATCAACGATGGACCAGAAATTCCAGCTACGGAGTTGCCGCATCTGTTCAAGAAGTTTTACCGAGCCGCTAATGCTACCGCTTCAGGGCAGAAGGGCACAGGATTGGGGCTGGCTCTTGTGCATAACCTCGTGGAGTGCATGGGTGGCCGAATCTTAGTCAGAAGTGAAGCGCAGGAAAACTCATTCTGTGCAATCATCCCGACTGGTATAGCCTTATCAGCGCCCACTTAGAGGCTTCTAATGTGGCCAATGTAGAAGTAGCACAATTTCCGCAGCAGTTTTTCTACTTGCTCATCATGGTATCGAGGAGGTAATAATATGGTGAGCTTTTAAACTGCGAGCTAACTTCTACGATCGGGTCAAGTATTAAGAACAAAAGAATTGAGTAGAAATACAAAGTATAGCTAACGTTTCCGGTAAGCTTCTTCAATGTCATCGATGAGACCTTTGGCAAGAACTTTGGAATTTTGATTGCTTCCATCTGAGAGACGTGCAAACTCTAATCCTGCTGGATCTTTCAAAATAATTTCGGTGTGGGGTCGGCCATCTCCACTACCCGCTTTAGCAGTAAGTATGATCTGCCAGCCTTTATACTTAACATTTATATCTTTGCGAGTAAAGCCTGCAGCAAGTTCATCAATGATATTTTCAGCAAATGCCCTTGAATGTTGAGCACTACCATCTGAAAGACGAACAGCCTCAAGCCCCGTTGGATCCTCTAGACAGATGTCGGTGTGAGGCTGACCAGGTTTACTGTCTGCCTTAGGCGTAAGTACGATATTCCAACCTTTGTATTCACTTTCCATAAACGTAATTATCTTCAATTGCATTCTCAAAGTGATCATCCTATAGATAGATTCATGTAATAAAAAAGAGTTTGAGGGATGGAGAGTAGATCAGTTCGATTGTGTCGTATATTTTGATCCCAGTCTTGGGAAGTGGGTACCCAGTCTTGATCGCGCAAATAGGATTCAAGGTCGGTCAGTTCAGCCCAACTGCGCTTCAAGCCTGCCAAATTCACTCCGAAGCCGAATTTCTCAAGCCAGTGGTACATCGTGTTTACTTCCTTTCCAACTTTTTGCTCAAACGCTTCCAAGGGAATTTATTGGTATTTGACCTTTCTCCTGACAACCAGTTTAGGAGGCGAGAGCATAACTTAGCTAGTTGTCCAGTCTTTCAGATCCAGCTCAAAGAACCGTTTTCGCCAGATTGGCTTAACTATTTCATTGATTACTTACATCTCTCAGAAGACAGTTGTCTATCCCCGCTAGATTTGAGAAGCTGACTAGGAAATTTAAACAGCTTTACCAAGAGAATGCCCTCTATGCGCTACTTTGCAATAGCTTCTGATTACGACGGAACTCTGGCAATAGATGGGCGAGTCGATGAACAAACCCTTAATGCATTGCAACGCTTTCGAGACTCCGGGCGAAAACTAATCCTTGTGACCGGTAGGCATCTCGATGATGTTTTTCAAGTATTTCCCCAATTTGACTGGTTCGACTGTATTGTTGCCGAAAATGGGGCGCTCCTTTATTACCCCGCTACTCATGAAGAACAAATTTTAGGAGAACGTCCTCCTGATTCCTTTATTGAGAGGTTGAAAGAACAACAAGTTCAGCCTCTCGGTGTAGGTCGAGTGATTATCAGTACCTGGGAGCCGTTCGAGACCGTTGTACTACAAGCGATTCGAGACTTTGGCCTGGAACTTCAGGTTATTTTTAATAAAGGAGCCGTGATGGTTTTGCCCTCCGGTATTAATAAAGCAGTAGGATTGCAAGCTGCTTTGACTCGGCTAGGCTTATCGCCACATAATGTTGTCGGGATTGGTGATGCCGAAAACGATCATGCTTTTTTAGAATTGTGTGAGTGTTCTGTTGCAGTTGCTAATGCGTTGCCAATGCTGATCGAGCGTGCCGATTTCGTGACCCAAGGTTGTCGTGGTGAAGGTGTTCAAGAAATTATTGATGCACTGCTCACCACTGATCTGATCCACTTGAATACTCAGAACCACCGTCATCAAATCTTATTAGGAACCCAAGCGAGTGGCTCAGAGGTCTATCTTCAGCCCTACGATACCAATATTTTACTTGCAGGAATATCTGGTGGAGGTAAAACGACCCTCGCGACAGGAATTTTAGAGCGGTTGTCAGAGCATGGCTACCAATTTTGCATTTTTGATCCAGAAGGTGACTACGAAGGTTTTGAAGGATCGGTGGTTCTTGGAAACCGAGATTATATTCCTAGAGTTGAAGAAGTTTTAAATCTGTTGGAGCAGCCTGGCCAAAGTCTTGTGATTAATCTGCTCGGAGTTAAATTAGATCAGCGGCCTTTATTTTTGAGTGAAATATTGCCCCCCTTACTAGCACTTCGCGCTCGAACTGGCCGCCCTCATTGGATTGTGCTTGATGAAGCCCATCAGATGATTCCAGTCTCCCAGAATCCAAACCCACTGGCGCTTCCAGAATCTTTAAATGGGATAATGATGATTACCGTGCACCCTGACCATATTGATACTGCGGCTCTCTCTTTCATTAATACTTTGATTACCATTGGAAAAGCCCAAGAAGAGACGATTAGCGCTTTCTGTGCTGCCGTTGGGCACTGTCCACCAACGATTCTTGAAGGTGAAGTGGAGTTGGGGCAAGCAGTTGTTTGGTTTAGCAAGACTGACTTACCTGCATTCAAATTTAAGGTGCAGCCACCGCGTATAGAACTTCACCGTCACAAGCGCAATTATGCCGAGGGGAATTTAGGGGCTGATAAGTGGTTTTATTTTCGCGGATCTGAGCAAAAGCTCAATCTAAAAGCTCAAAATTTGATTACCTTCTCGCAATTGGCCGAAGGAATTGATGATGAAACATGGCTATACCATTTGCATCGTCAGGACTATTCTCAATGGTTCAAAAATGCGATTAAAGATGAAGAATTAGCAAATGAAGTGGCGCAAATTGAGAAAAATCAAGTTTTATCTGCTGCTGAGAGTCGCACTCAAATCAAAGGGGCAATCACTCAGAGATATACCTTACCAGTTTGATTCACTTCCGGTATCCATGCTTCCCCCCGCCTTTCGCACTGAAGTAGACCCTTTAGCTGGATCAGACAATCTTGCTGTTCACACCCATCTACTCTCTACCTCTCCTCTTGAGAAGTTCCCCCCTCCTGCGCAGTAGGACAGCGCCAGACCTCCTGCCTTACTCCTATAGCCGATTCTCATGACTGCATTTTGTCCCTGACTTATGATCTATTTCAAGCCTCGATTTTACTGGGTCTCAGCCATGAGGCTAACGTGAAACTGGCTTTCAAACTCTGCCTTCCTGAGCGAGGGGGACTCCTGCAGTTAGTATTTTTACTTAGCTAAAGTCACTACTTTGCTTATTTTCTCTATGAATGAATTGGTACTACTGCATAACTATTTCCTTGATGTATTAGTTTTTTCCCTAATTGCTTTCCCCTAGCAAGTGATGCCACACTCATATCAACAATCCAAAGCTCGTCAGCATACCTCTCGAGTGAATAATTACCTAAGGTAAAGCTTGATGGTTACTAAATCTCAGCCTCACCAACGTAACCTCTAATTGTGTGGGGGCCGGAGTAAGCCCAAGGTGTGAAAAACTTTTAGGCTTGTCTATAAAATTATTAATCACACGTTGTTCTATTCATTGAGAAACAAGACAGAGAAACCAAAGCTATCTGAATGATTAAGCCTTGGATGCCTTACGAATGCCTCAGTCTAGGTACTTGCGAAGGATGCACTATGAATAAGTCTGGGGAAGTAGAAGCTCATAATAGAAATAGACTTTCAAGCCTTGATATTTTAAGAGGCTTAGCCTGTTGGTATGTTGTTATCTTCTATTGTCGTAACCTTGGGGAGAACTATGCTTGGCTCGAATTTCAAATTGGCGAGCTAAGATTCTCCCTACTATCTATTTTTAATCGAGAGCCAAGTTATGCACAATCTTTCTGTTATCTCGCTTTGTGATGAAGAAATTATTGCTTCTATCCGTCAACTGGTTCCTCAAGGTTTTCTAGAACCTCAGGATCCTCTCCTTCTTAAGCAATTGTGGCTACAGACTGCCGACTTGATCACTGCTTTTCAAGCAGCTGGCAGGCTGCAGGATAACCCCTTTGCCGATGCATGGCAGCGCCGAATTCACCTCTATGAGACCGAAATTCGCAGCCAGATTGCTGGAGAAACTGTGCTTGTGACCGGTGGTAAAGGATGCGTCGGCTCGCGATTGCTCGGTGAGTTGTATCGGCTAGGTGCAAGCCGAATTATTTGTATAGATCAGCTGGGAATGCTCAATGAGCCTGGTCTGGACGGCATCGCCTATTACACGGCTGATGTGCGCGATTACGCCCTGCTTGAGCAGATTTTTGCCTCAGAAAAGCCAGCTATAGTCTTTCACCTGGCGGCCCAGCGCGATCCCGGACTGGCCGAAGTCCGCATTCGGGAGACGGTGACGACCAATATTTTTGGGACCCAGAACATCATTGATCTATGTGAGCGTTTTGGCGTCCGGCAGTGCGTCTTTTCCTCCACCGGCAAGGCTGCGCGCTACTGGACGAGCGAAGTGTACGCCGCCTCAAAGAAAATGGCTGAATGGCTCTTTGCCAGAGCCGCTACCAAGGGCAAAGTGACCTATAGCATGGTGCGCTTTACCCATATGCTGCAGAACAGTCTGGTCTGCCAGCAGATCGACGAAAAAATCAAAAAAAATAGAGCAGTCAACGTCCATGCTCCCGAGCGCTACATCGTTGCCCAGAACGTCTATGAGGCCGTCGATCTCTTGCTCAATTCCCTGGTGCATTGCGTTTCCGGACGGCTGAGATTTGCCGTTGCGCGCAACCTTGGTTGGCCGGTCGAGACCCTTGAGGTAGCGCTATACAAGATCCTGCGCTCAGGTAAGACTCTGCCCATCTACTTTCAGGGGATACCGAGCGGGTATGAGGAGCCGTTTTTTATGGGGCAGGTGGACTGGCGTGCCCCGAGCGAGATCAATACGCTCGTGAATGCTCTCGAAAGCCCCGGCATGAGCCTTGATGCTTCTGGTGGGATGGTTTTTTGTGAGTTGACAGACTTTTCTCCTCTGGTGCTAGAACTGCACCTGACACGACTGAAGAAACTGGCGGACGACCGGACGGTCGAAGCGTCCCTACTCAAGAGCGAGCTCAGCGAAGCTGTCAGACAGGTCGCTGCTTCCTCCTTTGCATTGACGCCTCCCGAGTCCCTGTTGCGTCTACTGTGGTGGGGGTGCGCCCCCAAGCGCTTGGCATCCCAGGGCTACGCGATTGCAGCGCACAGGGGAATAGTGGAGACAATTGTCCCGCAACTGCACGCACGGGTGGACGCAGAAGTAGTACGCTGTGCAGGTCTTGAGGCATCGGAGTTTGCCGAGCTATTGGAAATCCTGGCCAAATTGCCGGATATAGGGGCCAACGAGCTGCGCATCGAGATTAAGCCGCCGAGCCTGAAAACCCCTCCTCAAGCGCCATTAAGCACATGCCGATTAGAGTAAGCAGATGATCAAGAGCAACCACCGAAACGTACTGGATCAGACAATTTCGCCCCTCACCTGTCCATCCCCTGCTTCTTCTCCTTAGAAGTTCTCCTCTCCTGCGCAGCAGGACGAGGGACGGGCAGGCTGTCCCGCGTGTAGGCGTTCCAGAACCCTCTTCCATGTTTACAACACTGCTCATCAGGGGAATTGCAATTGGGCTTGCCTGGAGAAAACAGCGAAAGGGAAATATCTAACTACAATGATTGCCTAGGCCGCATTGAATTTGGGATGCAGTTTTTTTGAGAATATTGGCGGAGTTCTGCAATTGTTCTAACTCGATAGCGCTCAAGGCAACATTTATCGTACTTACGACTCCTTGATTGCTGAGCACGCTGGGCAAACTGAGGCAAACATCTTTAAGACCATACTGGCCATCAAGATAAGTGCTAACAGTGAAAATCCTGTTTTGGCCGTTCAAAATTGCGTGTACTAATTGGGTGACTCCTAAGCCGATAGCATAGCAAGTTGCTCCCTTACGCTGAATAATTTCGTAGCCAGCATTTTTGACATGTTGAAAAAGGTCATCGAGCTGATCGGGATCCCCTGGCAAACCACACTGGGGGTTAAGTTCGCGAAGGTTCATTCCCGCCACATTGACACGGTTCCAAATCGGCAATTCACTATCGCCATGCTCACCAATGATGTAGGCATGGACATTGCGCGGATCTAGTTCAAGCTTCTGAGCAAGCAGGGCGCGAAAACGGGCTGTATCTAAGATTGTTCCTGACCCAATCACCCGCGCAGGCGGAAAACCTGAGAGCTTTAGGGTTAGATAGGTCATGATGTCTACAGGATTGCTCACCACCACAAAGATTGCATCAGGACAGAACTGCACGAGTTCGGGAATGAGCTGCTGAAAGATTTGGGCATTGCGCTGAACAAGATCGAGGCGAGTCTCGCCAGGGCGTTGCTTTGCTCCTGCCGTAATAATGACAATATCTGCCCCTTGGCAATCTTCAAATGTTCCAGCCTTGACCTGAGTAGGCTCTACAAAAGGGAGACCATGCATCAGATCCATGACCTCACCTTCAAGTTTCAGTTTATTGATATCGGTGAGCACTAGCTCGTCGAAAGTGTTTTGAATCAACATGGAATAGGCACAGGCCATCCCCACTTGGCCAGCACCGATGATCGCGCCTTTACTCAGGTAGCAGCGTTGCGACTCGCCAGAGATGACATTCTTGAATAACTGTTGTTTAAGCATTTGTTAAAAAAGTTGTACGTGACAAGGAATTTGATCACTTTAGTCCTGGGCTGCGGACTCGTTGTAGATGAATTGGTTGTTTAGAGAAACCCTATTTTCTGAGTAGAGATCACCAATTTGAATGTAATAGTCTATAAATTTCTGAGTATATCGTCTGGCTAAGCGATGACTGTGCCAATAGATGGTTGGTCGATGAAAGGTGTTGCCCCAGGGGTCAGCCATTACTGCTCCAATTCCTCTACTCGCTAATAGTGTCGTGATCTGCCAACCTTCGTAAGTGATTGGATTCATCGTGGTCTCTCTTCTAAAGGTGGCGGGAAAAATCTCACTTCCAGCAAGGTGAGGTGGCACCCTAACGGAAGCGAAATCTGTCTGATGCAGATTTTTACTCTCAAACTGTGTAGATCAAAATAAGCAGTAACTGGAAGGTTTAATGACAAGATACTGCTTATTTTAGAATGAGGGTGTTTTCAATTGACCAAATCTCAAAATTCTAGTTGTTTCTCAGCAACCTATCAGCGTCATTCAAGATATTGGAGAATCACAGAAGTACGCCAATTTATAAATATTGATATCTGGCCTGGGAGCAGTTTTCCCTTGGGAGCGACCAAGAACGCGACTGCGATCGAACTGCTTCTCTTCGCCGATGGGGATACGGAACAACCATACAAGGTAATTCGGACTAGATTTAGTCACCAACAAAACAGTGCATTACTGGTATTCGTTTATCTCCAGTATTGGAGTCGGCCAAGTGTATGCTTATCGGTTTATGGATAGGGGTACCTAGAAAGGCCAAGCTCTATGAGGTCGGCAATCCATTGATTGCGATTCAAATAACAAAGAATGATAACTAGGTTGACCTAATAAAACATAACATCGAAAATTCCAAGAAACTGTCTGCCAGCAAGGATTCCAGGCTTTCCAGGATCTGACGGTTAAATGAGTTACCCTACTTATCCGCTCAGCACTTTATGTGCCCTTGCGCCTTTTTGTGTATAAAACAGCAGATCGCTCAGTTTGTGTTAACTTTCACTCAATAAAAAGCGCCACATTGCTAAGTGGCGCTTTTTGTTGAGTATGCTTTTTGATACGAACAACGAATGCTAGTGCCAGTTGCCTATTTTCACGCTAAGTGCAATAGAGATCGCATTTTGGCAATTCGTTAAAGGTGAACCGCTTCCATTTCCTTTAAACCAAAGGCAATGTTTTCAAGATGTTGGGAATGGGTTTTTAATTCGTGCAAATTATGTCTGGAGAGTTTATACCCGAACCGCTCGGCTGCCTGACTAAGGCGATCATAGGATTGCTGATCTCCCTCACAGGCTCGCATTGCTGTAGCAAGAGCAAGTGCAACGTAGTTGTGTGACACTGTACCCTCGTGGTGCTCTGCATCTAGTTCTTTCAAACCCCATGCAAAATTTTCAAGCAACTGGGAATGAGTTTTTAGTTCGAGCAACTCGCTTTCAAGCAGTTTGGAACCGAGATGACAAGATGCGATAGACAGTCGTTCAAAAGACTGTCTATCACCTTCCCAAGCTTTCATGACTAATTCGATTGCATCTGCTACAAAATTCTTGATCGGCATGAGATGACCTTCAGAAGAGAGGAAATACTGTGCGCGAGTCCACACACGACAATCTTAACTTCAGCGTCTAAATTACTCGAAAACTACTACATATATTATTGTTCATGAGTGTAGTAATCGCTGTAGCATGAAAGTTAGTGAAAATTGCTGCTGAAGGAGCCAATGTTGCAGGTGCAGAAATCACCAATCTAGATTTTCGCGATCTGCCCGAATGACTCTTCGATAAGGATCTAAGAGCTGATTCGTAAAGTCCTTAGCTAGTGGCCAGAAGTCTTGCCCAGAGTTGATCTCAGCGCCAGCTACTTGCAATGAATACTTTGGAGCCGAAAGTCTCTCTGCGCTTGACTTCTGAGGTGCTCAAAGCCAGCTTTACGAATTAGCTCTCACAGACCACTTTAACGATGCACCAAAAACGATTAAACAACTTGTCACCGTAACCGAAACTGATCCAAAGTCGATGTATCGCTTGATGAGAGCGCTGGCGAGCGTCGGTATCTTCGCTGAGGTTTCGGATCAGTGTTCTGCGCTCATACCATTAGCGGTAACACTCCAGACAGATGCACTAAACTCACTTGTCTCGTTAAATTAAGGAGAAAGCACATGAAATATAGAGGAAGTTGTCATTGTGGCAAGATTGCTTTTGAAGTCGTAGGCGAAGTTATCGAAGCAATGTCCTGCAACTGCTCAATCTGCTTACGAAAAGGGTCGCTTCTGTGGTTCGTGCCACGGGACAAGCTGATTTTAATCACGCCAGAGCAGGATGCAAGCACATACATGTTCAACAAGCACATTCTCAAGCATCGGTTCTGTCCAAACTGCGGCATTCATCCGTTTGGGGAGTTTAGCGATCCAACTGGTAATGAAATGGCTGCGGTCAATATCCGATGCCTTGAAGACTTCGATCTGTCGTCCGTTCCCGTAAAACTGTTCGATGGTCGCTCTGCTTGAATCAGATGCGGCCATTAAAAAATCACAATGAGCTATAAAATGTCACAAAAAATAATTGAAACTAAAATCCAGTCTTCAGAGCCACCCACGCCCAGTGCTGAACATAAGCAATTGGGCGTATGGGTCGGCAAGTGGAATGCCGAAGGACAGTCTTAGGCCGAAAGATATTCTAACGAGAGCTTGCAAGTCTCATCCGTCAAAATGACATCGGTGGAAACTTACGAGTGGCTATTGGACGGTTTTTTCTGGTTCACCGCTGGGATGGGCATGTTGGTGGCGCATAGTTCAAACGGTATGGAAGCCATCGGCTATGATGCTTCGAGCCAGACACACCGCTCGCGCTTTTTCGACAATGCAGGCAATGCTCCGACTTACCAAGTGACTGTCCGTGACAATGTTTGGACATATATCGGAGAATTACAACGCGCCACATTCGAGTTTAGCGACGACGGCAACAAAATGACGACCCATTGGGATTCGAAAAAAACCGACGGTGAGGATTGGTTGCCCTTGTGTGATTTGAAGGTGACTAAGGTCAAGTAGGAAGTATGGGTCACTCGCTTTTTTATAGGCTGCGATCGGCAGTGGCTCCGTAAGCAAACGTGGCGGTTTCGCTTAAAATCTTCTCGTGATAATTCCAATTTTCTTTAGCAATTTCAAAGGAAGAAAAAAGATATGAAAACTGAAAAGAACGAAGCGACTGACAAAGACAGCATCTCAGATCTCGTTCGTAAGTGCTTTTCTGCTTATGAATTCAAAGATCGGCAGATGATTGAGGATCTGTTGAGTGATGACTTCACTTTCACAAGTCCGCTCGACGATCACATTGATCGAATAGAGTATTTCAAAAGATGCTGGCCGAACAGCGAGAACATTCAGAGTTTTCAAATTGAGAAGCTGTTTGAAAATGGTAACGAAGCCTTCGTTCGTTATGAGTGTGAAATGAAGGCAGGTAAAAAGTTTCGGAATACAGAGTGGTTTAGATTCGAGGTAGGCAAGCTTAAGGAAGTCCAAGTCTTCTTTGGAGAAGAAACTCAAAGTGCAGATGAAGAAGAAACGGATGAAGCTGCGATCCGCAAATTAATCGAGGATCGCGTTAAAGCAGTCCGTGACAAGGATATCAATGCGCTTTTGTCCAACCACGCGCTGGATATTCTGTCGTTCGATGTGATCAACCCACTGCAATATATCGGAGCAGATACGGTTAGAGAACGCGCTGAAAAGTGGTTCTCTGCGTACCAAAGCTCGATCGGCTATGAAATTCGAGACTTGAGCATCACGATAAGTGAAACGGTGGCTTTCTGTCATTACCTCTATCGTGTGAGCGGAACACTGACAGACGGAGGGAAAGTCGAAATGTGGGTGCGGGCAACTGTCTGCTTGTGTAAGATTGATGGCATGTGGACGATCGTGCATGAGCATCAATCAGTGCCTTTCGACTCAGAGACAGGCAAAGCGTCGCTGAATCTTGAGCCGTAGCGCAAAATCAAAACTTGCTGAAGCGCTGGCCGTCACTGAGCGTAGTGTCAAATTACAAGGCCAACTGATCGATGATCTACTCGACATTGACTAGATTTTGCGTTGCAAACTTACTATGGAATCGACCTGCCTGAATCTTGCATTTGTGATGAGTCAGCCCTCGATACGGTGAAATCTGCCGCCGCCGCTAAATTTATTAAAAGGAGCGAGAGTTGACTCAAATTTGTCGTGTATCTGGTGACTCAGCACAATTACAGCAAGTAGTTTGGAACTTGCTCTCCAACGTGGTCAAATTTACTCCTAAGAATGGGCGAGTACATACTCGGCGAGAGCAAGTCGGCTCACAGATACTCGTAGTACAATCTTTTCGATAACACCCTACTAGGGGTAGATATGTGAAATCTTTTTGCCATGCACATTGAAGCAATAAGGATGGCGATTCCATTGTTTCGCAAAGTACCCTCAATAACAAGGAAAGCCATGTATCGCATCGTCTGCCTACTGTTGATCGCCCTGCTCTTGGAGATAGGACCTGTCAACGCTCAGCAACCTATCACTTTAATTACGGACAAAGGCCCAGTAGCTGGGCTGCAAACACCTACGGTAACAACTTTTTTCGGTATTCCCTACGCTTCTCCACCGAGTGGAGATTTGCGGTGGCGGGCACCCCAACCTACCAAGGACTGGATAACTCCTCTGCAGACAACTACATTTGGCAACGAGTGCGTTCAAGTCGCTTCGGGCTTATTCAATGCATCAGGTAAAACAAAAGGACAGGTAACTGGTGACGAAGACTGCCTTTACCTGAATGTCTACACACCGAATAGTGCAGTTGCGAAAAGCCAGTTGCCTGTGATGGTCTGGATCCACGGTGGCGGATTTACTTTCGGTGCGGGTAGCTTATACGACGGCAGCGTACTCGCCCAAAAATATGGAGTGGTAGTTGTCACATTGAACTACCGCCTTGGTCCTTTGGGTTTCTTGGCACTATCGACTCTCAGCGCTGAAGCTGACGGTTCTTCTGGAAACTACGGTCTCCTCGATCAGCAGGCTGCTTTAGTCTGGGTGCAGAAAAATATTTCTGCCTTCGGTGGTGACCCAAAGAATGTCACACTTTTCGGCGAGTCGGCTGGTGGTTTGAGCATCTGTGCTCACCTCGCTTCCCCTCAGTCCGCTGGGCTTTTTCAAAAAGCAATTATTCAAAGTGGGTTCTGTACGAGTCCAAACAATAACGTCTCCCTAGCCGAGGCATCCCGCCGAAACCGCACCTACGGCATCCGAGTTGGCTGTCCCGATGCGAACTCTACTTGTCTACGCAAGATGGATATAAGCACTCTCATGAGCACCCAAGTACCTGGTTTGCGGGGACTTGGGAACTTGGTTTGGTCCCCCGTCTACGGTGCTGGCTCGCTTCCCCTTTCGTTAAAGACGGCCTTCGCTCGTGGTGCCTTCAATCGTGTACCAATTTTGCAAGGCACCAACCACGACGAGGGCAGACTGTTTATTTCCGTGGCTTCACCAGATGGGGATGCACTGCCCTTGTTCAAATATTGGGCTGGGACTGGCCTATTGGTGGGTGCTGCCAAGAATCCGCGCGTGCTTGCTCAATATCCAGCTAGAACCTACAGCACTCCCACGCTTGCCTTTGCAACAGTTTTTACCGACGCGATGTTCAGTTGTCCGGCACTTGAGGTTGATTCTGCACTCTCAAAGTATGTGCCCGTGTTCGCCTTTGAGTTCAATGATCCCAAGGCAGTCACAAGCTTGAAAACACCCGCTGGTCTTCCTAGTCTGGGGGCATTCCATTCAAGCAGCCTAGTGTATGTGTTTCAGACGCCCTTGGTTGGCATCGCAGATCCAGCAAAGTTCAATCCTAAGCAGCGGGCACTTTCTGATGCGCTTGGCCTCTCTTGGGCCAATTTTGTCAAGAATGGCAACCCGAATTTAACAGATGGCTCTCAATGGCGAAAGTTTGATCCCAAGCGCAAAAATGTGCAGACTTTCACGCCCACTGGTATTGCAGAGAAAACCATCTTTGCTGACGATCACAAGTGTGGGTTCTGGTCAAAGCTTGGGCTGAACTGATGAAAAGGTGTGACTGACGTGGACCCAATATTCTAGACAGTTTCTGTGCATTTCAAAGTTATGCCTCAGCTGAACTTTTTTATCCTTCTTCGATTGACACATCAGGCTTTATCATCGATCCCCAGTCCTGGATTAGGCTTACGAAGGCCGCGACGCGAAAGAAGTTGCCCTCGATGTTGCGGCCTAGTCGCCGTTGCCGTTGCCTGTCTTCCCCGAAGATGGATCTAGGTCTGGAGGTGTCTTATTGAATCAGAGT
>JACMLN010000054.1 GCA_014379585.1 Gloeobacterales cyanobacterium ES-bin-313 | reverse complement strand
GCTGTTTCCCAATCCTCCTCTCGCCTCTTTCTTGTCTCCGCTCCTAGTCTTGATACCGCAGCCCTTGATCGCTTTCAACAACAACTGACCCGGACACGGATCCAATCAACAATGGCTGGCGAAGTTGTCTTTGAACTCAAAATTCAAGAGGGGCGAGTGAGTGAGGCAACTTTTGTGGAAAATGCTTCAAGTCTGAAAGACGCAGCAAGTATCGAGGCAATTAAGCAGGCACTCCAAGAAGTAAAGCTACCTCAAGCGACGAACTCTTTAACCCGGATGACTGTAAGGGTCGAGTAAACGATATTGGCTTCTTGGCAATCCGCGTGGCGAGCTAATGAAAAATAAATCCAGAGATCACCACGCTTAAAGCCCAAAGGGCAGCGATTGTACCCAGAATCATCCCTGCATCGGGGTTGAACTTCTTCTTGGTCATTGGCTTGCGGCTTGGACGGCTTGTCTCAGGATATAGGAAGGACTTGCCAACTCTCTAGTCAGTTCGACACTCGTCCGCTCGGCAATCTCTTTGCCTTCTGTCAGCCAGTAATCGAGGAAAGCACGGGCGACGACTGAGAGCTTTTTGCCGATTGGGTAGGCGATATGCCAGTGACGGCGGATTGGGAATCCTTCAACATCGAGAATCTTTAACTGTCCGATAGAACCTTCTAGGGCGAGGGTGTGGTGAGAAAGTACGGAGATGCCAAGTCCACCGATTACACCCTGTTTGATCGCTTCGCTGCTGCCCAATTCCATCTTGACCCGCAAAGAAACATGGCGTTCATTAAAAAAGTTCTGGACGACCATACGTGTACCCGATCCAGGCTCGCGCATAATGAACGGCTCTTCACTAAGGCGATGCAAGGGAATATTGCGTTCTTGTGCGAGGGGATGATTCGGTGGTGCGAGAACCACGAGGGAATCTTCTAAAAAGGGACGCAATTCGACTTCGAGATTTTCAGGGGGCTGGCCAATAATATAAAAATCGTCTGCATTCTCGGTGATCCGTTCGAGGACACGGCTGCGGTTGGTCACTTTCAGCGCAACATCTATATC
This sequence comes from Gloeobacterales cyanobacterium ES-bin-313, assembly GCA_014379585.1. GTDB lineage: Bacteria > Cyanobacteriota > Cyanobacteriia > Gloeobacterales > Gloeobacteraceae > JACMLN01. The sequence goes on along the minus strand of JACMLN010000054.1, from coordinate 6,526 downwards.
TGGGTAGCGCTTACAGAATGGCCCCAACAAGCGTGGTGCAAAATATTTGGCAGTTGTCACCACTGCAAGCTTAAGTTGACCTTTTTTGAGTCCCTGCATGTTCGAAATCGCCATTTCGAACTGGGAGAGGCGACCAAAAATATCTTCACAAGTGGCGAGCAGTTCTCGACCGGCCTCTGTCAGGTAAAGCTTTTTGCCGATCTGCTCAAAGAGCGGCATCCCAACCGTCTTGGTCAGTTGCTTGATCTGCATCGAAACCGTGGGCTGGGTCAAAAAGAGTGCTTCTGCGGCGCGCGTGAAGCTCAGATGGGCAGCGGCCACCTGAAAAACCTGTAGCTGGTGAAGAGTTGCTGACTTCAAAGCCATTTCCCCAAGAATCCATAAGATTTAATCTATACCAGAAATGGATAACTTCACAAAAAACCTATGGTAAGTGCCTTCGTCACACAAACTGCCTGGGATATTGAAGAAGGCATTTTGGGATTAACTTTCCTGATAAAACTGATTCGAAACTCTGATCAAGCCCAGTATTGTAATCAAAGTAACGTTCCCCTATGATGTTGATGCACGGGAGTAGATGGTCTTCATCAATGCACCATGGACGATGGGTGCCCCCGTAAGTGTTTGCGAAATCCATTCGCGTAGTCAGTGCTTAGTTGCACAGGAGGATCTATATGCCTATTGCAGTCGGAATGATCGAAACGAAGGGCTTCCCAGCGGTCGTCGAAGCGGCGGACGCTATGGTGAAAGCGGCTCGCGTCACTCTAGTTGGCTATGAAAAGATCGGCAGTGGCCGGGTCACCGTGATCGTACGTGGCGATGTTTCGGAAGTTCAGGCTTCAGTGTCTGCAGGCATCGATTCCGCCAAGCGCGTCAACGGTGGCGAGGTACTTTCGACCCACATCATTGCCCGCCCCCACGAAAACCTTGAATATGTACTGCCAATTCGCTATACCGAAGCGGTTGAACAGTTCCGCATGTAAGTTTTCACCCCCGCAGATGCCGCCCTCGGTTTCTGCATTTGTTCATATCAAAATCACAGGAGTTCAACATGGCAGTTGCAGTTGGGATGATCGAAACTTTGGGCTTTCCTTGCATCGTTGAAGCAGCGGATGCGATGGTCAAAGCGGCTCGCGTCACCCTCGTAGGCTACGAAAAAATTAGCAGTGGTCGCGTTACCGTCATCGTCCGTGGCGACGTTTCTGAAGTACAAGCTTCTGTTGCCGCTGGTATCGAATCCATCAAGCGCGTCAATGGTGGACAACTGTTGTCCCACCACATCATCGCCCGTCCCCACGAAAACCTCGAATTCGTCCTACCGATTCGCTACACCGAAGCGGTCGAACAGTTCCGTGAAGGCGTCAACACGATCCGCTACGGCAGACCCTAATGCAAATCGCTCGCGTCAGGGGCACCGTCACCAGTACCCAGAAGGAGCCAAGTATGGTCGGAGTCAAGTTCTTGCTCTTGCAAATTCTTGATGACCAGGGCAATCCCCAATCTGGGTACGAAGTGGCGGCTGACAGCGTCGGGGCAGGGCTGGATGAGTGGGTATTGGTCAGTCGCGGTAGCGCGGCCAGACAAGTACTTGGTAGTGAAAAACGCCCCGTCGATGCCGTTGTGGTTGGGATTATCGACACCGTCAGTGCCGATAATCGCCTGCTTTACAGCAAGAAAGATCAGTACCGTTAGTTAGCAGAGGAGTTCCGCCCGATGGCGCAACGCAATTTAGCTGCACCGCCAACCCCTTGGTCTCAGCACCTCGCGACACCGACCGCTGCATCATCCGCTTATGTGCACAGTTCTTCGAGCATTATCGGTGACGTCCGCATTGGGGAAGATGTCATGATTGCACCGGGGGTTTCGGTACGGGCGGACGAGGGCTATCCCTTTTATATCGGGGCGGGAAGCAATGTCCAAGATGGCGCAGTGATTCATGGCCTTCAAAATGGCCGTGTGGATGGGGACGATGGTCAGCCTTACTCCGTCTGGATTGGAGAAGATGCTTCGATCACCCACCTATCGCTTATTCACGGACCAGCTTATGTAGGCGATGGCTGTTTTATCGGTTTTCGTTCGACTGTTTTTAATGCCCGTGTCGGCAAAGGCTGCATCGTGATGATGCACGCCCTCATTGAAAATGTGGTGATTCCGCCCGGTAAGTACGTTGCTTCTGGCTCGATCATCATCAACCAGCAACAGGCCGACCGGCTTCCCAACGTCCAAGATGCAGATCTTGAGTTTGCCCACCATGTCGTCGGCGTCAATGATCATCTTCGTTTAGGCTATCGCTGCATCGACGATATTGCTTGCACCACAGCACTTCGCAAACAAACCACCACCCAAACAACGCAATCAAACGGTATGAGTACTCCATTGCCCGCCGAAATTGTCAATCAGGTTAGCCACTTGCTGACCCAAGGCTTCAAAATCGGCACCGAACACGCCGATGAACGCCGCTACCGCTCCAACTCCTGGCAAAGCTGCACTCCCTTCTCGGGAACAGGTCAGACAGCGGTACTAAAAGAACTCGAACTTTGCCTTAACGATCACTCCGGCGAATATGTTCGTCTATTGGGTATCGATTCAAAAGCAAAACGTCGTGTCCTCGAAGAAATCATTCAGCGTCCCGGCCAAAAGCCCGCTTTGAATGCGCACTCTAGTGCCGCTGTTTCCACATCGAGCAAGGCAGTGGCCGCGCCGAGTGGTGGAGCATCCGATGTTTCGGGGCTTGCGCAACAATGGTTGTCCCAGAACTACCAATTGAGCACTGAATTCGCTGATGAACGGCGTTTCAAGGCCAATTCCTGGGTGACTGGTGGAAGCGTCAAGAGTGTTCATGCTCTTGCTTCATTACTGGCTGAACACAGTGGCGAATATGTGCGATTGATCGCCATCGATTCGAAGGCAAAACGACGGATTGCTGAAGAGATCGTCCAACGTCCCGGTGGTCAAACACCTGTGATCAGTTACGGTGCAGCACCGAGTTCGGGCGGGTCTAGTCAGTCTTCTTACGGTGCATCATCGAGCAAATTGTCCGGTGATGTGGGTCAACAGGTGCAACAATGGCTCTCCCAAGGCTACAAATTGAGCACTGAATTCGCCGATGAACGGCGTTTCAAAGCCAATTCTTGGGTGACTGGCGAAGCAGTTGCGAATCTCCAAGCAGTTGACAGCGTCTTAGCTGCCCACAAAGGCGAGTACGTTCGCTTAATCGCCATCGATACCAAAGCCAAACGACGGGTTGCTGAACTGATCGTGCAACGGGCTTAGTATGCAACCATTGCAACCCCCTGCTCTCGGACAAGCACTGCTGAGCGGCAACGTTACTGTGCATCCGGGTGCAGTCGTTGCCTGTGGAGCGATCCTCCGAACGGATGCCCACAGTCAACTAATCGTGGAAGCAGGGGTCTGCATTGGGATGGGCAGTGTGATTCACGCCCGCAACGGAAATTTAATTCTCGAAGCAGGGGCAAGTCTTGGCGCTGGCTCCTTAATCTTTGGCCATGGGAAAATTGGTGCAAACGCCTGTATTGGCTCTCTCACCACAATTTTGAATCCCGATATTGCTCCAGAGCAGATCATTCCACCAGGAATATTGATGGGTGATTCTAGTCGTGGTACCGGTGACATGGGTAGCCCTGCCTATCAGCACATTCAATCCCCTGCGGTTCAGCCGCAGCTTCCAGAGAGCAATGGTACGCCCAGCCTTGAATTATCTGCTCCCCAAGTTGAGCAAGAAAGACCGATAATTGTTGGTCAAGCCTACGTCAATCGGCTGAGGATGAGTCTTTTTCCTCACACAGCGCAACTTGAAGCACCCATCGACGAAAGTTAACGAAGCGGTAGATTTTCAGGAAAGGAAAATGCGCCCCACATCTTTAATCGTGAATAGCAACCGGGAAATCATCATTGATGCCATCGACTTTCAACAAGGAAGTGGATCGAAGGTTAATCAAGCCGTTGCCCTGGTTCTCGAAAGTGCTTTTAATCGTTCAGATCTGAGTGCTTCCGCCTGTAGTCAATTCGCCGAAGCAGATGGTACAAATTGGGATGTCGTCGGTTCGGCTCCTGTGCGAGACCCAGGAAAAGCACCGACAATTAAATTTCAACTCAAGCGCTCTGCCCGGAAGTTTCGTTAGTTTGGAAGCCGATTTTGGGCTTCTCGCTGACTAATCCCAGCGAGGGCGCGATAGAAAACAATGAGTTCATCCTGGCGGTTAATATTGGTTGCACTTAAACAGCGCTTTGCAGACTCTAAAGCGGCTTGATAACTGACTGGATCTTCTGCAACAATACCCTGAGAGAGTTGATAGAAACTGTTAACTGCTGTGGCGACAGTAATTGCTAGTCCATCTTCTGAATGGAGGCGCGCTAACTGTTGGGTAATCCGGCGAGCTGAGGCGAGGGTTGTGAGCAACTCTTCTGTAGAAACATCGCGGGATTCGCTGACTTGGGAAAGAATTTCTTTGAGTTCCAAAGCTGCGTCGCGAACGGTGCGATCTGCTAGGGCGTTGGGAGAGGGCAAGTCTTTATTCGGACGATAACTAGACTGAATCGCACTACTGTTCCAAATGCTGCCGAGGGTAACACCGAGAATCACGGCGCAGGTTGCCATGGCGATCAAAATGCGGGGCACTGCATCGGGAATCTGCTTGGTGCGGGCACCAGGATTAGAAACCACAAAGACCGCTTCTTGTTCGTCCTGGGTTTGGAGGGTACTCACAGTCAATGACCAACCATCGGGCCGCTCCATCTGATCGCCGAGATTGAGGCGCTGTTCTTTTTCGAGGGGTAGTCCATTCAGCTTGACTGCTTCTGTGGGCACGCAGCGCACCCGACACCCAGTTTCTTGTTGATAAAAGATCAGAAGGGGTCGCTTCAAACGCCCAGCCACCAGCCGACCATCGGCCTCCCAACTGAGGCGAATAATATTGCCACGAAACGTATAAGTTTCGCCCTCGACAAAATTCTGGCTATTTTGAACCCGCAGTTGCAGCAGCATAAAGTCACGATAACCCTCAGTATTCGCTTCTAGATCGGTTACTCTGCTTAGAGATCAAAATTACTGCCAAGACAACACCATGCCTGAATTTTCCCGTCGGGATCTGCTTCGCTCCGCGCTTCTTGCCGCTTCTTTGCCCATCTTGAAACCTTTCGCGGTTCTGGCTGCTCCTCCAGGTGCAACAGCGAGACTGGCTGCTTTGCGCGGCACCTTGCCCAAAATTGCTTGGACGCGGCCCATCGGTCAGCCCTTCACGAGCTACTACAAGAAGCGCTACGAGACGATCCTAGACGACGGTCCCAACCATGGTATGCCCCTTGGGGGCTTTGGTGCGGGTTGCATTGGGCGTTCCCACCAGGGCGATTTCAACCTCTGGCACCTAGACAGTGGCGATCACTACTTCCGCTCCCAGCCCGCTTGTCAGTTTGCCCTCTTCGAGCAGGTGCAAGGGAGCAAGCCCCAAGCGAAAGTTTTAAGCACGACGAAACCGACAGATGGTAGTCTCTCAAGCTGGGACTGGACATATCCAAAAGGTGCAGGCAAGTACAGCGCCCTCTATCCGCGTTCCTGGTTCACCTACGAAGGCTTTTTCCGTAGCTACGTCCAAGTCAAGCAGTTCTCACCGATCATCCCCAACAACTACAAAGAGACCAGCTACCCTGTCGCCATCTTCGAGTACACCGCCTACAATCCCACTGATAAGCCGATCACACTCAGCATTTTGGTCAGTTGGGAGAATATGGTCGGTTGGTTTACGAACAAGTTCAAAGGCCAACCCCTCAAAATTCGCCCCGAAGACGACACCCCGATCTACGAGTACGAGCCTTTTTGGGGTGTGAGCAAAGGCAACTACAACGTTCCCCGCGAAGAAGGGAATGCCCGTGGCCTGATCATGAGCCGGTCCAGTGGTTCCGATGGCCCAGCCGTGAGCGAAATTCCCTTCGTCAAAGAAGAGGCAGACGGGCAGTTCGTGATCGCGGCGCGCCAAGAAGCCGGGGTCGAAATTTCTTTGCATGGACGCTTCGACCCAGCTGGCAATGGCGAAGCGGTCTGGAGACCTTTTTCGACCACAGGCAAACTTTCAGAAGCGACCAATATCCGCCCTGCGGCTCAAGGGGAACGCCTTGCTGGAGCGATCGCCATTCGCTTCACCCTGCAACCCGGAGAACAGCGCATCGTTCCTGTGGTTTTGGCCTGGGATCTGCCGATCATGGAATTTGCACCGGGGGCACGGCGCTACCGTTACTACACCAAATATTTCGGCAAGACAGGTCGCAATGCCTGGAAGATCGCAACGACCGCCCTCGCTGAATACACCAACTGGGACGACCAGATCCAAAAATGGCAGAATCCAATTCTTCAAGATGCGACGTTGCCCGCGTGGTACAAGCAAGCCCTCTTCAACGAACTCTACTTCTTAACCAGCGGCGGCACCCTCTGGGAAAACGGTTTTGTCCCTGCCAAAATTTCCTCTCTGGCCGATATTCAAAAAGCCCTACCAGGCAAAGGCTATTTCACGAT